>JABHAX010000145.1 GCA_018674095.1 Fidelibacterota bacterium
ATTTCTTACTTCCACACTTTCTATGATCATGGCTCAAGGTGTTGGTTTTCCCAGTGATCCCGCCCAAGCGCCTATTGGTGGATTGGAACTATTGATTGGTGCCGGTGGCGCAATGGCTTACAAAAAACTTAAAAATCGAAATAAATAAATCTATATCACCTTTAGCACTTTTTCTAATTAAAGCGGGTGCAATTTATGCATTTTGGCAATTATTTTATGATTTAGTTCTTTTACCTGACGGTAGGTTAGATACATTTTTAAGTTTAACAGGCATAAATATGGCTGGCGGACTTTTAAGTCTTTTGGGCTGGGATGTGGACGTGTCAGGTAGAGTACTCACTTGTGTGGGGCATAGTGGTATTGAAATTCAAAATGGATGTAATGGACTAAACCTTCTTGGACTTTATGGCGGGTTTATTTTTGCTTATCCAGGTGATTGGAAAAAACGGCTTATTTTTTTATCAACAGGATTGCTTGTTTTATTTTTTGCCAATATTTTAAGAATTGCATTTTTTGCAGTATTTAATGCTAATCTCCCTCAATACTGGGATGTGGCCCATGATTACAGTTCTTATATTTTCTTTTATCCAATTGTTTTATCATTCTGGTATTTATGGACAGTAATCAGCGATCAAAAAGACACTTTAATTTCTGGATAACCGTCTTATATAAGTTGTGTGGGTTTTGCCTATTTTATTTAGGTCTTGTTCGTCCAATTCAAACTATTATTGTACGGGAAGTTATAGCGCCTACCATTCAATCAACCTTGCCCGATGAGAGTGATATTGTTGTTTTGGTGTCTCAAGATGATTATTGGATAGAATCTAGGTCGGATAAATTTGTTAATATTTTTTTAAATTTACCCTTCAATGGATATTTTTGGTTGGCTAGTTTTCTCATATGGAATTTTAAAAAATGGAAAATTTTCAAATTTGTATTTATTTATAATTTGGTTTTATTTATTATTCACCCCATATTTATTATGATTTTATTCAACAAAATTTATTGGATTGCCCCCATAATAAATGCCCATGAGATGGTGTACAAAGCTCTGTTTATTTCCATGGGAATCATTGCATTGAAAGAGGGGATAAAAGATCCAAATGACATAGAATTAATGATACGATAAAATTAAGGTTTGCGGATAAATAAATTTTGGTCATCATGGTTTTACTCTCTAAATTTCGTGGCTTTTTTCGTACTGAAACTAATTATTATAAAAGAGAAAAATCATGAGCAGAGTATGTGACGTAACTGGTAAAAAACCCATGTTTGGGAATAATGTGAGCCACGCAAACAATAAAAGTCGCCGCCGGTTTAATATAAATTTACAGAGAAAGAAATTTTGGCTTCCTGATGAAAATAGGTATATAACCTTGCGTTTATCCACCCGCGGTATGCGGATTATTGATAAAAAAGGGATTCGTAAAGTTGTGAACGAATTAAGAGCAAAAGGGATTAAGGTCAGATAAACCCTTCTCAATATTTCCCTTTGTTGTATTAGCCCTTTCATGTTTACATGGAAGGGCTTTTTTTTTATAAAACGCCCCCGCAAGAAACGGGGACGTTTCCGTCTATCATTTTTTATGGATTGATAGCCAACCAGTTTTAATCATGTTGCCGTCTTATGAAGGCAGGAATTTGAAGATCTTGTCCATAAATCACAGGTGAACCTTGTGTATCGTCAAAAGTTAGAATCGGTTTTTTATTTGGTTCTTCTACTATGGGTTCAGGGACCGTTTCTTTTTGAGCATGAAGCGGTGTATTACTTCTTTCTTGCAATTCACGTGTTCGGGTTTGAATAGGTGAATGGGGCCCTGTCATGGGTCCCATAGATTCAACTTTGGAAATAGCTTGTGGAATATTAAATCCAGTCGCAATTACCGTTACCCGAATTTCATCATTAAGGCTTGGATCAATTACTGCACCAAAAATGATATTTGCTGAAGCACCTGCTTCTTCAAAAATGATACTCGTAGCCTCATTTGCTTCCATAAGGGTAAGATCATTTCCGCCTGTAATATTGACTAAAACACCTTGTGCTCCTTTAATAGTTGCATCGTCCAAAAGAGGGCTTGAGATAGCCTGTTGTGCAGCAAGAGTTGCTCGTTCTTCTCCTGATGCAACACCGGTTCCCATAATAGCTTCGCCCATATTTTTCATGATGGTTTCAACATCTGCAAAATCCAAGTTGATTACACCTTGAACATTGATTAAATCTGAAATTCCTTTTGCAGCTTGATGTAGAATAGTATCCGCCATCTGAAATGCTTCAGGAAGAGTTGTAGATTTGTCAACGATGGACATTAATTTTTGATTCGGAATCGCAATAACTGTGTCACAGGCCTTTTTCATCTCCGCCATGCCTTCTAAAGCTCGGTTCATTCTTTTCGGGCCTTCAAATTTGAAAGGGAGTGTTACAATTCCCACGGTTAAAACACCTAATTCACGTGAAATCTGGGCAATGACTGGCGCCGCACCGGTTCCGGTACCGCCACCCAATCCTGCCGTAATGAAAACCATATCCGCACCGTCCAACATGGTGGTAATGGCTTCTCGATCCGCTTCCACGGCTTCTTTTCCAACATTAGAATTTGCACCTGCTCCGAGACCTTTGGTCAGGTTTTTTCCTACTTGGATTTTTTGTTCGGAAGGGTTGTTGTCTAGATCTTGTGCATCTGTATTGATGGCAATGAAATCAACACCTTGCATTCCTGAAGTGATCATTCGTGTAACGGCATTTCCGCCCGCGCCGCCAACACCGACAACTTTTAGTTTCGCTTTTTGTTCAGATAGACTATCAAACTCAAATAGCATGATATTTCTCCTTGTTAACTGGTTTGGTTAAAACAGGTCTTCGATGGTATGTCGAATTTTCTTTAATAGCCCCGAGAAGCTTCCATTGGTTGGTTGCTGCAATCGGACATGATCCGTTGCATACAATGGCCAAAGTAAAAGCCCCATGGCTGTTGTATGATTAGGTCCGTCTGCTATATCTTGGACCCCGTCAATTTTTATGGGTTTTCCTTGGCGTACCTTTACGCCTAAAGTATTTTCTGCGAGTGGAACAATATTTCTTAAGAGAGCACCACCGCCAGTCATAACAATCCCATAGGTTAAGGGATCTTTAATATCTGCCCGTGAAATTTCCCGGATGACCATTTGAAATATTTCCTGCATGCGAGCTTCAACATACCGTGAAACTTCTTGCTCCGGGATTGTTCGTTCTATTTGTCCTTCTTGGGATGGAATTTCAATTTCCAATTTGGGAGAAGACAAAGAGGCACGAGCAGATGCATATTTTATTTTAATATTTTCTGCATCTTCAATGCTTATTTGAAGCATAACGGCAATATCATGGGTTATACTGGAAGCCCCAATTGGAATAATTGCTGAATGGCGAATGGCACTGCCATGATATACAGCAATATTGGTTGTTGAAGATCCAATTTCTACAAGGGTAACGCCCAATTCCATTTCATCTTCATGGAGTGTAGCCAAGGCCGATGCTAACGGTTGAAAGACAAGCCCATCAACCGTGATACCTAATTCTTCAACACAACTAACTAAATTATTCATGGCCGTTGTAGCAGCCGTTACTAAATGTACACGGCCTTCTAATCTGCGGCCAGTCATCCCAATTGGATTTTTTATTTCTTCTAAAGTATCTACTAAATATTCTTGTGGAAGTGTATGAAGAATATCCCGATCGACTGGAAGGGAAACCGCTTGTGCCAGATCCAATACTTGATAAATATCCTCATCCTGAATTGCTCTTTCTGTAATACCGCCAGGTCCGCCACTTGCGCGATTTAAAGCAATTGCAGCTTGGGTATTTAAACACCGAATATGATCGCCGGTAATGGAAAGAATGGCTTTAGTAATTTTAATATTTGCCATGGTTTCTGCTTCGCTCATAGCCATTTCTAGTTTTTCAATCAATTCATTTCGATGGGTAATTGTACCTCGACGAATTCCAGAAGATTGAACGGTAGAAATTCCCAATAATTTTAGTCGCTTTGTATCCGGGATTATTTGACCAATCGCGCAAATAATGGAATTAGCACCAATGTCGAGGCCGACGGTGATTTGACGATCTTGTCCGTTTCGAATAGGGCTCATAATCGCCGCCCTTTAGCAATGATTTGATTTTCGTACCGCATATCCAAATAAGAAAAATCTGATATTTTTCTATCGCCCAATTCTTTCTCAAATTGTTTTAATATTTGAATTCGGGACCAAACTTTATCTTGTCCTAGATATATTTGAGTTGGTCGATCTGTTAAAATGAGTTCCATTTCGTTTTCAGAAGTCATTTTCATTTCTGACAAATTATTATAAAGGGATTCATATCCAATTTGAATCTTTGATAACCAATCAATGCATTCTTTTACTTTTACGGAAAGCGCTTCTTTCCCTGGCGGATATAATTCCGGTTCAGGATTAAAATTTGTTAAAATAGGTAAATTATAATTTCCAAGATTATCAACATCCGGCAATACAATCGCTTCTGCATCCAACAATACCATTGGATTTGTATTTAATAAAGCAATGGGCTGTCGTTCAAGAATCTCAATTTGTATCACCCCAGGATATTGGTGACTTACACGAGCAGCTTTCACGTAGGGATGACTTTCCATGAGTTCACTAATATCGTTTAACCTAATATCTCCTGGATTATTTCCAAGCATTTCTCCAAGTGTTGCTTCATATATATGGGAATTTAAAACTGTTGTTTTTCCAAATTTCACATTGGTGATTGCGAGAGACTGTTTATATCCGGACCACCAAAATGCTGCCCAGGTTAATGCAAATACACTAAATAGAGATAAAAAGGAAATCCCAATTTTTAACCATGGGTATTGTTGTTTTTTATGACGCATTATCACTGTCCAATTCTTGGGGATTAAATCCGATGGTTTTTACTTCTAATTCTAATTTTATTCCAAATTTATCAAAGACTGATTTTCGTGCTAATCTGATTAAAGCTGTAATATCAGAAGATTTAGCTTTCCCATGATTCACAAAGAAATTTGCATGATGTTGTGAGATTTCGGCGTCGCCTACCTTAGTTCCTTTCAATCCGGTTTGGTCAATTAAGTATCCCGCAGCAAATTTAGGTGGATTTTTAAAAACTGATCCCGCTGATCTAAACTTAAGAGGTTGATTAGTTTTTCTACCTTGACTGGCTTTTGATTTTTTGGCTTGAATAATTTCAGGCAATTCTTCTTGAAGCTCGAATCGAGCTAACACTACAAATTCATCTGCGGCAATTGAAGAGAAGCGATAGGAAAAATCAATATCTTCCTGTGTTACTGTTTTGATTGTCCCGGTCTTATTCATAATATCAACAGAGTGTAAGTAATTTGAAATCTCACCACCAAATGCGCCTGCATTCATAACAAGTGCGCCACCCAGTGTGCCGGGAACGCCAATTAAACTTTCCAGGCCAGTGAGGTTTCGTTTGATACATTCCTTCACGAGTCGACCTAACATGACGCCGGATTCTGCAATAACAAGTCCATCCTTAAATTCCAATTGCGTCAATGCTTTTGCAGGCGTTAGTACAATTCCATCTATTCCAGAATCAGACACAAGGAGATTTGAACCTGAACCAATAAAGTGAGTTTTTATGGAATATTGGCTTGAAAATTTTAAAATCTCTGCTAGATCGTATTGATCTTTTGGCGTGATAAATGCTGACGCCGGTCCACCAATACCGTAGGATGTATGTTTAGACATGGGCTCATTTTCAAGTAGGGCTCCCTGGACGATGTTCCTTAATTCAGCCATATGCTTCACCCTTCAAATCCAAGTGTCTGCGATGCTAAATGAGATGTATAAGATTCACTATATCTCCAAATGCTCCCAGCGCCCATAGTTAGAATTAAATCGTTTGGATTAACAATGGGGTCTAATATTGTTTCTAATTCATCTAAATCTGCAAGATAAATACAGTTTTCGCCCATGGCTTTTTGACATTCATCTACAATTAATTTTGCAGTTACACCAGGGATGGGTTGCTCGCGAGCGGGATAAATATCTGTGATAATTACTAAATCTGCTAGCTGAAGAGCCTGAGCAAATTCACGAAAGAATTCTTGTGTTCGTGTAAAAAGATGAGGCTGAAATACTGCAATAACTCGACGATCCCATCCGTTTTTAGCAGCCTTTAATGTAGCTTCAACTTCAGTTGGGTGATGTGCATAATCGTCAACAACGATAATATCGTTATGAATACCTTTAATATCAAAACGACGACGTACGCCTTGATAACTTGTCATACCCGATTGTATTGTTTCAAATGAAAGGCCCAATTCCAAAGCTAATACAACAGCCGCCAGAGAGTTCAGAACATTATGTTCACCAGGAACATTTAGTTGAATATCTCCTAGGTTTTCCTCCGCGCGAAAAACAGAGTATGTGGAAAAGTTCTCTTTAAATCGTAGGTTTTCCGCACGATAAGCCGCATCCCTTGACCGTCCATAGGTTGTCATGGGCCTTTCAATTTTTGGTAATATTTCTTGAACTGCCGGAGAATCTAAACAAACTATAATTTCTCCATAAAATGGTACAGATTGACAAAATTGAATAAAGGCATTTTTGAGATCGTTTAAATCTTCATAACAATCTGTATGTTCTAATTCAATATTTGTTATAATTCCTATTGTGGGTTTCAATGCCAAAAAACTTCGATCAAATTCATCTGCTTCTACAACAATGATATCCCCTGATCCCAATTTGGAATTTGTATTCAAATTTTGAACCAATCCACCTACGACAAGTGTAGGGTCTAATTCTGCATGTGACAAAATTGCACCAATCATGGAAGATGTTGTCGTTTTTCCATGAGTACCACCTACAGCAATACTTGTTTCTTTTACATTAATTAATTCACCTAACATTTCGGCTCTTCGTATAACAGGAATCCCTTTTTGGCGAGCTTTCATGATTTCAGGATTTTCTAACGGGATCGCGCTAGAATAAACCAATACATCTGAATCCGATACGTTAGCAGGATCATGACCAATATTTACATTAATTCCAATTTTTTTCAGGCGAATTACATTATCATTTTCACTCATATCAGAGCCTGAAACTTTGAAACCCAAATTGAGAAGTAATTCTGCAATTCCGCTCATCCCGATTCCACCAATCCCAACAAAGTACACCTTATTAATTTTACGAAATGTCATGCCACCGCCTTAAATATGTGGTCAACAATTTCTTTAGTAGCATTGGGTCGGCCTAATTTTTTTGATGCGGTACTCATTTTATTCAATTCATTTTTATCATGTATCAAATTCATGATTGCGTGGAAGAAATCTTGTGCATGAAGCGACTTCTCAAATAAAATTCTTGATGCGCCCGCGTTAACCAAAGCTTGTGCATTTTTTGTTTGATGGTCTGCAGCGGCAGCAGGAAAGGGCACAAGAATACTGGGCTTACCGCATACGGTGATTTCGGCCAAGGTGAGTGCACCACTTCTGCAAATAATAAGATCGGCCATAGCATACGAATCTGCCATATTATGAATAAAGGGGACGACGCGAATATTTGATGAATCTCTATGTTTGTATTTCACATATTCTAAATCCCCAGTTTGCCAAAGAATTTGTAATCCAGCTCCAGCGATATTGGAAGCCACCTGATCCATCATTTTATTAAGATATGCAGATCCTTGACTTCCACCAAAGAGGAATAATGTTTTGGACTTTTCATCAAAATTGTATTCTTTAATTCCATCTTCTCGATGACCTTCAGTTATATCTTTGCGAACCGGATTTCCGGTTAGAATGGTTTCTGAATTGATTGCATCATTGGCTTCTTTGAATGCAACACATATAGTTTTTGCTTTTTCAGCAAACCACCGAGTTGTGATGCCAGGAATTGAATTTTGTTCTTGAAGAATAATGGGTAAAGGTTTATCTCTTTTAGACGCCAAGTATAAGGGCAGTGCTGCAGCATATCCACCTGTTCCAACCACAACTTGTGGTACAAAATCTTTAATAAGAGAGTTCATTTTTAACCAAGAGCGAATAATTCGTACAGGTAAAAGAAAATTTCTTCCAATGGATTGGAAACTGATTCCGCGTTGAAACCCACGAATAGGAAGAAGCGTATGCCAAACATCTTTCACAGGGAAAACCCGTGCTTCCATCCCGAATCTTGATCCCACATAATGAATTTTGGCTTCTGGCTCTCGGCGATGTATTTCTTCACCAATCGCCAAAGCGGGGAATAAGTGTCCACCGGTACCACCACCTGCAATTAATATTCTATAATTAGACATAATGACTTGGACTCCACCCTCGGTTTCCGCCAACTGTACGTCGTGCTTGAGAAATATTCAATAGAATGCCGATGAGAGCCATGTTGATCACCATCCCTGAACCCCCATAGCTCACCATGGGCATGGGTAATCCTGTTACAGGAAATAACCCCGTTACAACTGCTGCATTAACAAATGCATATAAAATCAAATTGAAAGAAATTCCAACGGCAAGAAAAACGCCAAATGGATCAGTACATTCTTTTGCGACTTTAAGTCCTCGAAAAAAAATAAGAAGGAAAAGCGTCAAGACGGGAACGGTCCCCAAAATGAAACCCATTTCTTCTCCAATAATTGCAAAAATAAAATCCGTATGCGGCGTGGGTAATAGATGGTTTTTTTCAATACTATTTCCAAGACCTACACCAAAAATCCCACCATTTCCTAGGCTGATTAAAGATTGACTTGCTTGGTATCCAACATCCGCACTATCACCAATTCCAAAAAATGATAATATCCGTTGTTTTCGATACTCGCGAGAGAGTAATACCGGAATTCCAATTAAAAGGGCAACTGCTCCTGCTAAAGAAAGTTGTGAAATTTTCGCGCCGCCAATAAATAGAATTAACACACCAATAATGCCAATCATCATAGCTGTACTATAATCGGGTTGAATTACAATTAATCCCATGGTAACACCCAAAACCACCAGGGCGGGTAGAAAACCCGTTTGAAAGTCGGATAAAAGCTCACGCTTCTTATCAACATAATATGCCATGAAAATAATGATAGCCATCCGAGCAATATCTGACGTTTGTAAAGAAACTGAACCGACAAAAAGCCATCTTGCAGGTTTATACCAACTATAACCATTTGCCAAATAATAAATCTTTGTGAGAATGAGGAGAATAATTGAGCCAATTAGAAAATAGGGTGCAATCTCTTTCAAACGGCGATAATCTAAAATTAAGAATCCAAATAGAAAAAATACACCCACTAACATCCGCTTGAGATGACCTTGAAGAAAAAGCATATCAGTTCGGCCATTCGAACTGGCAAATGATTCATACCAACTTGCACTGTAGAGCATAACTGTTCCCGTAACAGCTAGGACTCCTAGATAGATGAGAAGTTTTCGGTCATATCTTTGAATCAACATATCAATCATGCTATTTCCATTTCCTTGACCAAAGATTTGAAATATTGACCTCGTTCTTCAAAATTGGAAAACTGGTCGAAACTGGCGCAACCCGGGGACAATAATACAATGTCCCCAGGAGCGGCCAGAGTTTGAGCCGTCCTCACTGCGGAGTTAAGATCTGTAACTTGTACCGATCTTACCGCATCCCCTAATGCAGCTAAGATATGCTCACTGGCTTCTCCATAAGAGATAATATCTCTTACATGACTTGACAAGATATGTGGAAGGAGGAGCCGAAAATCTGCACCTTTTTTTTCCCGTCCGCCTAAAATCAAAACAATAGGATTTTTAAAACTCTCTATAGCAACAATTACGGACTCTAGATTGGTTGCTTTTGAATCATTTACGTAGGTTACGTCTTGAACAGTTTTTACGTTTTCTAACCGATGTTCAACACCTGTAAATGTTCTCATAATTTGAGAAATATGTTCATTCGTTATTCCCATTAAATGGGAAACTGTAGCGGCACCCAACATATTGGATAAATTATGTTTTCCTGGAAGAGCGATTTCATTTACATCAATTAATGGGTGACCACTTAAAGTTGTCAATTGAGTAGAATTCAATGAAAAAGTCGAGCCATGTTGTAAAAGACTAAATGGAACTAATTGGGCTTCATGCCCATCAACGGCTAAGGTTAATTGTGGGTCATCAGAATTGAAAACAATATAGTCATCACGTCCCATATTTTTGGCCATTTTTAATTTCATATTCACATAGTTGTCCATGGTGCCATGACGATCCAAATGATCCGGCGACACATTTGTATATAATGCAATCTTCGGACAGAAATGTTTGACAAATTCCATTTGAAAGCTTGAAATCTCTAGAATGAAGGCTCTATTTGAATTAGGTTGTTTTAATTCATTCAAAATTCGTTCGGAAAAAGGAATTCCAATATTTCCTGCTATCAATGAATCGATAGAATCTGATTGACACATTTCTGACAAAATATGAGTTGAAGTGGTTTTACCATTGGATCCAGTAACTGCAATAATCGGTGCATCACAAAACCAAC
>JABHAX010000146.1 GCA_018674095.1 Fidelibacterota bacterium
CATAGTATTAAGTTTTATCCAAGCATCCATTTCTGTGGTATTCCAATGGCCGGTCCAAGCCATAGACATGGCAACATTTTTTTCTTTCAACAGGCCATGAACATCACTAATAATGGGACCGTGATGGGTGATCCGAATAGTCATTGTTGTATCTCTCCCATTTTTTAATGGAATAGTTTCTTCAATTAATTCTACAGGCAGCCATTTATTCCCAGATTTATATTCGTTGGGATTTTCAGGATTCATGGTTTCCACAAAAAAATCAACATCATCCACCATGCTATTGGTAAATCCCCAAGCAACATGTTCATTTTGTCCAATAACCGGCATGGGAATTCCTGCAATACATACACCGGAAATATTAAAGCGCCCTCCTTTTAAATGAATTTCAAACCATCGAGGGGGTTGGGTATAAGCTAAATGAGGATCATTGGCCAAAAACGGTTTGCCAGATTCTGTTAATGAACCCGAAACAACCCAATTATTAGAGCCAATATCAGAATTGTGTTTTCCCAATAAATCCCGAATTGCAAATTCTTGATGAATGATCTCATCAAAAGCAGGTTTCAAATCGTCCAATGCCCCTTTTGCAATAAACGGTTTATTTTTATCATATCCAGGAATAAGCTCTGCCAATTTATCTTCACCAAAATATGACGCCACAGCTCCATAAACAATTTCTGGCTCCCACGCACCTTGCATCTCATGAGCCATCATTCGAGCATAACCGGCTACAATACTTGGATCCCAATACGGTGGATCAATCCCCAAAATTTTGAATTCAATGGGCAAGTCATTTTTTACTTCATCAATCCGTTGATTAATGCCATCACAGAAAGTATCAAAAATTATTTTATTTTTAGGTGACATTGTTTTCACCATTTTTTTTGCAATAGCATGGATCCGCCAGGTACGTAAATAAATATCACTTCCAAGATATTCATCGCCCAATGCAGATGACAATTCACCCCGAACCGCCAAGGCTACCGTTGACAACTGAAAGAGTCGCTCCCGCGCAGAAAGATACCCTGCAGTAAAAAATAAATCGTCCTCTGTTTCAGCAAAAACATGGGGCACACCAAACTCATCCGTAAAAACATCCACAGGGTTTTTTAATCCGGATAAAATTTTATTCCCTTCATAAGTAGGTAGCGGATGATGAAGCCAAGCCCAAACTCCTAAAACTATCGTGAATAAGGAGACAAATACGACTAATAAAATTTTAGATTTCATATTATTTAGATTCTTTTTTCAATGTGTAAAGTAACCAATTTTCAGGGTCAATCAACAAGTCTGATTTTAACGGAATTGCAATTCGAGTTGGAGAATTATTCAAGTCTAGTTTTCGGTTTCTTTCGCCATCAAATGATTCAAATCTGATTTCAACAGGCATTTTAAAACCATCATTTTCCCACCATAAATCAATAAATTTTTTATTCTTGATTATTTCTTCTTCTACAATCAAAACGGGTAAGTCGTTCTTAAAAAGATATTGATTAAAAAACCATTGATTATTTTGCCCAGAATTATTGTGAATTAATGAAATGAATTCCTTTGTGGATGTTTGATTTTGCGGGAGTTCCTTTGGCATTTGGATAAATTCTTTCAAACTTTCCCGTAAGACTTCATCCCCAATCAAGTACCGCAATGAATGAAGAATATGAGCGCCTTTATAATAAACATCATTATCTGTTTTATATTCTGTGGATGTGTTTCTTTCCGGCACCACCGCTTGTTCATTTTGTATATTCTTTTTATAGCGATTATTTACAAAAGATTTGGCGGTTTTTTTCCCAAATTTCTCTTCGATATACAAGGCTTCAGCGTAGGTATCAAATCCTTCATGAATCCAAAAATCTGCCCAATCTGCCACACTCAAATAATTGCCCCACCATTCGTGGCCCATTTCATGGAACATTAAAAAATCATAACCCAATTTTGTTTTTTTATAATTGTTTCCATAAGCGTTAATTGTTTGATGTTCCATGCCCCAATACGGTGTGTGAACCAAGCCGAATTTTTCTTTC
>JABHAX010000147.1 GCA_018674095.1 Fidelibacterota bacterium
CATAGTATTAAGTTTTATCCAAGCATCCATTTCTGTGGTATTCCAATGGCCGGTCCAAGCCATAGACATGGCAACATTTTTTTCTTTCAACAGGCCATGAACATCACTAATAATGGGACCGTGATGGGTGATCCGAATAGTAATTGTTGTATCTCTCCCATTTTTTAATGGAATAGTTTCTTGAACTAACTCCATGGGCAGCCATTTATCGCCAGAACGATATTCATTAGGATTTTTAGGATTAATTGTTTCAATAAAAAAATCTAAATCATCAACCATGCTGTTGGTGAATCCCCAGGCCACGTGCTCGTTTTGTCCAATGACTGGCATTGGTATACCGGCGATACACACTCCGGAAACATTGAACCTTCCCCCCTTTAAGTGAATTTCAAACCAGCGTGGTGGTTGTGAATAAGCAAGGTGAGGATCATTGGCTAGCAGCGGTTTGCCCGATGCGGTTAACTTTCCCGACACCACCCAATTATTAGATCCAATATCTGCATTGTGTTTGCCAAACAAGTCACGTATTGTGAATTCCTGAGTAATAATTTCGTCAAACACGGGTTTCAAGTATTTCAATGATGTTTCGACGATAGTGGGTTTATCCTTATCATAGCCGGGAATAAGGTCTGCCAATTTTTCCTCACCAAAATAAGACGCCACAGCACCATACACAATTTCCGGCTCCCAGGCTCCTTGCATTTCGTGAGCCATCATACGCGCATAACCAGCCACAATACTGGGATCCCAATAAGGCGGATCAATGCCTAATATTTTGAATTCAATTGGTGCGTCTTTTTTTATTTCATCTATTCGATAATTGATTCCATCACAAAATGATTCAAAGATTCTTTTATTTTTCGGCTCCATGGATTCAACCATCTTCTTGGCTATATCGTGAATTCGCCAAGTGCGTAAATATATATCACTACCCAGATATTGGTCACCTAGCGCAGATGCTAATTCACCCCTAACAGCGAGGGCTACGGTGGAAAGTTGAAAGAGACGTTCTCTGCCCGCAAGATAGCCGGCTGTAAAAAACAAGTCATCTTCATTGTTGGCAAACACATGAGGCACGCCAAATTCATCTGTAAAAACATCCACGGGGCTTTTTAAACCAGACAAAGGTAATTCACCTTGATAGGGCGGTAGCGGATGATGTATCCAACATACAAAAATAATGGTTATAAGTAATATTCCACCGGTTATGATTTTGACTTTAGGGTGTTGCATTTTATTTAGATTTTTGTTTTAGGTTATATAATACCCAATTATCGGGATCAATAATCAAGTCTGATTTTAAAGGAATTGCAATGCGAGTGGGAGAGTTATTCAACATAAGTTTTCGATCTCTTTGCCCATCAAATGATTGGAAAGAAATGTCCATGGGCATTTTGAATCCATCGTTCTGCCACCATAAATCAATAAATTTTTTATTCTTTATTATTTCTTCTTCTATTTCAAGGGTTGGGAGCTCAATTTGGTATAAGTACCGATCAAAAAACCATTGAATATTATCACCTGAGTTTTCATGGATTAAGGAAATGAACTCTTTTGTGGATGTTTGGTTTTGTGGAAGCTCCTTCGGCATATGAATAAATTCTTTTAAGCTTTCTCGCAATACTTCATCCCCAACCAGATATCGCAAGGTATGAAGAATGTGGGCCCCTTTATAATAAACATCATTGTCAGTTTTATACTCTGTTGTTGTGTTTTTTACAGGTACGACAATTTGTTTATTTTGAATATTCTTTTTATAGCGATTATTCACAAAAGTTTTTGCAGCGGCTTCTCCATATTTTTCCTCTACAAAAAGAGCCTCTGCATAAGTATCAAACCCCTCATGAATCCAAAAGTCAGCCCAGTCTGCTACGCTTAAATAGTTTCCCCACCATTCGTGGCCCATTTCATGGAACATTAAAAAATCATAACCCAATTTTGTTTTTTTATAATTGTTTCCATAAGCGTTAATTGTTTGATGTTCCATGCCCCAATACGGTGTGTGAACCAAGCCGAATTTTTCTTTC
>JABHAX010000148.1 GCA_018674095.1 Fidelibacterota bacterium
GTATGTTCTTTGGTGGGCATACTAGCACGTCTAGGGACTCCAGTCAAATATCTTCCTTAACTCTGAAAGCAGATTATACGAACCAAATCACAACATCTCAGTTAGTTAAAACCGGAATAGAATATGTCTATCATGACTTAAATCTAGATTACGGTATTGTTAATGTTGTTTTTCCCGGAAGCAATAATTATGTACGCATGAAACAAAAACCAATCCGAGGTGCTGCATATCTTCAAGATAAAATTGAGTTAAATGGATATATAGTTAATATTGGTTTAAGATTAGATTATAATAATGGAAATACAAATTGGACGTTTTTGGAACCTTTCTCCAATGACTGGAAAGAATTTAATTCTACAGAATACAGTGAAGATAATAAATACAAATCAGCAGATATAAAAGAGCAGTATTCTCTTAGCCCTCGACTAGCAGTATCGCATCCCATTTCATCCACGTCAAAATTATTTTTTAATTATGGCCATTTTAACCAATTACCAACTTATGAGGAAATGTTTCGTATGGGACGAAATATTGGCGGAGCCATGAGAAACTATGGAAATCCAGAATTAGGGATGTCCCAGACTATCTCATATGAATTAGGATTTGATAAAACTTTTAAAGAGCTCTACATCTTACAATTGGCTGGATATTACCATGATATTGTTGATCAATTAGCTTATACAACATACTATAGCGCAGATGGGAGTGTGATATTTAATCTAGCTGATAACAACAGTTATGAAGATATTCGTGGTTTTGAAATAACTTTTAGAAAGTATCATTCTCGATGGTGGAGTGGTTTTATTAATTACACCTATCAAGTGAAGTCATCTGGCCTATTCGGAAAATCTAAATTATTTGAAAACCCTTCTGAGCAACGTGAATACGATACCAATACAAAAGCATTGTACCAGTCTAAGCCAATACCACAACCTTTCGCTAGAGCAAACCTTACAATCTCATCTCCCTCAGATTTTGGTCCTAAATTAGGAAACTTTTATCCGTTAGGTGGGTGGTCTACGAATACATTACTATTTTGGCGTGAAGGCTATTTTACCTATGCGCACAATGTTTACCCTGGCGTTTCATCTAATTCGCCTATTTTGCTTCAATATAATAATTACTCCAATATTTCCATGAAAATTCATCGAGATTTAAAAATTGGAAAAGTAAATGTGGGTATTTTTGCAGAGATTAATAATCTATTTAACACAAAAAGGTTATCACTTGCTGGATTTTATAATGCTGATGACCAATTAGCCTATTTTCAATCACTTCACCTTCCTGAAAGTAGCGCATATCAAAATATAATAGGTTCTGACCGAATCGGTGAATTCCGAGATGATGGTGTGGAATTTCAACCTATTGTTCAGGTTTCTTTTTTGGATGGTTTAGGAGAATTAGACATTCGAGAAGAAGCCATATATTTTGAATCATCAACGGATACTTACCAAGAATACGTAGCTGGTACCTGGGTAGAAGTCTCTCAATCCAAAATGGGTAATATTTTTGAAACCAACGCTTACATTGATATGCCAAATCAAACATCCTTTAACTTTTTAAATCCTAGAAATATTTTTATGGGGCTAAGGATTAGTTATGATTTCTAAAAAACTTATTGGATTAATATTTTTTATTTTTTCAATAATCATTGCACAACCAGCAGGACAAGAAATTAAATGGCTTCGTGTAGGTAATCTCCGATCATGGTTTTCCAGTTTAGGTTCAGAACTAGAATCAGGAAGGACTGGAAGTGACGCACAACAACAAGATGGATTAGCTTGGCCGGCTCAATATAAATATCAGGATTGTATTGCCGCAAAATCCATGTGGATTGGGACAACAAATTATTTGGATCCCGTTTATCAAATAGAATTTCCTTACAAGGTAATTACTGTGGGGACTCGTAATGCTGGAGCCTATGATGAGATTATGCCTTATGAATGGAAAATGATCGGACGTTTCGAACATCCCCTAGTATTGGTTGATGGTGATATTTCAACAGATAATTTTTACGATGATAACGTGGATGAAATTGACCCAAATCTCTTTTGTGATCGAATGATTTCAAATAAACTTCATTCATCAATTGGAGTTTCTATTGATCGAAAGATCTATGCCTTCTCTCAACAAAATCATGATAACTACTACATCTATGATTATGTATTTAAGAATACAGGCATCATCAATATGGATGGAGATATTTTA
>JABHAX010000149.1 GCA_018674095.1 Fidelibacterota bacterium
GGAATGGCTATGGATGGGCACCTTGAAAGTAGGGCCTAACTTTATGTTCTTGGTGTTCATTTCATAGTTTAAAATTTGTCCTACTATCGTCCAGTGGTATAAGACCATTTTCATCAGTTTTTATTATCCAAAAATCATATTCGCCCGAACCGTAAGATGATGTTTGGCCTAAAATGGTAAATCCACCAGATTCATTTTGGATAATTGACTTTCCAATATCAATCATTGTTGAGCCATAGAGTTGATCCCAAACTAACACGCCTGTTAAATCTACTTTCAATATCCATAAATCATAAAACTCAGTTCCATATGATGATGTGGATCCGGTAAAAACATACCCATCCGAAACGGGAACAACATCAAACCCGTATTCTAACGCATCACCGCCAAATGTATTTTGCCACTCAACATTCCCAGAAGCATCTAGCTTATGTAACCAAATATCTTTATTCCCAGCTCCCAATGATGTGGTTGTTCCAACTGCAATAAATCCATCGGGTGTTTCTTTTATTGAAAATACTAAATCATCATTTGACTCAACAATATTTTTGGTCCAGATTTCTTGTCCATTTTCATCCGTTTTTATAATCAAAATATCATTATTAGTAGAGTCGCCTCTCGTTTCTCCAATAATAACAAATCCACCATTTGATAATTCTATAACACGATTCGCCGATTGATTAGCATCATTTCCAAATGTGGAAGACCAAAGTGAATCTCCATCAGCATTGGTTTTTAATAACCAAAAATCTTTATCTGTTTTATTTGGCAAAATTGTATAACCTGTTAAAATATAGCCACCATCTGAAGTAATCTCGCCAAATAATCCAACATCAGCTTTGGCAGTTCCATATGTTTTTTCCCATTCCATATTTCCAAAAGCATCCAACTTGACCAACCAAAAATCATACAATCCATTTCCGATTGAATTTGTATATCCCGCAAAAAAGTATCCACCATCATCAGTTTCTCCAGCGTTGAATGCAGATTCAAACATGTCTCCGCCAAATACTTTGATCCATTCTGGTTCACCTACTGTATCGACTTTTGCAATAATTGCATTGGTAATACCGTGTTGGATGTCATTTATTCGAGATAAAGAATCTGTAGCCCAATAAGAAGATGTAGCGCCGGATAGTATAAATCCGCCATCCGTGGTTTCTTGAATACTGTATCCCATTTCTGCATCATATTCTCCAAAAACTTTGGAAAAATAGTTCACGGGTTTTTCAATCACTTTCTCGTTGGGCCCTTCACAACTCCACAAAGCCAAAAAGAGAATTATAAACAAAAGCATTTTAGACATATTATAATTTAAAACAAGAAACCCAACTCCGAACCAAGCGAATCGGGTTTCTTGGAATAGAAAAAACTTATTTTATCAAAAGCATCTTCTGAGTCAATGATCCTTCTGATGTATTTAAAGTATAAAAATACATTCCAGCGGAAACCGCTTGACCAAAATCATTGGTGGCATCCCACACTACAGTCTTAAATCCGGATTTTTGATTTCCAAAAACCAAAGTGCGAACACGATGACCCATTAAATCATAAATGGCTAAATCAACTGAACCACTTTTTGTTAAATCATATTCAATGCTTGTTGTTGGATTAAACGGATTTGGATAATTTTGATAAAGAGAAAAATCACCGGGTGTAATCTCATCACCAAGAGCAACCATATCTTCTTCGATGGGATCGCTCATTGCAGCGCAGCGATTATAATTTTGCCCCATCCCCTCGGTTTTATAATAGGATATCTCTGGAGTAAACTCATGTTCTTGATATCCATTACCATCCGTATCATCTTCGGTAATTTCATCATAACATACATGGGTATGATATCGGTTGGTAAATTGAGTTGTCCCAAGTTCATCTACCATATCGTGGACATGACCATTTTGCGCATCCCAGTCAGACGTGTTGGGGACTGACCCATCTAATTCTGTACAACCCATGACCACAACGCCATCACACATAATGCCAAACACTTCAATTTCACCGGATCCAACTGTGGGAGTTTCAATGATGCCCTTATATTCCAAAACTTCTAAGGGTCCTTTGGATGTTGTATGATAATGATAAATGCCAGTGGGTCCAGCAGGGTGGCCACTGTAATAATCAAAAGAGTAGGCCTCATCTTCAATAGCATCAGGTGGGGATGCACAGGGATTGTACATATTGACGCCATTTAAAGCAGAGCCAACCGAGCCCATTGGATATTCAAAATTACTTGTTCCAACTTCTCCGTCAACTGCATCCGCATCTATCGTCAAATTTAGACGGGCTTCAGGATCAATAGGAATCGAAACCACATAATCATATTCTGTAATGTACGAATTCGGGACTTGGAAATAACCTGCACCCTGTGAGACATAGTCAATATGATTTGGGTTACCGCTTTCATAATACCAACTTTCGTAGGGTGCCAATCCACTGTAATACAAATTCACATAATTACCGCTGGATGACAAACTTATGTCCACACATTGAAAATATTTTTGGTAAAACGACGGTGCATTACTAGACAAATTGGTTTCACAGTTCTCTAGAGTGTATGCTTGCCCCATCATGATAACGGGTAAATAAATTAAAGCTATTTTTATTATCATTCTTTTCATGTTGTGTTCTCCGTGATACTGTTAAGGTTATTACATTAAACGTAATGATATTATGTCCACTATTCGTGTTGAAAGTAACATACTATAAACTTATATCATGATTAAAATAATGCTCTTTCGCTAGTTATTTATATGAAGTCTATTTTTTCTATCTTTCGTCCGCTTAATAATCAATGTCAATATCATCGGGTCGAGTTGGAGAATTGATTGCTTTCGATTGGTGGATTAAATCTGATGGTGAACCAAAAAAATATTGGATTCCTAAGGAGAAGAGACGCTGATCTTGTTGGCGAGATGCTGTTAATCTTTGAATATAAGTTACATTCGATGTTGGATTGCTTATGGATTGCTCTGTGTAAATATCTAAGGTTCGGCTATTGAACATATCAAAAATAGAAAAACTTAAAAATAAGTTTTTAGCTATAAAGCTTTTCTTCATGACAAAATCTACATAACCATAAGGTTCAATTTCGCCAGTTGGGATTTCTGATTTTCCATAAAATTTACCATAAATTTCTACATCCCAATCTTGATAAATATCAAAGCTAAGCACCCCGGATAAAGAACTCCCTTTAGAGTTTCCACTTAAATCAGACTCAAATAATGTATCTGTTTCTGTAATCCAATCTTGATACCCTAAAGATGAATAAAACTTATTTTTTGGATTAAATAAAATGAAAAATTCTTTGCCATAAGAGAATCCATTTCCCACGTTTCCGGCCCTCATTATTTCAAATGATTGATCTCCAATCGATACAATACTTATATCATTCCATTGAATTAAATCTTTAATGTTTTTATAAAAAAATGTTGTAGAAAATGACATTATATTATTTTTAGATTTTCGATATCCCACCCTTGCTCTATAGATATCCACAAATTCTGGTCTTAAAAATGGGTTCCCCGTTCTTACATGATATTCATCAATCATACTACTCGGAAACGGATTAATGGACGTTTTTGTGGGACGATTCACTCGCTTAGAATAAGAAAGATTTAAAGATACACTTTTTTCCCCGAAACCATGAGATAGCCATGTAGAAATATTGGGGTACACTTGGGTATAGTCATTGGAAAAAGGTGATTCACTTATTGATGAATCAATAAGTGTTATAAATACATTGGATGTGTCTTGGTGAGCGTGTCCCGTAGGTAATTCAATTTTATAAATGCGAGAATTAGATGATACAGATTCAACCTTAACTCCCACATACGACCGAATTTTTTTTACTTTAATACTTGAAGAATTAACAAAAAAAGAATGGACAGATTCGTTATTTTGAAATCCAAATGGTAAATGGAGATAATCCAATTCACTCTCAAACATATTTTTTCGTGTAGAAAGTCCGAACTGCCAATTTTCAAAAAAACTGGGCTTCATTATAAAAACTTTAGAATTCAATGTCATCGATTGAATTGAATTGTCTCGATAAATATGGCTATGATTGTCAGGACCTGAACCATTTGCATTTCTATCGTTAATATCTTTTTGATGCTCTCCGGATTGAGAAAAAGACGCCCGTGTTTCCCAATTGCCTTTTTTCTCAACTTTTAGTTTATGGTTTCCACTCAAATCTAAAGTCCATCCACGATTATTATCTATGGATGTCATTTGATATTGAACCGGTGAATAATGCAAAATTGTATCTTTTGAGTCATGGTTAAAAAACGTTAACCCTGAATTCAAATTGAATGAATGATCTTTATTAAATTCAAATTTTGTATTCAAATTCACATTACCATTTAAGGGTTTTGAAAATGTTCTTTTTTCTTGAACGCTGTTTAATTCAAAATTCCCATAATCCCAGATATAGTTCCTCAAACTTGTATCAGATTCATAATCCGATTTCCCGGACACCATGAGAATATTATTCATACGTCCTTTTTTAAAATTCATATTCAAGTTTCCATTCACTCTCCCCATGGACCCAACAGAAACGGAAGAAGATGCATGAAATCCATCACTCCAGTTTTCTTTTGTAATAATATTAATAATGCCGCCCATACCATCGGGATCAAATTCTACCGACGGGTTTGTTATAACATCAATATGATCAATAAAAAAGACTGGAACAGAATTGAGCCTGGATTTTTTATCATCTTGAAACCAGCTAGATGATAAACTGTTAACAAATACTTTAATATTTGGATCGCCATTGATTGTAATAATGCCATCCATACTGACATCAACATTTGGGATTCTTCTCAAGGCAGCATGGGCAGATTGATTGGAAATGGATAATGACTTACTAATATAAAAGGTGTTTTTATTTGCTGTTATTTTTAAAGGAACACGTTTTCCCAGGGCAGAAATCTCATCAAATTGAATTGTTTTTTGTACCAAGTAAATTGTATCAAGCTTAACATCTGTGGCATGGCCCAAAGAATCTGTAAGAGGTATATCTAAAATTGTTTTTTTATGAAACCCAATAAAATCCACCACCACATTGCTAGGATAAATCTTTTCATATTTTATAGAAAAATGTCCATTTTTATCGCTAATGCTCCCTTTATAGGTTCTTTTTGTTTTAGTGGACTTGAGAGATATTGATGCAAATTCTAGTGGAAGTGAAGTTGACGAATCAACCACAATACCGGTGAGAAATTTGAAGTTAGGTTTTGGGGCATTGGGCAACGTTTGCCCATAAATAAAATTAAATCCAAGAATAAAAGAAATGCAAAATTTCATTTTATTTTAAATAGATAAGTTTCCTTGATGTGGTTTTTTTACCGAATTGTAATACAGCAAAATAAATTCCACTTGGATGGCGAGATGCATTCCACTGAACTTGATTTTTCCCTGTTAAGTAATCTCCATTAACCAATGTTTCTACTAAGTTGCCTTTCAAATCAATGATTTGAAGAAACGTGTTTTCTTGCGTTTCAAATGGGATATTAAATCGGATTGTGCTTGTTGGATTAAAGGGATTTGGGAAAGGTGTAAATAATGCAAATTTATTGGGAAGGGTATTCGATTCAATGATTAATGAATTTGTAACCGCAATCTGTACCGAATCCGGATTTGAGTTTAAATCGCCATCTGAGACGACCAAAGAAAAAATTAAGTTTGTGGTATCATCAACGGCTGGAGCCATAAAAGATGGCGTTACGCTGGTTGAATCATCTAATTCTATTCCAAGGGGCGATGCCCATAAAAAAGATAAATTGTCATTTTCAAAATCAGAAGATTCTATTCCGCTCAAGGTAACCCATTCATTTTCTATTACAATTTGATCGGGGCCGGCATTGGAAATCGGAGGAATATTGGTATGAATTACGGTAATTATTACTGAGTCTAATCCAGAATCAAGCTCCCCATCAGACACAATTAAACTAAAAATAAATTCTTCAGAATTTTCAACCATGGGCGAAGAAAAACTGGGTGAAACATTGGTTGGATCATTAAGCAATATCCCTTCTGGCGCCGTCCACATAAAAGTGAGATCCGCGTTTTCTTCATCCGATGAACCGGTTCCATCTAAATAAACAATTTCATTTTCTCCTACGGATTGATCGGGGCCGGCATTGGCAATCGGTGGAAAATTTCCACCGGTAGATTCACATTCGTCCCATATACATTCACTCCATACCGGGTAATCGATAAATGGATTCCGATTGCCCTGAATATCATAAACGGCATCATTTCGGTTTAATTCTTTTTCACTAACTGGATCAGCTTGATGCCAATCCAGAAGCATAGCCACTGCCCATTCTTTTAAGTCGGCACCATTCACCATATCATTTTCGTCCCAGCCAGAATCTTCGGTGGTGTAACGTGTGGACATATAAAAATACGTTCTGGCAAAATCACCTTTATATTCATCAATGGGTTCAAAAACAGTTCCATTAAAATTATAAGAATTCATGGTGCCGCGCTTGCTTCCATTTTGAGATGTCCATGTCGTATTTTCTACTTCGCCATAAGGATAATTAGATCGCATTCCGTTTACATAACCATCCGTTGGGACTAAATGAAATAAGTCTGTATTCATGGGTGATGCATTATTAAACCAACTCTTTGGCCAAGAATGTTCTCGATTATAGCAATCGCTTTCGCCACCATAATTTCCACATTGATCTGAAACAAATGTGTATTCGTAGGGAGGTGTCCCATTGGGAATATCTGAATACATATCCCAAACTTTATTATTAGGCTTTTTATCCGTGGATTGGAAATGTGTCCATAAAGATGAATATGAATGCACAGTATGATTATCAATAATTTCATGAAGAGCAAGTCGGAGTTCCTCGCCATCTAATCCATCAGTCCCATCATAATATCCCGGAGGAATTTCAGCCATCACTATTGAAACTGATATAAAAATTTGAAAATATTTTAACACAAGAATCCCTTTATATTTTAAAAAACCAACCGGACTTTTTAATTTGTATTAAACCAATTTTAATACGGACAAATAATTTGTTGTGCCGGGGATACCAACTGGAACGCCGCCAGTAATTACATATTTTTCACCGTCGCTCAATAGATTCTCACGAGTTAAAATTTCGTTGGCTACGTCTGCAATCTCATCAGATGAAGTATATTCACGAATCAAGAATGGTGTAACTCCCCATACAATAGAGAGTTGTCTGCAAGTTTTTTCTTTCGGTGTCATGGCAATAATTCTTGCTGCGGGTCGATACCGAGATGTCATTCGCGCTGTGCTTCCACTATGCGTCATGGTAATAAGTATTTTTATTTCCTGGTCGCGTGCCACAGTACACGCAGCATGGCTTATAGCTTTTGCCGTATTTAGGCGGTTTTGTCCACGAGAAACAGCAAAATCCCGATAATTAATAGCTGACTCTATTTCACCAATGACTCGAGTTAATACATCAATCACTTTTTCAGGAAAATCGCCCATAGCTGTTTCACCCGTAACCATTAATGCGTCTGCACCATCTAAAATCGCATTGGCAATATCGCTTACTTCCGCTCTGGTTGGAACGGGACGTTCTGTCATTGAATCTAGAATTTGTGTTGCTATAATTACGGGTTTGCCCGCAAGACTGGCTTTTTCAATTACATTTTTTTGGATGAGAGGAACTTGCTCAAGAGGCACCTCCACGCCTAAATCTCCTCGAGCCACCATAACCGCATCAAACGCATCAATGATACCATCTATATTTTGAACAGCTTCCCATTTTTCAATTTTTGCCATAATGGGAGCCGTATAGCCCAATTCTCGAACACGAGACCGAACTAAACCATAATCTGATGGAGACCGAACAAAAGAAAGGGCAAGCCAATCAGCTCCATTTTTCAAGGCCAATTCAAGATCTAATTCATCTTGTTCTGTTAGGCTGGGCACATCCAAGGCAACACCGGGAAAATTTACACCTTTACGATTTTCAACAATTCCGGGTGTAATGGTTTTACAGTCCAAAGTAGAATTGGAAACATGCTTAATGACTTCTAAGGCAATTCTGCCATCATTAATTAAAATTTGGGCGCCTTCACCCACGGTCTGAAATTTGACGCCGGATGAAACGGAAATTACTGAATCACCCGTTATTTCATTACTAATCGTAACAAGGTCACCTTCATTTAATTCATAGGGAGATTCAAGGTCTGTGACTCTAATTTTTGGGCCAGCTAAATCTCCAAGAATGGCAGGTCTGCCCCCAGTAGGAAGTTTAACTGATTTGATCAATTTAAAATAGGATTCTTTATCTTCTGCAGATCCATGAGAAAGATTAACCCGAAAACAATTCACACCTTTGTCCACTAAAGATTGGATCATTTCTGGTGTAGAACAGCTGGGGCCAACTGTGGCAATTATTTTAGTTCGACTTATATTCATGTGTTTAAATTACTCGCAAACTTTAACCATTTACACGTAATCAATGAGACATTTTACATTCATATTATTCATTCTGTTTTTCATCTCCTGCGGTGGCCCAAAAGGCAGCTGGGATGATGCGCGCGTTATTTTAATTTCTATCGACGGACTCGGTGGTGACGTTTTAAATCATCCGAATATAGAAAAAGACATTCCAAATTTATTTCGCCTTATGGAGATGGGGGAATTTTGTACAGATGTACAAACTGTATTTCCCTCCTTAACCTATCCAGCTCACACGTCCATGATAACAGGCGTATTGCCTGAAAAACATGGTATTATTAATAATCGCCCTTTTAATCCGGATAAAATATTTGTGGATTGGTATTGGTATGCGGATTCTATAAAAGTACCCACCTTAATTACGAAAGCCGATGAAAAAGACTTGGTCACATTGGGTGTAAGCTGGCCCGTTACTGTGGGTGCTAAAATGGATTGGATGCTTCCAGAAATGAAATCGGTAAATGACTCAATTTCTACCGTGGATTTGGTTCGGAAACATGACCGACCCGAAACTTTTTTGGAGTCCGCCAAAGTTCGCGGTGTGGTGCCGGAAGATGGAAACCCAAAAGGATTTGGGCGAGATTTACTCCTTCATGAAATTTTTATGGATGCCTTTACCCGCAAGGCGCCCCACCTAAGTTTATACCACATGATTGAAACTGATTTGGTCCAACATGAGTTTGGCAAGGAAACACCGGAAGCAAAAAATGCTTTTATGTTTATGGATTCGCTGGTTGGGAATATTATGACTTTGTTAGATGAGAATGAATTGTGGGAATCCACCACACTTATCATTACAGGAGATCATGGATTTAGGAATTATGAAAAGCAGGTTAATGTTAATCGGTTATTTGAAAAAGAAGGTTGGATTACGATTCAAAACGATTCACTAAAAAATTGGGATGTTGTTTGTCTGGGTTCTGGCGGATCAGGATTCATTCGTTTAAAAGATCCGTCCAATCTTGAATTCAAGAAAAAGGTTCGCTTATTGTTGTCCAAACAAACTGCATTTGAGACCTTAGAAAAACGCCACATGAATAATGGACTCTGGGCACCATCCAAAACTGATTTCTTATTATTAGCCAATAAAGGATTTGGCTTTGTTCGGAATTCTGAACATCCTTACATTTATGAAAAATCTGGTGGATCTCATGGCGGCGACCCAAAACACTCCTATTTGAAAACAGGCTATATTGCCGCTGGGCGCGGGATTCAAAAACAAAAAATTAAATCAATGATGATTACAGACTTAGCGTTCAAAATATCGGATTTGCTTGGGTTGGAGATATAAACCAAGTCTGTCATTGTCTGCCAACCTTTCGGGAGCAGGCTGGCGATTCGATGATTAGCTGATGAGCAATCTCGCTTTTAAGAAACTCAACAGGAAAAACGAGATGACATGTAGAATTAATAATCTCTAATTCAACACCTGCGGTGCCACCAATCGGAATGATTCAATTTTAGCATCGAATTCTTGTCCCTGTTCATCCACCATCCGAAAGCTTCCTTCCATAAATCCCATGGGTGTGGGCAGGGGGCAAAAACTGGTATATTCAAAAGATTCCCCAGGAGCAAGTTTCGGCGTTTTTCCAATTACGCCGGGGCCATGGATGTCTTCGGTATTTCCTTGTCCGTCCGTAATGTGCCAATATCGTGAAAGTAATTGAGCTGAAGAACTGCCTTTATTTACAATTTTAATATGATAAGCAAAAAAGTAATAAGGTTTTACCGGATTAGATCGTTCGGGGATATAATGAGATTTAACTGTAATATTAATTGCATTTTCCATGGATGAAAATTAATTCCTTTTTCTTTGTCATCCGATAAATTCAAAATAAATTTTCCTATGAAAGAAAACAAACGATCGCTTAATACGACCCTCTTTATTTTAAGTTTGGGTTTCATTCTCATTTTGATGCGAGGTCTTGGCTCCGGTTCTTCAATAGAGATTACGGAAAATGAGATAATGGATCATATTCGATATTTATCCCATGAGGATCGTGGTGGGCGATATCCCGGTACGCGGGAATCCAAAGATGTTATTTCTTATCTGGTTCGAGAGCTGAAATCATATGGTGTTAAACCCGGCGCTGGAAATGGCGCTTATGTCCAACCTTTCAATATTACAAATGGCATTGAACTGGGCGAGAATAATTCCCTAATTCTCAATGAAGATTCACTTCAAATTCAATCGGATTATATTCCACTTTGGTTCTCTGGGAATGGAACCGTAAACGCTCCGGTTGTTTTCGCAGGATATGGTTTTGAGATTGATGATGAGAAATTAAAATGGCATGATTATTCGAATCTAGATGTAAAGGGAAAATGGGTTATTGTGATGCGCCATAGCCCAGAAAGAGATAAACAGCATTCATTGTTTACAGCCCATTCGGGCCTCCATAAAAAGATGCTCATCGCACGAGATAAAGGTGCCGTGGGAATTATTTTTATTTCTCAATTAGAAGATGATAATCTTTATCCATTAAAATACATTTCCGGATATAAGAATGACGGAATCCCTGCGATTCATCTCTCAAATGAAACAGCAGATAAATTATTAAAAAAAGTAGGTTGGACTCGCCAAACGATTCAGGAAACTATGAATCAATCCCGAGAATCAATTTCGTTTGAATTGCCCAATACTTTCTTCAGCGCTCAAGTCACCCTTAATCAAATCCAAATTCGTGCCGCCAATGTGGTGGGACTTATTCAAAGTGGAAATCGAAAATATCGCAATGAATTTGTTGTAATTGGCGCACATTTTGATCATGTAGGATTCGGAGGAATCGGCAGTGGATCCAGACAATCTGATACGGTGGCAGTTCATCCTGGCGCAGACGATAATGCATCCGGTACGGCAGGGCTTTTAGAAATTGCACAAAAATTAGCCTCCCAAAAAAACAGACTAAAACGTAGTGTTCTTTTGTTGGGCTTTGACGCAGAGGAAAAAGGATTGTTGGGTGCAAAATATTTTGTAGAACACCCAAGCGTTGATTTAGAAAATATCGTTGCCATGCTCAATATGGATATGATTGGTCGAATGGCAGATTCAGCATTTACCATAGGCGGTGTGGGTACGTCTCCTCTTTTTGAGCCCTTGCTAGACAGTTTATCTTTAGGCAAACAGTATAATATCAGCTTAACAAAACCGGGCTATGGCCCCAGTGACCATGCAGCCTTTTATGGAAAAGACATTCCTGTTCTCTTTTTCTTTTCCGGATTTCATGATGAATACCACAAACCCATGGATACATGGGAACTCATTAATTTGGGAGGCGAAAAAGAGATTCTCAATCTCGTTTATGATGTCGTAACCCACCTTGCGCGAATGCCCAACCGGCCTGTTTTTACGGAAGCAGGTCCAAAGCAAGGCCGTATGAGGCAAGCATCAAAATTCAAAGTTACATTCGGAATTGTTCCATCATATAGCAGCAGCAAAGAAGGATTAGAAGTGGATGCAATTTCTAAAGAAGATGGGCCCGCAGCCAAAGCTGGAATAAAAAAAGGTGATGTGATACAATCCATGAATGGAAAATCCATCAAAGATATTTATGAATTTATGGAGCGATTGGGAGAGTTGGAATCCGGAATGACAATTCCTGTTACTATAAATCGAAATGGAACAGAAATGGAATTAATTGTGTCTTTTTAATTGTGTTTAAACGTTCAGAAGAACGGGGACGAAATCGATTACAGGGGTATAATTATTCTAATTCCGGGTTTTATTTTATTACCATTTGTACCAAAAATATGATTCCAAAAGTTATCCATGGGTTTAAATCATGCGTTACCAGAAATATCCGAAACCAATTTCCATCATCTAAGTTTGCGTGGCAACGATCTTTCTATAATCACATTATTTTAAATAAAAAACCCATGAGTTCCAGTCGGGAATACAATATTTAAAATCCAAAAAACTGGAAAAAGGAAAAAAATACTGATTTTATATAATCTGTTCCCCCAATAAATATGGGAAATTTGTTTTTTATTTCAGCAACATTATTTTTTTTGAACTGGTAAATCCACCCGATTTCATTACCACCAAATAGGAACCGGATGGCACATTTTTTCCAAATATATCGGTGCCATTCCAACTAAAACGATGGGCCCCTGGTGATAGTCTTTTATCAACTAAATTTGTGACCCATTTTCCACTCACATCATAAATGGTCAAATTAACATATCCCACTTTTGAAATTCCAAATTCAATTTGAGTTGAATTGTTAAATGGATTCGGATAATTATTATTTAGAAATGGTTTGGCTGGAATCGGTGTATGTGGATCGCCTAAACCTGTTTCCGTTCCTTCTTCATCCATAGCAATATCAAAGACACCAATCAATCCATTTTCACTTTCTTCCAGTGGAATAATTCGTCCTGCGTGTTGCTCTTCCCAGTCTTCATTAATTTGCGAATCGCCCTCAAAATAACATTGAGTTACATGTTCTAATCCTGCCGGTGTTGTTATTTTATAATGAAAATGTTTAGGTCGGCCTCCATAATATCCTGGCCAAATGGATTCAAAAGCATATTCGCCATTTTCGTTGGTAATCATTTGTCCTGTAAGATTATACGGATCATCATCTGGGTTTCCAGTATCGCATTCTTGGAAAACAGTATAGCACCCCACATCATTGGCATGCCAAACATCCACAATAGCATCTTGAATTGGAATTTCGCAATCGTCTGTGGTAACAGTTCCGGAAATAAAAATGCGTGTTCCCGGTTCATCCGCATGAGCCAATAGAGTTCGATAGGGATGGTTTTCATCCCAAAATGGTCCCAAAATATCTGCGGAAGTAAGGTCGCATCGGGATGCTAAAAGTGTGGTGGGCATCATTCCTGTGGCAATTGAGCCCAATGCGCTCAATTTAATAAATTCTCTTCGTTTCATTTACCTTACTCGTTTTCGTATTTCTTCTGTGAGTTCTAAAACAGCCATGACATAATTGTCGGAATGATTATAGGCGTAAACAGATTTCCAAATATCCCCATCTTTTTTATAATTTTTGCAGTTTGGAGTATAACCGTTCCGTCGGAGATAATTGGCAATACTGCCTAAAACATCGGGCCAATCGTAAGGTTGACGAACACCATCTTCATTAAAATCAACAGAATAATTATTAAAACTGGATGGGATAAATTGTCCATATCCAAATGCACCAGCATAAGAACCGCCAATTTCCTGTGGATCTAATTGATCATTAAAACAATATTTAATGAATTCAGCTAATTCTTTGGATGCCCATTTGGCTCGTCTTGGCATTTCATGGATTTGGGTGTAAAGAGAATTAAAAACTGAAAATTGAGAATGGTGGACACCATAATTACTTTCAATGCCCGAAATCGTAACAATAATAAATGGGTCTACTTTATATTCACCAGCAACCGTATTAATAAGACTCATATTTTCTTTGTAAAATTTTGCACCACCAGCGATTCGAGATTCTTTAATGAAAATTTTCCTGTATTGCTCCCAAGTTTTCTTTTCGTATGGTTTTGCAAAACTCTCAGGAATAGACGAGTGTATTTTTAAGTCATCATGGGTAAACGATTCCCGAACAAATGCATCTGGGATATTTGAATCTTGCAAATGATCTGACACCATTCTATAAGCCAAATCATCGCTCACTGGTTGAGCACTGATTAATAGAGAGAAAAAAAGGAAAAGGGCAATGTGGGTCATGATAGGTTCCGTTTAAAAATAATGTGGTTTGTTCTTTATGGATGTTAATGTAGAATAATTCTGTTTGGAATTTAACAACATCTACATCGATGAAATCTACATCAAAAGATAAAAAAGTTTCTTTTTTGTTCCAGAGTCCACTCGGCCATAAAGATCATAGTTTGATTTCGTTCTGAAATTTGATTGATTGAAGAAATTGGAATGGCTGTTGTTCCATCAATAATAACATCAGTTTCAGAAACCGATGTAATAATGGGATAATGAATAAGACCATTGCTTGTTTGTATGTTTACAAGTGTGGGTCTGTTTGCTGTGTATATATGGCAGATCATAAACAAAATAAGCGTAAGGATTTATTTTTTCATTTTAGTTTTTTTTGTTTTAAGTATTAAGCAAAAAAAGAGCATTCATTTCTTTGATATTCCCAGACTACGAAAATGCAACGTCAGGCAAGCCACACCCCTTTTGGAAAAGGGGATAAGTGGAATGCTCTTTTTAAGATTTGATTTTGACAAATCATTTTAACAAAATTAATTTTTGGGTTTTGACGAAGGAGCCAGAATTCATTTTCAAAAAATACACGCCACTGGGTTGTCTTGATGCGTTCCATTGAATTTCATAGTGACCTGGTTCTAATTTTCCATTCACCAATGTTTCAACCAACCGACCGGTTATGTCAAATATGGTTAATTGTAGGGGGTTCATTATTGCGTCCCCTACGCCAACATCAAACCGGATGGTTGTAACGGGATTAAAGGGGTTTGGATAACTAGGTTTCAAGTCAAAAACATAAGGGACTATTTCATCTGAAACAGAAACTGTTTCTCCATCTAAATAGCCAACTCCACAAAGCACAGTCTCTGGTTCGCTATGATGACAGTGATCATAAACATCACATTCGGCGGGGGAAAGCTCAACATTTGAATACAACCCTTCATCATACGAGTCCCAAGTTGGAGAAGACATCCAACAAGCATCGCACACATCCGCACTAATACTTTGGTCTGATTCTTCCGGCCAATCTAAGGTATCGCCCGGCGCAAAACAAAAACGCCCGACTAATTCCATACATTCAGGGGAGCCAATATTCCCATCTTCGTCTTGGCAATCACTCCCATACCAAACAGATCCCTGAACTGTTCCGGGACAAGCATCGTGTCCAATCACATCCCAATAGGCATAGTTTCCGGAGGCAAAAACAGCGGTGGGACTTAAACAGGGCCACGAAGCTCGCACAACAAATTTATTAGCCGTTTCACCCTCATACTCCCAGGGGAAATGTATTCTAAATCGAGAGCCCTCTGTTACCGTATCGCCTGTACTCGAATCCACACCAATCGAAAATAAATTTTCAGGATGGCATGGATTTGTTTCACCATCGCCACAAACATAAATGCAAGAATCAACTAAGTCCGGACAAGTTCTGAAATCTTCCACTTCAAGTTGAATTATGTCTCCAGACAAAATTTGAAAATCCTGACTAAAGATTAAACTTGAAAAAAGAAACATTAAAATTTTGAGCGATTTATTCATGGTTGAACCCTTTTAGATTAGGCTATTATTTTAAGATATTAATTCGGCAATGTTTATCGTAAATGTTATTTTCTTTCATTCTTCATCTCTATGAACTGTGCCCGGTGTAAACGCCGGCAAACAAACTGCAATATATTTCGCACCATTCTTATTGGGAGTGCTATATCGAACCCAATCACCTGCGTAGGTAATAATGGCTTCGCCTTTGTTGATTAAAAAGGTGTCAGCTTCCGATTCTACTTTTAAACAACCATCTAAAACAATCGTATATTCATCAAATTCAGGACGTTGTCCCGGCTCTAACCAACCGCCAGGAGATTGCATATGCGCAATGCTTACATTAGATGTTTTGGAATTAACCGACCCAACGTATTCATTGATCACTTTGGGTTTGTTTCCTGCAGATTTAATGATCGTGGGGGAATTTAATTTTTTTGGCATTTCTTATGGTTTCCTTTTCAAGTTATTTTTATTTACCCATCGGTTTCAATAAGATAATTAAAGAAAATTACAGGGGGAATTTAACAACGACTTTACAGGTGAAATACACCACAGAAACTAGGAATTCAAAAAAATGACAGGCCTGGCTTTATTTTCCCGGATTTTTATTTGTGCGATGACGACTAGATCTTGGAAATGGCCCTATGAATAATCATTGTCTTTAAAAAACTGCAATGCTTCATCTCTTTGGGTTTTATTTCTTATTTTATTACACTTGTCTATGATTTCTTCCCTGTCAAAAATATGTTCTTCGGGCTCTTTGCGTATGGCTTTTATAAAAGAGTGGACCGGGTTAGTCACTGCTTGATAGGTGAACATTAAAAATGTTTTATACAAATAGTATTGAATTGGTTCTGTGAAAAAATGGCTGTAGCTAATATTTATATCATAGGAGTAGGTGTAATGAAACCAGTATGCGGGCATATATAGCATGTCCCCGGGCTCCAGCC
>JABHAX010000150.1 GCA_018674095.1 Fidelibacterota bacterium
CGGAGAGCATTTTTAATGCTCATTGATACAAGTGCAATCGCATTGAGTTTTTTTGGTGCATTCCTTCTCAGATTTGATTTTAATATTCCATCAGAATTTCTATCTCTATTAATTTCCTGGTTGCCGGTTTTTATTGGGATTCAGCTCATCTTTTTTAATATTTCGGGATTTTACAATGTGATTTGGCGTTTTACCAGTGTATGGGAAATGTTAAATATTATAAAATCTGTAACTATTTCAAGTTTAACAGGGATTGTTTTCCTTGGGCTGATTCAAGGTTGGGTAGGTTATCCAAGATCCGTCATATTAATTTTTTATATTTTAAATGTACTGACCATTTGTTCAAGTCGTATAGCTGTACGACTTTATTTTTCTCATTTTCATCATTCGTCTGCTGGTAGAAACATACATAAAAAACGCATAATTTTAATTGGTGCTGGAAAAACAGGTGAAAAAATTATACGAGAAATTATAGGAACACCCAGTTCACCTTTCACCGTTATGGGCTTTGTAGATGATGATATCTCAATTCAGGGTGCCAGTTTACATGGTTTTAAAGTATTAGGGACGGTGAAGGATTTACCCAACCTCACAATTAAATATGACGAAATTTTGATTACAGCTCCCTCTGCCACTGGTGATCAAATGCGAAAAATTGTAAAGGTCAGCAAATCAACAGGGAAGCCATTTAAAACGGTGCCCAGTCTTATCGAATTAATTGATAAAGATATATCCTTAGCTAATATCAGAAATGTTTCCTACTCGGATCTGTTAGGCAGAAAAGAAGTGAAACTTGATATGAATTCTATCAAAGAGATGCTCAACGGAAAACGTGTGCTCATTACAGGAGCAGGTGGGTCCATTGGTTCCGAACTTGTAACTCAATGTTTAACTTTTTCGCCATCTGAAATAATTTGTTATGATAACAATGAAGAAAAAATATTTGATATTTCAGTGAGAGCAAACAAACATGAAACCCCTACTATAATTAAACCGGTTTTGGGTAGCGTATTAAATAAAAATGAGTTGGCAAAAGTATTCAATGAAACTAAGCCCCAAATCATTCTTCATGCTGCTGCCTATAAACATGTTCCTATTCAAGAAGACCATCCCTGGAATGCTGTCAATACAAACGTCCAAGGAACATTAAATATGGTAGAAATGGCTGATAAAAATAACGCAGAAAAATTTGTATTAGTATCCACAGATAAAGCAGTTAATCCCGTCAATGTTATGGGTGCAACAAAAAGAATTGCAGAAAAAATTATTCAATCTATAAACCTTTCTTCTAAAACACAATTTATGGCTGTTAGATTTGGAAATGTGTTGGGTTCTTCAGGAAGCGCTATTCCTACTTTTCAAAAACAAATTAACGAAGGTGGCCCTGTTACAATTACCCATCCCGAAATGACACGATTTTTCATGTCTATTCAAGAAGCATCCCAGTTGATTTTACAATCTGCTGCAATTGGTCGAGACGGAGAAATATTCCTCTTAGAAATGGGTAAATCCGTTAAAATTGACCAAATGGCTCGAGATTTAATTCGTTTATCTGGATTTGAACCAGAAGATGATATTTCTATTGTTTATACTGGACTTCGTCCTGGCGAAAAATTATATGAAGAATTGCAAACTCAAGATGAGAACTTAATTGTCACTGACCATAAAAAAATTATGATTCTCAAAGGTGAAAATCATAAGGTGTCTTGGGAAGAATTCAAAGTCATGGTTCAAGAATGTATAAACATTGCTCAAACTCTTGATATTGATAAAATACAATTAAGTTTGAAAAATTTGGTGCCATATTATCAGCCAAGACCTTTCGCCTCTAAAGTTCCGTCTAAACAACAAGATTCATTCCCAATTCGATGGGAAGCCTAAGAAATCCAAACATCAAGTTTTGCCTTATTATTATTTTAAAACCATTTCCCTATTATAACCCAAATCTTTAAAAGATACTGTCATTGCGATCCGCTGGGTAGCGGAGAAGCAATCTCGTTTGATTCACTAAAACAAATCTTAATTTAACCCACCGAATCTGCCAACTGGCGGAGAAGATGGTCCATTCCTTGTCATGCAGAATCATGAATATCGAAGAAGGATTTAGTTTGTTTTTTCCTTAAATAATTTCACACACCTAAAATATACACGGACACTTAGGCACATGAATATTTTATTCCCATAAACTATTTCCCATCTAATAAATTTTTAATTCCAAAATAACCCCTTTCGCTTTTCTACTTTTTACATTAACATCTTTTATAATTAAATGAAATATATCGTAATACAATCCATCCTAATCTTGGGTTTTAATTCAATTCTCAATGCTCAGGAAATCCCGGAAGAATTCATTGAGAATGAAATTTATAATCTTTCAGTGGATATTGGGGAAAATTGGGAATCCTATACCACACTGGGAAGTCCTCGATTTCAACTGAGTCAAAATGAATTAAATCAATTAAATATCCATTCCAGATTTGGGTTTCAATCTATTAATAACTCAATTGCACTCTATGGGTTTGGTCATTTTACTTTTAATAATAACTTTTATGGATATCTCTATCCAAGAATTGTAAATGACATAGATGCATTTCCCAGGTATTCTGGTATCCCAAGAGATATTACTCGTGGTGGATTCAATTCAGGTGAAACAGATTTATCAGGGATCGGGTATCAAAGTGATTGGCTCACAATACAGCTGGGACGAGGCAGAGAAAACTGGGGAGCTGGGACAAATATCCAATTAGCATTAAGTAAAAACTCACCACCCTATGATTATGGTATGATTGGGCTCGATATGAAGAATATTAGGGTAAAATATATTCACGGATTTTTAGAATCTACCGAATCGATTGTGAACCGATACATTACAGCCCGAGGGGTGGAATGGACGAATAAAAAAACTCTGATATTTGGATTAACTGAAACGGTTATTTATTCTGGGCAAAACCGTCCCATAGATTTGGGATATATGAATCCTATATCCACACATTTAGAAATTGAATTAAATGAACGTTTAAATTCTTTAGGAACCGGTAGTGCAAATGCAGTTTGGCAAGCATCGTTGGATTGGATGGTAAGTCCCAAAATTAGACTTTCTGGGAATTTCTTGTTTGACGAATTTGTCATTGATGGTATTGAAAAAGATGCTGGAAAAGAGCATGGATTAGCTTATTCTGGGCGAATAAGTTTCACCCCAGTTAAAAATCAATCTTCTTTATTAACGGCGTATATATCTTTACTAAAAGTTGGAACACCCACCTTCCGCCATGGCTCAGGAACCAATAATTTTGTTATTAGAAATAAACCCTTGGGCTGGTATTATGGCAGTGACGGTAGGGAATTGAAAATTGGAATGAATTATTCTAATAGAAATAAGCTATTTTTATACATGAGCACTGGAAAACGGGAAAGAGGAGAAGAGAGTATTACTTTACGGCCGTATGAACCTTATAAAGATTATTTAGCAGGGCCGTTTCCAAGTGGCGGTGTGGAGATTCATGAATTTATTTCTATGGATTTTAAATGGGTTTGGAAACCGTCTATTCAGTTAGAAGGCAAAGCTGAATGGGGAAAAAATAGTGAACCCAATTGGATTTTTGGAATGAATATATATTTCCCAAAAGAGTTTCAATTGTAAATTTTATATATAGTTTAGGTTAAAAAAAAGCGACTGGTGACAGTCGCTTTTTTTTTAAATAATAGTGTGACTTAGATTTAGAAATCGTAATCTAAACGAACACCAAGTCCACCCCAAAAGGAAGCATTACCAACACCAGCCATATCGTTACTAATAAATCCTTCACCACCCACTAATATATTTACAGGAAGGTTTAATCCCTTCTTCATCAAATAGTCTAATGAAACGCCAGCAAAACCTCGGACACCTTGGCCAGATCCAATCATTCCGGCATGGCCTTCAGCAAATACAAGGTTTGCAAGTACAAGGTTTCCGCCAATTCCTGCAATGGTTGGGTTAAATGCATTTCCATCAAAATCTCCAGCATAGCCACCGAAAGCGGCAGAAATCGTAAAGTCTAATGGACCGAGCTTAAACCCGTATGGAGTTGTGATTACAACTGTAGCACCTACAGGTACATTGGTGAACGTTTCACCTGAGATAAACCCGACGCTTGGCGCAACACCAAAACTAAATCCTGCTAAGGGCCCAGCTACGACTTCTTCAACTTCTTCTTCCATTGTAAGTGCATCTTCAGCATTTGCAGAGTCAGTAGCTGCACTATCCATTGGCGCAACTTCTTCAGCTTCAGTTGTTTCTTCAGGAACAGCAGCTTCAGTTGTTTCTTCAGGAACAGCAGCTTCAGTTGTTTCTTCAGGAGCAGTAGCTTCAGTTGTTTCTTCAGGAGCAGTAGCTTCAGTTGTTTCTTCTTGTGCTAAGACAATTGAGAAAAAAATCGTTAATGGAATAAGATAATATTTTATTTGTTTCATGGCGACACCTTCTTTTATTATTGATTTTAGGTCGTATCGATA
>JABHAX010000151.1 GCA_018674095.1 Fidelibacterota bacterium
AAATCCAATAATATGATCTAAATCTTTATCGTAAACAGGTATTCTGGAAAAAGCAATGGGTGAGTTCTTTTTAACCACTTCCCCAACTGTTTCATTTTTATCTAATGCGAATACAACGGACCTTGGCGTCATCACTTCTTCTATTGGAATCCCATCTAATTTGATGAGATTTTCAATAATATCCCCCTCTTGTTCATCTATGGAACCCTCATCCTCGCTTATCTCTGCCATGGCCAGTAATTCTTCTCGTGATGCCTTTGATTCTCCGCCATTTTCACCAGGATTAATCATCCGCGACATATATTCGGACAACACAACAAATGGCCAAGCGATCACCATTAACCAACGAATTGTTATTGCCGTGAATGCAACCAAAGATTTGCTATAAACAGCTCCAATCGTCTTTGGAATAATTTCGGAGAAGAATAAAATTGATAAAGTTAAAATCCCTGAGGCTAACCCCACCCACTCATCTCCGTAAATAAGATGAGTTTGTGCGCCAACACCCACTGCGCCCACTGTATTGGCGATGGTATTTATTGTCAGAATCGCTGCTAAAGGACGATTAATATTTCCCTTAAGCTCTGCCATGATGATTCCAGAACGTTTCCCTTCTTTTTCCAAAACAGATACATGAGCAAAAGATAAACTTAAAAGGACTGATTCAAGTAATGAACACAGGAAAGACACAAAAAGTGCTGTTAAAAAATAAGTTATGAGTACTGTCATTGTTGATTGAATTTAGGGAATAATATTGATAGTAGGATAAAAATCAGTCACGAATCCAACGATAAACTTCTTGAACAGTTGCTTTCTTCCCATAAAGTAAAATAGCTGTCCTAAATATTTTTCCAGATAATTTCAACATGACCCAACACGATACAATCATCAAAACAGTTGAAATTATTATTTCAGTCATTTCAACACTTTTGGTGCCAATTCGAATAATCATCATGAAGGGGGTTAAAGGAGGGATATAAGTTGCCCCAATTGTGAATGCTGACTCTGGGTTGGTAATAAAGTAGGATGCGAAAATCATAGGAAGAACAGCAATAATACTAATAACACCACTAGATTGCTGAGCTTCTTGCTCCGAAGTGAAAAAAGTTCCCATGGCTGCAAATATCGCGGCATAAAATAAATATCCGGTCACAAAATAAATGAGAAATAAAGGAATAAGCGAAAAATCGATAGTAGCTAGTTCTTTGTATTCAGTGGCAATTAAACCGACAATAAGGTAAAAACACATTTGGGTTAAACCTAAGGCTCCCAAGCCCAAAATTTTTCCACGCATTAATTCATCGGGCGTTACAGACGATAATAAAATTTCTATGGTTCTACTGGTGCGCTCTTCCATTACAGAACGCAATAATATTTGACCACTCATAAAAACCGTCATAAATAATATCATTAAAAATAAATATGGAATGATAAAACTAGCGAGCTCATTTCCTTCCGAAGTTTCACCATCTTCATCTATTTTAAATGTATCAAATGAAATTCGACGGCTCAATTGTCCAACCATGGACATATCAATATTTTGCTCAATCATTCGTTGCTCAATTACACCTTGATTTAAGACACGCCGAATTTGAGTATAAATCTTAATATTACTTAGGGAGAAGCTAAAATATTCAACTTCACCCGTATCCATCACAGTTGATGGAATAAATAAAAATCCATCAATGGATTTTGAAAGAACACTATCTAGTGCAATTTCATTTGATTGAAATCGATTAAAAATAAATTGCGGATTCCCGTCTTTGAGCTTATGTATTGAGCTCATTTGAGTTTGAAATCGTTCAGTCAGATCTAAAATATCATCTTCAAAAACTAAGCCAATTTCCGTGGTTTCTTCCGGTTCTATATCCATGAGAAGAGTGGGCAAATACATCATACCACCCATAAAAAATGGGAGTAAAAATGTAGTAATCAAAAAGAGTTTTGATTTTACGCGGTTCATGAATTCCCATTTTACGATATTCCAAATTTGATTCATGATGATTTTTTCACCTCTTCAATAAAGATTTGCTCTAAACTTGGAACATGAATTTGAAAAGATTGAACAATTACACTTTCATTCATCCACGTTAAAAAGTCACGGGGTTCACACGATAGTACACCTGATATAGATGATCCTTTTATAGCCATTTCTGAAAAAAATGATTTTGCTTTTTCTATGTTTAATTCACCCGTAAATCGAACATCTACTGAATCGCTTGAATGGGATTTTTTTACATTTTCTAAAGAGCCTTCAACAATTATTTTACCTTGATTTATTAAACAAATATTGGTGCATAAGCGTTCTACTTGTTCCATTTGATGGGTGGAAAAAAGGATGGTCTTCCCTTCTTCCCTTTTTTCCTGAATTATCTCTTTCAATAAAAGCTGATTGATCGGGTCCAACCCAGTAAAAGGTTCATCCAAAATCAATAAAGATGGATCATGGATGAGTGATAAAATAAATTGAATTTTTTGCTGATTTCCTTTGGAAAGCTCTTCAATTTTTCGATTTCCTTGATCTCCTATACCAAATCGCTCCAACCATTCATTTGTTTTGGTTTTTGCATCCAATTTGGAAAGTCCACGAAGAATTCCAAAATAAATAATTGTTTCTTCTAATTTCTGTTTTTGATATAAACCCCTATCTTCCGGAAGGTAGCCTAAATTATTTCGACCAATTAAATTAATGTTTTTTCCATTCAATTCTATGGTACCGCTATCTTGCTGAATGATACCCATTATCATTCTAATTGTAGTGGTTTTTCCTGCACCATTTGGGCCTAAAAATCCAAAAACATCCCCCTGTTCAACGGAGAATGAAACATCATCGACCGCACGAACACCTTCGTACTGTTTTATAAGATTAGATAGATTTAGCAAACGAACCTCCTGACATTAATTATTGACACGAGAATACTTATTTCGAAATTTAATTTAAAATTTAAAGAGAGTGGTGTGAGTAATAAATATAACCCAAATTAATTTTGAATGAATAGTAAATACAGTAAGAATGAATTAAAATTTTATAACAGATCCATCGCAAAATTCAGGGATTTTCACATCTAGAAGATGAGCAATAGATGGTGCGATATCAACCGTGGCGTGCTGATCATTATTAGAGCCAGCATTTGTGGTTTCATGAGAGAATATCAATGGAACGTGCGTGTCATAATCATAAGGTGAACCGTGGCTGGTACCATAAGGATTTTTATAGATGTAACCTGGCGTATTTATGGGGAATATTTCAGGAGTTTTATAGGCATGAATCATATGCTTCAATCGCAATGTGATTTTATCTGTTTCAAGGGAAGCAATTATATCTTCTTTATAAACCATTCTTTCTATTCCTTCAACTTTCGGGAGCAACTTTTGGACCACATCATAAATAGCCCTAGGATTAATATCCATTTTTTTCAGTTTCTCAAGATTAAGAAAATAATTTCCACCACTTCGAACATAGAGTTCATCGCCAAATTTTTCTTCAATTTCTTCTTCGATCCATTCGAAAGCTTCTTTCAAATGTTTTTTGTTGATTCGTCCACCCGTTCCACCATTTTCAATAACATATTCAGGAAGTGGCAACCCACCATGGTCAGCGGTCAATACAAATTGAACATTTTCTAATCCAACAGTTTCATCCACAAATTCAATAAAATTCCCTAACCATTTATCCAGCTTAATAAATGCATCCATAATTTCTTGAGAATGAGGCCCATAATCGTGAATCATCCAATCCATTGCAGAAAACCCTAAAAACAATAAATCGGGATCAGAATCTTTTCCCAATTCCTCATGTACAATCGCCTTTTTAGCTAGATTTAATAATTCTCGTTCAAACCATGGGCGCCCCATTAATAATAGTTCTGGGTCATCTTTAGGATCAATTCCGATAGGAAAAACAGGTGAATATTCTTCACTTAAATAATCATCTGATTCACCGAAATAATTATCTTCTCGTGCATATTTTAAATACAATTCATCGTCTAAAGATTTTGTCCACAAGGAGTCTTTATATGATTCAGCATGAAGATTTTTGTTGAATTCGTTCACCCATTCAGGAAGTTTATCGACGTAATAATCCGATGAAATGAATTGCCCAGCTTTATTATAATAAATTGGAAGGTCAGGTTTATTTCCACCCATAAAGACAGCAGTTCTATCTTTACCAGCGAGAGATATCACTTTGGAATTTGGGTAAGTCGTTTTGACCCAATCTCCTAATCCAGTTGTATTATATCTTGAATAGGACCGTGCCTTCCCTTTTTTGGCACCAATGACTTTTGCCACAGGATCTTCCACACAATACACATTCTTTTTCAAATCGCGATCATAAAAACTATTTCCAAGAACACCAACGCGTCCTGGATATTGGCCCGAACCTATAGCAAAATGGCCGGGACCGGTAGCTGTATAACTATGATCATGGTGTGTATTGGTGAACCAAGTACCATGATCCATAAGCCATCGAAATCCACCCGTATATAGATCATCAAATCGGGTCAGTAAATCCGGCCGCATTTGATCCACCACAAGGGTAATGACAAGTTTGGGTTTATTCGGTTTTGTGCTACACGAAAAAGAAATAAAAGTTGCCATTATTAACAGGCCATAAGAGTTACGCATCATTCAATTACCTTTAAAAAGCGACGTTTGCCTACTTTAAGAATTTGGTGTTCCTTTGGAGAAATTTTTGCTTGTATATCAGAGACAGACTCACCGTCCAATTTAACGGCACCTTGCTTTATCATTCGGCGTGCTTCTCCTTTACTCTGAAGCAGTCCCGCATTAAAAATCACATTTACTATTAAATCTTCATTTTCAAGAGAATATTCAGGAATATCATCAGGAATACCTTTTCCCACGACGACTGTATTAAAATGGTGTTCAGCCTTAGATGAGGTTTCCGCATCATAATATAATTCAACCACCGCTCGCGCCAATTCTCGTTTCACTTGCATGGGATTTACAGACGAGTCTCCTAATTGGGATTCAGCATTTTTTACAATAGATTCCTCAGCATCAGCGGCTAACGTTAACCATTTCAAAATCATATCGTCAGATATAGATAAAGTTTTGCCATACATATCTTCTGGAGAATCATGAAGACCAATATGATTACCGTATGACTTGGACATTTTATCAACGCCGTCAGTCCCCTCTAATAATGGAAGTGTAATAATACATTGGGGATCTTGCCCATCCGCTTTTTGTAAATCTCGCCCAACCAACAAATTAAATTTTTGATCCGTCCCACCTAATTCTACATCCGCTTTCAATTCTACAGAATCCTGACCTTGAGCTAAGGGATATAAAAATTCATGAAGGGAAATCGGAATTTCAGATTGAAAACGCTTGGTGAAATCATCACGTTCTAACATGCGAGCAACCGTCATAGAACTTGTTAACTTTACAACATCATTAAAATTGATTTTGTTCAGCCAATCTGAGTTATAAACAATTTTAAGAGTACTTATATCAAGTATAACTTTAGCCTGTTCCACATAAGATTCAGCATTAGATCTTGCTGCTTCAAGGTTGAGTTGTGGCCTTGTTTTATTTCGGCCAGATGGATCACCAATCATAGCAGTAAAATCGCCAATAACCAAAATAGCTTGATGCCCTAAATCTTGAAAATGACGAAGTTTTCTTAAAACAACACCATGTCCAATATGGAGATCAGGACGACTCGGATCACACCCCAATTTAATATTTAAAGGAGATCCGGATTCTTTTGATTTTTCTAATTTTAGTTTTAATTCCTCTTCAGGAATAATTTCTTCCACTCCACGGCGAATTAAAAATAATTGTTCTTCTACAGGTAAAAAGTTCATCTTTGGACCAAAGCTCGTTGTATATCTCGTTCTACGTCTCTTTTCTTTTTGGATTCTCGTTTATCATGGAGTTTTTTCCCTTTTGCTAATCCCATTTCTAGTTTCACAATACCACCTTTAAAATATAGTTTAGTTGGTACTGCGGTTAAACCTTTTTCAGCAAGTTTGGATGCGATACGGTCAATTTCTTTGCGATGAAGTAGCAATTTACGGTCCCGAACTAAATCGTGACCATCAATGCCAGTATGGCTATAAGAAGCTATATGAGCCCCTCTTAACCATGCTTGGCCTTTCCTGATTAATACATACGATTCTTTTAAACTTGCATTCCCTTCTCGAATACTCTTGACCTCGCTACCCATCAATTGAAGCCCAGCTTCATAGGTTTCAAGAATATGGTATTCGTGGTAGGCTTTCCGGTTGGTGGTGACAGTTTTAATTTCCATGATAAAAAAGCGGGTGAAAAATACGGAAACGGGTTACATATCTCTAAGTTTATTTCTTGCAATTTTCCATCGGAATTCAATAAAATTCTTAGACTGCTATATATATTTTTTACATTTTTATTTGAATGTAATTAATCGATTTTCAAGTTTTAAACATCCATTCAATTTTTTAGTAAATTTCACTGTGAATATCATCCTCATTGAACCCTATTTCACCGGATCTCATAAACAGTGGGCCATTGGGTTTGCCAATCACAGCAAACACGATGTAC
>JABHAX010000152.1 GCA_018674095.1 Fidelibacterota bacterium
GAGTATAACCATCCTGAATTAAACTGGCACACGTTTGAAACTGAACATTTTCAAATTCATTTTCATGATGAAACTGAAATGACAGCGAGAGAAGCGGCAACTGTTGCTGAAGTTATTTATCCTAAAGTAACGAACTTTTATAATTTCAGTCCAAAAGAGAAAACGCATTTAATCCTAAAAGACCCGGATGATTATTCAAATGGCGCTGCATATTATTATGATAATAAAATTATGATTTGGGCATCGCCACTCGATTTCGAATTACGAGGGAGTCATCGTTGGTTACAAAATGTTATTACGCATGAGTTTGTCCATATTGTATCTTTGCAAAAAGCCATGAAAGCAGGGACTAAAATCCCTGGCGCTTATATCCAATTCATGAATTACGAAAAGGAAGAACGTCCTGATGTACTTTATGGATACCCGAATGCCCTAATTAGTTATCCTATCCCTGGAGCGATTGTCCCACCTTGGTTGGCGGAGGGGATTGCTCAGTATATGTACGATAATGCTGATTGGGACCATTGGGACTCTCATCGTGATATGATTCTTCGAGACAGAACAATTCATGACAATCTTTTGACATTTACAGAAATGAATACCTTCGGAAAAAAGGGGATTGGGAACGAATCGACCTATAATTCTGGTTTTGCACTTTCCACTTATATAGCCAATGAATATGGTTCAGAAAGTTTAAAATTGATTATGACGGAATTATCATCCCCTTTTCAATTTTCTATTGATAAAGCAATCGAAAATGTTGTAGGAATAAGTGGTGAAGAAGTCTATCAAGATTTTAAAAGATCTTTGGATGCGAAATATACACTTTTGGTTTCTCCCATAGAAATTAATCCAGTAGAAGGGAAGCAAATCCAAAAAAATGGAACCACAAATATATATCCGAAATGGCATCCCAAAAAAAATGGATTTGTTTATTTGTCAAATCAAGAAAATGATTATTTTAGTCAAACAGATTTATTTTATTATGATTTTGACACGGATGAAAATATAAAACTAATGGGTGGTGTTCATTCTGCACCGTCTTGGCATCCCGATGGTGAACTTATTTATTATAGTAAAAAGCCAAAATTCCCCAATAAACATGGTTCAAAATTTTATGATATTTATTCATTAGAAATTGAAACGGGAACAGAGAAAAAGCTTACAGTTGAATCACGGGGATTTAATCCCGTATTCATAGAATTAGATAGCACTATAGCTTTTTTGTCGACCTACGATGGTGGCCAAAATATTAATATATTGGATTTGAAAACAGGGTTAATAAAGAAGATAACAAATTTTGAAGATCGTCCTATTTTAAGTCATCTTACTTATTCAAAATTGGATCATTCATTATGGTTTGATATTACAAAACATCATTATCGTGATATTGGAAAAATAGATCTAAACCTGAACGAAATTACGATTCAATACAATCAACCGCTTTATGATGAAAGAAATATGTCAGTTTCTTCCATTGGAATAAAAGTCTATTCACAGGATAAAAGTGGTATTTATAATTTGATGATAGAAAATCCTATTGACTCAACGTTTGGCTATATTACAAATTTATCGGGTGGAGCCTTTATGCCAGACATTTCACAGGATGGTCGGATTTTATATTCAATGTATAAAAATGGGGCATACACAATTACGCTTTTAGATTCTATTCATCCAATCTTAGAAGATTTTGTTGGATATTCCCCCAATTATTTTGAAAATAACCGTGGCCTAAGTAATCCAATTATTGAATTAACTGAAACTGAAACAAAATCCTATAAAGATCAATTCCCTAATATGTTCATCATGCCGAAAGTCATGTTCGATTACGGAACTGTTAAACCGGGATTCTATTTTTATTCTAGTGAAATTATTCATCGTTTATCTCTATTTGGTGGTGGATCTGTAAATCAAATTAATGATGTAGATTTGTTTTTTATTTTTGATTTTAAAAGATTTTATCCGACGATATTTTTCGAAACATTTTTTTTAACTCGTAACACGACGGATAATTCTAAACACCAAGGTATTTACGATATTAAAGACAATATAAAATTCCGTTTAGTCCAATTTAGGTCTGGCTTAAAACTGCCACTATTTGGGAGTTTATTAGAAGTCTCTGGTACACGCCAGTGGTATCGTGCCTTCATCAATCAAAGTTTACATTCTGAAGGGATAGAAGCGGGTGTTGCTTATGATTATTTCAAAGGATGGTCTTTGAGTGGCAATTGGTCTTTAGATATGGTGAAAAGAAGATTAGATAAAACAATAAATCCTTCAAAAGGATTTAAAATTTGGACGTCAGTGGATTTGGAAAAAAATGAATTTATTGACAGTTTAAATTTGTCTGAAGCAGGTACATTAACAGCAGAATTTTTTGATAATAATTTAGGTCGTATTCAAGGTGGCGGATCCTATTACTATGAATTGCCATGGAAAAATAGATGGACAGTTTCTTTAACTACACAAGGCGGTTGGATCTCGAATAAAAGTTCGGACTCATTTTTTCATTTTTATTTAGGAGGATTACCTGGGTTGAGAGGGTATCCATTTTATTCAATTCAAGGGGCAAAAAGTGCCATGTTAGATTTGACATTTAGGGCACCACTTTTTTCAGAAAAACATTTGAAAGCAAAATGGATTATTTTTCAAAATAGTACAATTGGTGCAATTTTTCAAACTGGTGACGCTTGGTCAAATGATGATTTAGATTTAAAAAGATCTATTGGAATTCAATGGCGATTGAATGGGTATTCCTTTTATAATTTCCCTACTGCAATTGAGCTGGAATATCATCGGCCACTAGACAAATTCACGCGAGAGATAAATGAAAAAACTATACAATATGGAGATGAGGACAGAGCCTATGTTAAAGTTCTTTTTGATTTTTAATTTATTTATTATTTTAGCAATACCATTAAATGCGCAGGATTCTACTTCTGTAGTAATAATGGATGAACCAGAGATTCAGTATCCGGGTAAACCTCTTATTATGTCCTTGGTACTTCCTGGCGCTGGCCAATTATACAATAAGTCACCTTTATGGAAAACGGCTGCTTTTGTTGGCGTAGAAGTAGGAAGTATTTTATCTTGGCAATATTTTGCAAAAAAGGCAGAAGGACTTCAAGACGATTATGAGTCTTATGCTGATTTAAACTGGAATATTGCAAATTGGGTTGACAATTGGAAGAATCCACCCGGCAACACAATTGAAGGAATGGAATGGGATAATTTTAGTGCTTTGAAACATATTTCTGGAACCCATGATTTAACGCTTCATTTAACAGGAACACTGGCGGATGAATTTGGACAATTTGTTTCTTCAGACATTTTAGAAACCCATACAGATTGGGTTGACTCAGCAAGTGTTTCTGTTGTAAGAAATCTTCACTATTACGAAAATATTGGGAAATACGATCAATTTGTTGGCGGATGGGAAGATGTCAAGAGTGATTGGTTTTGGGATGAAAAAAAATTGGAAGATAGTACAGAATTAGTGATAAAAACTCCAATGAAAGTTGATTATCTTGACCAGCGATACGTTTCCAATCAAATGAAATCAATTGCAAAATATAGTATAACAACCTTGTTGTTTAACCATGTATTTAGTGGATTAGAAGCAGTCTTGACCAGCCAGAAAA
>JABHAX010000153.1 GCA_018674095.1 Fidelibacterota bacterium
AAAGTTGTATTCACGTCCACCTGCTGTTCGTCCGCTTCTACCTGACTAAAGTCCGGATTAATTGTCAATTCTGCAAAGCGGTCTGAACTGAAACTATATTTAATTCCAAGAGATGCTTCACCGTTAATGTCCCCTTTTTGAAGTGTATTATTTGCATCTAGAGCTGAAGCTTGAGATCCAACAATGGCTGGTAAAAACTCTAAACTACCCCGTTGTTTAATATCTCGGATTCCTGTAAGGGTTCCCAATTGACATAAGAAACAGGGATCAGTTCTATCAAATCCGCCCCAAACAATTTGGGCTCTTTTTTCACGTGGAAGGCTTCGATAAAACCCAACTTTCCATTCTTGAACTTCCTGCTCTGGAAATGAGAGACTAGAGAAAGGAATAGACATTTCAACCTGATAACCGGAATCGGTAATCCTTCCTTGAGATTCATAGATTAGGTCAAAAGATTCATCATCATTATTCCCATCATTTTTTGCATCTAATTGAACGCCATAAGGATTTGCGCCAATCATGGTTCCCACATTCGCATCCCCATAGGTATCTAAAAAAATTGCTACAAAATCATCACCCCAAGCTCGATCTCGTTTTTGGTACGAAGCGCGAATATCAGCAGGATTGGCTGATGCCCAAAATGCTACATAAAGATTTGATTCATCATAACCAACTTTGACCTTCGTTTTTTCCGATGGCATGATATTTTCACCCGGGTCAATTTCTATAAAATAATCGGTTCCCGTGGCTCGCCCCCAACTTTCTTCTTCTAGATTTCCGTCAATAGTGATTGATTCATAAAATCGCTCCGCTTCCACGGTTGGGTCTTTCAGGGTTTCCATTTTTTCAGCCAATAAAATTTGGCTCAATAAAATAAGAGTGATTGCTTTAATTATAAACCTCATAAAATTCATTTTTCATCATTGATTCATATCTTGGACATAATGAAAGAAAAATGGTTGTCTTTTTATCACTATTGATTTTTGTCCAATTTTTTCAATATCTCAATCCGTTCTTTTTCAACCCGTATTCGTTTCTCATCAACTATTTTCAAGGCACGATCTTTTTCCCTTTCGGCCCTTTCAAATTCTATTTTTAGTCGTTTGATATCTCTTTGAGCGTCCCTGTCCACCTCCCTTTCCTTTTCCTTTTCTAAAAAATCTCTGGTTTCATAATAGGAATCAAGTTCTTCACAATTCAAGCAGACCAATCCTTCTTCCAGCATTTTCCATATGTGCCCTACCATATCCCTATCGTGCATGCGGTGAATATTGCGAATATCGTAGATAAAGTATCTTAATTTTTCATCTAAATAAATTGATTTCCCCACAGGGATAAGCAAGGTTAATTCCACTTCTTGATATTGATAAGGGTCATCAATGGGGAATTGAAAAAATTGATTGAATGACAAGGAATTTTTATCATCAATAAAATGATAGTCGATATTTTCTGCAAAATCTCTTGCATCATAAAAAGAACCAGCGTTCGCGCGTTTTTCGATATTCAAATGAAATAATGAATCCTGAGAAGGGCGAATATTCAATTCAACATTAGATGAAAGTCTATGTTCGCCATTTTCTGTTTCAATGATTTTTGTATCTCTTTCATCCCAATAAAAATATTCATGAGGGTTTAGACTCAATTTCAAGGTATCCGAAGAAACTTTATAGAGAGCAATATCCAATTCTTTCCGGGCGGATTCAGAATAAAATGTAATCGCCTGAAATCCAAAGAATATCATAAAAAGAAGTCCAAAAATCCACAAGCTTAATAAGGTCCCTTTTACAGCATTAGATTGCTTCGCCATATTAAACAATAAACGTAATCCTAAATAAATGAGTTGGAATAAAGGGATACCCACAAATAAAATAATCCCCATAAGAACAAACATTTGTGGGACAGGGATTTGATTAAAAATGGATTCTAATGTGTAATTGATTTCCAGAAAATCACCGCCAAATCCAATTCCTGTGGCAATGGCCACAAAGCAAGATAAAGCAATGGCAGCAATAAGACCGAGCCCTAATAAAATAACACCAATCAATGGTTTTATAATTTTACCCAAAACAATGAATATACCTTGTATAGCTTCCACCAAAAAACCAAAAATTGCACCGAGTCCGGCTAATATTTTTCGGACCCATGTCTTATTTTTTTCATTCGACACGGTTTCTTCAATTTTGGAGGCAACGGTGCGGCCGATGGTTTCTGCCGTTACCGGTTCTCCTCGCATTTCCAAATAATCTGATGCTCGATCTGCCAAAGGAGCAATCACCCAAAGGATAAGATAAACCAAAAGTCCAAATCCGCCAATAAGCATTGTTAATAAAAACCCCAGACGAAACAGAACTGGGTCCACATTAAAATAAGCGCCAAGCCCACCGCAAACACCGCCCAGAATTTTGTCATCTGGATGACGAAATATTTTCATTCTTTTTTTAGGCGTCGCGCGAGTTTCCGTAAATCCAGCATCGTCTGATTCATCGCCGTATTCTTCCGGCTTGCCCATAATGGCAATTACATCTTCTACTTCAGATGATGTAATAATGCTAATCTTCTTTTCCTGCATAATTTCTGCAATTCGGGATTCTATATCGGTGATTATTTCATCCTGACCTTCAGATGTGGAAAAATAAGACCGAATCGCATTTAGATAATTTTGAAGTTGGGAAAATGCATCTTCTTCAATGTGAAATATTATGCTGCCCAGATTAATTGTATTGGTTTTCTTCATGATTCTTTATGATTTTTTTATGGTTAATCGAACTGCCTTGACTAGGTCTTTCCATGTTTCATCTAGCTCTGATAAAAAAACAATTCCTTCTGCGGTGGTAAAATAATATTTTCGAGGGGGCCCCGACTTGGATTCTTCCCAGCGATAAGAAAGAAGCCCTGAATTTTTTAAGCGAGTCAGTAGTGGATACAGGGTGCCTTCCACCACAATTAAGTTTGCTTTTTTAAGTCGTATTAAAATGTCAGACGGGTATGCTTCACCATTTTTTAAGATGGACAGAATGCAATATTCCAGCACCCCCTTCCGCATTTGAGCTTTTGTATTTTCAAGTTTCATCTAAATATTCATTAGTTGGTATAGCAAGTATACGGGTATAGTTTAGTACTATGCAATACATACTAGTAAAAAAGTTTTTATAGGGATCAAATGATTATTAACCCACGACTTAAGTCTTGGGTTATAAGAAGAGTGGGCTTTGGAACTATGAGATTGGAACTGGTTTTATTTTGATCCTATACAGTCAATCAATCACCCAAGCCCTATTTGCCGATAAAAGCCGTTTTGGTGCCATCATACTGCAAAAATGAAAATAATATTTGGTTACTGTTGTTTCTGGGGCGTGAAGTAGAAAACTATAAAAAAATATATAATTAATAAAAATGAGTAAGCCGGGTGTTTCATTTTATTGATCGAATTTGGTCTGACTCAAATACTGATAGCCCTGAACCACTGTTGGCTAAATGAAATACCATTCCCTGCGCGATGGTTTTCGCATGAATGCCGCGATACTTTTTTGCAGGACCAATCATAATGGGATTCAGTAGTGTCATAATTCCCTTGCCAATAAGTTCACCAAAGCGGGATTCTTTCCGCGGTCCCATAATAAGCGAAGGTTGAAAGATCTGAATTTTTGGAATAGACATTTTTTTGATTTTATTTTCAATATCGCCTTTTACCTGATTATAAAAGATAGAAGATTCCGAATTGGCACCCAAAGCGGTTACAATTGAAAAAGAGTCCCCATTAATTTTTTCTGCCCATTGGGCAAAGCGATCGGGTAATTCAAAATCTACATACCGGAATGCATCCTTAGATCCGGCGGTTTTTATGGTGGTTCCCAAACAGCAAAATATGTGATTCACAGGCTCAAGTGATTCCATCTCTGATTGGTTTTCAAAATCAAAAATGATTTCTTTTAATTTAGGATGCGACTCAAATGACGGTTTTCGCACTAAGACAGTGATAGAATCAAAATTGGGTGAATTCAGTAATTCCTGAACGAGATAGGAACCCACGAATCCGGTGGCACCAATAATAAGGGTGGATTTCATCGTTTAGAACGTTTTGACAGATAATTCAATTATTTTCA
>JABHAX010000154.1 GCA_018674095.1 Fidelibacterota bacterium
ACAACCAATGCCTTAAACGCATCGGCAATACTATAATATTTATTATCAGTCTCAATTACATTTTGCAGGAATTCGCTTACCTTTTCGTCTTTTTTATAATTTTTGAGTGCATTCCAGATTGCGCGGCGAACGCGGTTATCTTGTCCTTCCGACATGACCATGAGTTCTTTTGCATAATTTTTGGATTTCAATTTGGCGAATGAATTCACCGCTTCTTTTCGAACACCCCAAAAAGGATCATTTTTTGCGGAATTGAGTAGAGCAGTTTCTACAATGCGCCGGCCTTTTTTGGTGCTTAATTCCTTGGCGGCAGCAATTCGATCTAAAATATGGGGCCCTTTTTCCAATTGCAGGATCCATTCAGAAATGGATTTATGAAAAGTCAATTTACACGGAATTCGCATACCTGCATTAAAGATGACCATTTTGGGGCGTTTTTCTGATGGTACTTCATAGACCATTTCTTTGTCTTCGATCCAAACCGTTTTTAGCTTATCATCGATTTGGATTTGAATTGGCATTTTAAAAATATTAGTGCTCTTTTGAGTTTGTTTTACAGTGAGTTTTACCGATTTATTTCGTTGATTATATTTCCAGGTTACGTTGTATTCAGGAAAACCTGGTTCATAAATCCATTGTTTAAAAAACCAATCCATGTTTTGTCCAGTAGTCTCTTCAATAGCTTTTTTAAGATCTGGGGTTTCCACATTTTTATATTGATTTTCTTTAGTATAATGTTGGATAAATCTCCAAAAAGCGTCCTCCCCAATATAATCCTGTAACATATTCAAAATCAAACTGCCTTTCGCATAAATATGGCCATCAAACACATCCATTGACTCATAAAATTTGTGCTGAACCGTTGACCGTCTCCATTTCTTATTCGACCCAAAATATCCATTTATTTCACCGAATCGAATATATTCACCCTCATCAAATCCAAATTTATTTTCACGGTATTTTCTTGAGAAAAAGGTGGCAAACCCTTCATTTAACCAAGCATGAGCCCAATTCCGGGTTGTAAGCATGTCACCAAACCATTGATGCGCCAATTCATGAGCTACCAATCCATCACTACTCACGTCTGGAGCGGCAAATTCATCAAACATGGTTCGATCAGTGTTATGTGTTAAGGTGATATTTTCCATACCACCAAACATAAAATCGTCAATAATGACTTGGTCATATTTTTCATAAGGATATTCAATTCCTGTTCGATTTCCGAAATATTTCATCATATCAGTGGTTAATCCAAATGACCGAAGAGCCTCATGTTTATTTTCTTCATAAACCCAATAATTAACAGGAATGCCATTATACGAATCTTCTACTTTCTCAAATTCGCCAATCACATAAGAAATAAGGTAACTCACCATGGGAAAGTGCTCGTGCCAGTGCCATGTATGTGTGCCATCTTTATTGTTTTTCACAGATATAAGTTCACCATTGGATAGGGCTGTGAATTTCTTTTCTACAGTCAAGGAAACTTCAAAGGTGGCTTTATCATTGGGGTAATCGTAAAGGGGAACCCAGTGATGGTTATCCATATCCTCTCCTTGCGTCCAAGCTTGTAGCGGTTTTTCCGGGTAAGTTTCATCTGGTTTGATAAAATAGGTTCCTTTCCGTGGATTCGCCGTGTAATCCAGACGAACCTTAGCAGTATCTTCCCAACTCATGGATTTATTCAGGGTTAAATACGCTTTATCATTCGCTTGGTTAAACCCAATATCTTTTCCTGCAAGTCGGGCTCGTAGGATTGTCATATCCTCTGCATCCAACGAAAAAGCATCTAAAGATGAGCTAAACGGACTAAAGGTATGGGTTACATTGCCTTTGACCATGCCCGCTTCAATATTGACGGACACATCAATTTTTATGTGGTGGATATCCACTTCCCGATCACGAGTACGCTGACTGGGTGCATTATCATCTGCTCCCATTAAATAAGATAAAATAAGTAACGGAATTAACTTTTTCATGGCTTTCTCTTTAATATTGAAGCATAAAATTTATTAATAAAATTTATTTTATTCGGAATTATCTTTTCTACTTTTTGTTGACCTACGTATGCAATCCCAAACTTTCATCTCAATAAATAACTACACACTAATGTTCATGGGTCGCTTCTTCCTGGCTGGAGAAACCTTCAAAACGATCTTTTAAATAGACCTGATGACAGCTGACACATCCATCCATCATTATTCCGAATTCGATCTAATGCAATACCATGGTTATTGGAATCTCTGGATGTAACCCCATCCGTCACCACTTCCACATGTTGACCACCATGAATCAAATCACGATCTGTTTGGTAAACACAGACTTGAGTTTCAATCCCTGCCAAAACTACACCATCACAACTGGAATAACTACCAGCTTGCCATGTGAACCCCAAATCTCCTGCGCATGAGAATGATGATTTAGAAATGGGTTTTAAATCGGGGACTAATGACATGATCGGTTCGATGGTGTTTGTTAGTGTTCAATAACTCAACATAATATTGTTTTTATTTATAAATCAAGGATAAATTTACGTTAGCAAATAAAAAAACATATTCAATCTGAATATCATTTTGTTCTTTAAATACTTTATTAGATATTTACTATTGAATTAACATATTTGGAAATCATGCATCGAATTTTACTTTTTCTCGGTATTACCTCTCTGTTGGCGATTTTATGGTTCACTTATCAAG
>JABHAX010000155.1 GCA_018674095.1 Fidelibacterota bacterium
ATAATGAATATCCACCATAGCATCCCGTGCATTTTGCCAGGTAAAACTTTCAGCAAAGGCTAGGGATGTCAATACATGAACAGTACAATCGGATAAATCAGCTCGTAGTATGGGATCATTGTCTTTTCCCGATTCTTCACCGAGACAAAATAAACCGTAGGGCGTTCCAACCCGCCAGAGGTTCAATGCTTTCAATCGATCATGATAATTAGGGAACCGTTCATGAAATTGCGGTAAATAAAACTCAAATTCTGTTTCTGAAAGCAACCATGGATCTGGAATAGTGTCTACCCATTTGAAGGGGTCCGCCTGTGTTGTACAACTTGTGATTAAAAAACTAATCACAAAAATATATTTGATACCTACCATTTCAATTTGGAATATTCTTCCTTTTCATAGCAATTAAATTAAATGATTATTTTAACATTATTCATTTAGATTATGATAAAATCAGTATAATTTTTGTATTATTTATCAAGACTATTCAAGGAAAAACAATTAATACTTTTCTTTCATAATATGGCAAAACATCCTCTAATTGATTTGATAAAAAACAAGTCAATATTTACTTCTCTTGCTGACCAATACGGTACGCCAATATATATTTATTCCAAAAATCGTCTAATCCACAATATTAAAAGGCTCGATAATGTACTTTGTAACAACTTTGACACATACCATATATGTTATACCATTAAAGCAAATAGCAATCCCCATTTAATTAAAATCCTCAAAAAAGCCATTCCATCAATTGGTGCAGATTGTGCTAGCCCTGGTGAAATATATGTGGCAAAAAAAAGTGGAATAAAAGGCAATCAATGTATTTATACAGGGAATTATGAATCACCTGATGATCTGAAATATGCACTTGATAATGGAGTCCATATCAATTTGGATGATATTACATCATTTAATCGCATGAAGAAAATTGGTCTCCCAAAAGATATTGCATTTCGACTAAATCCAGGTTTTGGAAAAGGGGCTTTTTCTCAAATCGTGACCGGAGGTGAAAATTCTAAATTTGGTGTTCCTCATTATGATATTGTGAAAGCATACAGACTCGCCAAGGAATCCGGCATTTCTAAATTTGGGATTCAATGTATGACCGGATCAGGGGTATTGGACCCTGATTATTACCCAAAACTCATCAAAGAAATTTTAAAAACAGTTGGGATGCTTAAAAAAGAATTAGATATCCATATGGATTATATTAGTCTGGGAGGTGGATACGGAATTCCTTACCATGATGATGAAACACCTTTGGACTTCAATAAAGTTTTTCAAAATGTGGCAAAAAATTATCATGCTTACTTCGATAAACGGAATGAACAAAAACCTGCTCTGTGGATCGAACCTGGAAAGTCAGTCGTGGGTGATACAGGGATTTTGCTCACACGAGTGACAGGGGAAAAAGACAGTTATAAATCTTATATTGGCGTGGATGCAGGCATGGAGACATTAATGCGCCCTGCCCTTTATGGGGCTTACCACCGGATTTATAAAGTGGGGGACCCGTATGCGCCAACAAACCATAAAGTTGATATTACGGGCCGTATTTGTGAAAACACGGATAGGATTGCCACAGATCGTGAATTTCCCGATGTTACAGAGGGGGATTTACTTGCAGTCATGGATACAGGTGCTTATTCCTATTCTATGTCCCATCAATTTTGCACACGACCTCGGGCTGCTGAAGTTCTTTTGAATGGAGAAGATTCAACCTTGATCCGAAAACGGGAAACAATTGAAGATATTTTTTCAGGTTGTGATATTTAGAGTTTATATAATAATAGTACTGGCTGGTTGTTTAATTGGTCAAACTATTCCGAGTATCCACCAAACCCAATTGGAATACTATAACCAGAATTATATTCTCCCTGGATTAGATAATATAGACCCTATCAGACCAAAGGTTGTACGAAATCGGGTACCATCTAGAGAAGTGTTTGGGTATCATCCTTATTGGATGGGGATTTCTTGGCAAAATTATAATTTTAATCTCATTTCTACTTTGGCCTATTTCAGCGCTGAAGCAAACACGAATGGCAGTTTGGGGAATCTTCACGGATGGCCTATTACCGATCTGATCAACGAGGCGCATGATCACGGTACAAATGTTGTTTTATGTGTCACGCTATTTAGTTCCAGTGGAATTGAAACTTTGCTCAGCAATACAACCTATCGTCAAAACCTGATCGATAATCTATTGGCACAGGTGCAAGCGGGAAATGCTGATGGTGTTAATATTGATTTTGAATCTTTTCCTGCCTCTCAAAAAGAGAATATGGTTACATTTATTACAGATCTTACCGAAACATTTCATTCTGAGATTCCTGGTTCACAAGTGACATTGGCCATGCCGGCTGTGGATTGGAATGATGCCTGGGATTATAATGCATTGGCAACAATCAGTGATGGGCTCTTCATCATGGGATACGCATATCATTGGGGTGGAAGTTCTACAACAGGACCTGTTTCTCCCTTGACCGGTCCCGGATACACAATCACCTGGACAGTGCTGGATTATTTGGAAAAAACCAATTTTCAAGCAGACAAGTTGATCTTGGGTATACCCTACTATGGCTACGAATGGCCAACTACATCAAGCGCACCAGGTGCAGCAACTACTGGAACTGGAGTTTCAAAAACATACTCTGAAATGGAACCACTTGCCCTTTCCTATGGAAAACAATGGCATGAATCTTCCCAAACCCCCTGGTATTATTATCAAGATTCAAACTGGAATCAAGGGTGGTATGATGACAGCCTTTCCCTTTCATTAAAATATGATTTTGCCCTTTATCATGACCTGAAAGGAATTGGCATGTGGGCATTAGGTTATGACGGTACCAATCAGGAACTGTGGGAACTCCTTTATGCCAAATTTAGTGGAGGGCTACCCCCCTCTTCTCCAACTGATCTATCTATGGAAAATATTGGGGGTGGTGAAATTCAAATTAATTTTAATGGCGCAAATGAAGCAGAAGAATACATTGTAATAAGAGATTATCTTGAAATTGAAAATGACAGTGATACCTTAGGCATTTTTTCCGAAAAGCCGATCACTATGAGTGGATTAATAGAGGACGAAACGTATTTTCTTACCATTGTTGCAAAGAATATTTTTGGAAACAGTGAACAAACTGAAATGCTGGGTATAGTTCCAACGGATGAGCCAATTTTTTGCTTAATTGTGAATGGGTTTGATAGAATGGCAGGGACAAATAATACGTTTGATTTTATTCGCCAACATGGCAGTGCACTACATACAGCAGGGTATTCATTTGATTCGGCATCCAATGAAGCAGTGATAAATGGGAATATTTCGTTAACCGATTATGATTATGTTGATTGGATCCTAGGCGAAGAGGGAACATCCACCAGTACCTTTACGGGTTCAGAGCAAACCCTAGTGAAATCTTTTTTAGAAAGTGGAAGATTTTTATTCCTCTCCGGATCAGAAATTGGCTATGACCTTTCCGGGCAAGGCAGTACATCGGATCACCAATTTTATACTAATTATTTAAAAGCAGATTATATCTCCGATGCAGCTGGTAGTAATGTTTATAGTGGATATGGCGCTAATAATAGCATCTTTGACGGCATCACAGGGGTTACCTTTGATGATGGTTCCCAAGGTACTTATGATGTTGATTGGCCTGATCGAATTTTTCCGGTAGGAGACGCTTCTATTTGTGCAAAATATGACGGGGTGAATTATTCAACACAAGGTGGCATGGGAATTGAATATGTGGGCACATTTGGATCAGGTAATGTGGATGGTGGGTTGGTTTATCTTGCAGTTGGATTCGAAACAATTTACCCCGTACCTAAACGAAATGAGCTTATGGTGGAAATTATGAATTTGTATCAATCACAACTGAGAATTGGAGATAATATACCATCTCTAATGCCATCTTCCCTTGTAATCAACAAATTGTATCCCAATCCAACTAATACGTCCTTTATACTTAATTTTTCATCAATATTAAATAAGACAATAACAATCACCATTACAGATATTTTGGGTAGAGTTGTGAACCAATCAACCCTGACTTCAATCCAAAATAATTCTAGTTTTACCTGGGACGGGTTAGATCAAAAAGGTAAACCAAGTCCAACAGGATTATATCTTGTTTCTATCAGTAATGGGAAAACTGTACATTCTAGGAAAGTAACATTATTAAAATGATTCACCGGATTTCCTTTCTCCTTTTTCTCCCTTTCCTTTTTGCCCAAAAAGGACACTCATCAATTCATCAAGAACAGTTGAAACACTTTAATAAAAAACCATCACCACCTATTGAAAAAATTCATGTTTTAACAGGCTTGGATGTGCTGCTGGAAAAGAAGCAATATGTCGTCCAGGGAAAATCTATTGCACTGGTTACCAATCACAGTGGGATTGATCGTTTTGGTATTCCTAATTACAAGCGACTCATGATAATGGATGATGTGAATTTGAAAATTATTTTTTCTCCAGAACATGGACTTTTTGGTGAGGCCGATGCTGGGGAGAAAATCTCCTATTCAGAAAATAATTTGAATTTACCTAAAGTCATTAGTCTCTACGGAAAAACCCGGAAACCTTCAATTGAAATGCTTGAAGGGATTGATTTAATTCTTTATGACATCCAAGATATTGGTGCTCGGTTTTATACCTATATTACCACGTTAGGATTAGTCATGGAATCTGCTGGGGAACTAGGAATCTCAGTGATCGTTTTGGATCGTCCTAATCCAATTCGAGGCGATATTATTGAAGGACCAATCTTGAAATTGGATTATCAAACTTTTGTGGGTTATTATCCAATCCCAATTCGTTATGGTGGGACCGTGGGCGATCTGGCCTATAAAATAATTGAAGAAAAATGGATCTCTCCCCTACCAGAATTAGTAATAATCAACATGGAAGGTTGGAAAAAGAATCTTTGGTTTGATGAAACAGATTTACCTTGGGTAAAACCATCGCCAAATATTCCGGACTTAGAAACAGCCATTATTTACCCTGGAATGTGTATCATTGAAGGAACAAATTTGAGTGAAGGTCGTGGAACCCAGAATCCATTTAAACAAATTGGTGCTCCATGGGTAGATGGAAAACTTTTATCTCAAAAACTCAATAAATATAAATTACCGGGAGTTGTATTTAAGCCCGTCTTATTTACACCTATTTCCATTCCGGGGATGTCCACTTACCCAAAATTTCAGGATGAAAAATGTTCTGGGGTCGAAATCGTTATCATTGATCGAAATAATTATAACAGCGTAAATACAGGTATAGTTTCTTTATTTACTCTTTACTCCATGTATTCCAAAAATATTACATTTAAAGAAAAACATTTAAACCGACTGTGGGGCAGTGACCAATTATTAAAAGAAATAAAGAAAGGTACTCGGCCCTTAGATTTTATTCAATCCATTCAAAAATAATTCTACTCTTAAAATAATTTCCAAAAATGAATTCAAAATATCTAATGGTCATAGACCCGTTCTTAATCGAGCCAGAGATACAATCATATAACCATATTTCATCTCGATCACCTGTCCCTACTACTTATCATTTACCCGCTTTATTTGATCCCAAAAGTATGGATAAAGTAATAGGTGAAACATGCGGAATTATTTTGATGGGAAGTGCTGCATCTGTCCACGACAAACATGAGTGGTTGTCAAATATTCATTCAATAATGGAACAGGCTTTTGCTCGTGGCATCCCAACTCTTGGCATATGCTTTGGACATCAATTCATTGCCCATATGTTTGGGGGAACAATCGATTATCTTTGGAATGATAAAAAAAAGAGAGGTGCCAGGTCGGTAAAACTGAATAGCCATTCAATATTAGGAGAATCTGCAGAAGGGAATCTTATTTACTCACATCGAGAAGGTGTTACATCATGTCCTGAAAATTTTGATATATCGATCTCCAGTAAAATGGTTAAAATTGATGGAATCACTCATAAATCAAAGCCAATTTGGGGAATCCAGCCTCACATTGAAGCCACCCAAGCTTTTGCAAAAAGAATTGGTATTTCAAATGATAAATTTCAACCTGCATTCCAGTTTGGCACAAGAATTTTGGATCGATTCTTGGAAAAATTGGTAAGGGTGCCTTATGACAAAAATTAGACTAATCCTTTTTATTACATCATTTTGGTTTTTTTCCTGTACCCATCATCCTGCATTGTTTAACAATATAGGCAGCCCCACTCTGAAAAATGCAATCAATGCACTTATTATAGACTCGGGCCTTGATGTGAACATGAGCATTAAAGTGACTTCCCTTAATTCAGGAGAAATACTATATGCACTGAATAGTAAAAAACGGCTCATGCCGGCAAGTAATAATAAACTGTACACTTGTGCCGCAGCATTAGTCAACCTTGGTTCCGATACTATTTTTGAAACAGCCATTTACCAACAAGGGAATAATCTCATTTTAAAAGGTGGCGGTGATCCGGATTTTTCCTTGGAGCAATTAGACTCCTTGGCTCAAATTATTTCTTCACAGATTGAATCAGTGGATACCTTGTTTGTGGATGAAAGTTTGATGGATACGCTTCATTATGGCGAAGGCTGGATGTGGGATGAGGGCTCATGGTGGTATGCTGCTCCTATTAGTGCACTATCTCTAAATGATAATTGTGTAGAATTCTATTTCCATCCTGGGAAATTAGGACAACCGGTACAAGTTTCAACTAACCCTGTTACAAACTATATCCAGATTGATAACCAATCAATAACCGTGAATGATACGGTTGATTTTCAAAAATTTAAGATTGAACGTGACTGGGCTGGGCACACCAATAAATTTAATATAAGTGGTGAATTAATGGATTTTTCTACCCCAGATACTTTAAT
>JABHAX010000156.1 GCA_018674095.1 Fidelibacterota bacterium
CAAAACTATCTATCAAATTAAACGAAATACTTCCAAGCGATCAATGGATGGGACTTTTTTTATCCTTTTCACTCCTTTTTACAGCAACATTAATTGGGGCGAGAGTATTAACAAAATTGGTACATATTGCGTTACTATCAAGAAGCAATCAACTCATGAATAGATCACTTGGATTTCTTTTTGGTGGTATAAAGGGTGGATTTATTGTAATGGTATTTATTTGGGTGATTGCTATTTTACCCTTGAAAAAATGGTCAATTATTATTCAAGAGAATTCACAAATAGCTCAAAGAAGTAATAAACTAAGATTGGAAATGGTTACCTTTTTTAATTGGGAAGATCCTGTGGCTTTAAGTGAATCATATTTAAAACAATTGACGCAACCCTAATGGCAAAAATTCCACAAGATATCGTAGATCGGGTTCGAGACTCCGCAGACATTGTAGATGTGGTGTCTCAATATGTGGATCTTAAACAACGTGGTGCGAATTTTTTTGGCTTATGTCCATTTCATGGAGAGAAGACACCCTCCTTTAGCGTTGCGCCTGCTAAACAAATTTATCATTGTTTTGGGTGTAGTTCCGGTGGAAATGTTTTTTCATTTGTGATGGAATATCAAAAAATCCCGTTTCCGGAAGCAGTTAAAAATTTAGCCGACCGATATAATATTCCTGTCCAATTTGAAGAAGGAGACGGTGGGTCAGAATTATTTTCTTCCCTGAATGAGCTTCACTTAATTGCGGTCAATTTATATCAAGATAATTTATTTGCACCGCGAGGTGAAGACGCATTAGCTTATCTTAAAGATCGTGGTCTTACAGAAGATATATTAAAACAATTCAAAGTTGGATTTTCCATGGATAGTTGGGACCAATTGGTGAAGCAATGTAAAGGAAAAGGTTTCACCCAATCTCATATTACTTCATCGGGATTATTTACCCAATCTGATAAAGGGACCTTTGATAGATTTCGATCTAGAATAATGTTTCCAATACATCATCCATCTGGAAAACCTATCGCATTTGGTGGTAGAATTTTTGGTGCAGATGATCCAGCAAAATATTTGAATTCCCCGGAAACACCGCTTTACAAAAAAAGCGATGTTTTTTATGGTCTCCAAGCTTCTCGGGATGCGATCCGCAAAATTGGATATGCGATTTTGGTTGAAGGGTATATGGATTTCCTTCAACTTTACCAAGCTGGAATTCACCCTGTTGTGGCGGTTTCTGGAACTGCTTTTACGCAAAGGCATGCAATGGCAATCAGTCGAATCACAAAAAAGGTCATACTATTTTATGATGGTGATTCCGCTGGAGGAAATGCTGCCATTCGTACCGGTTGGGTTTTACTAAAGGCTGGATTAGAACCAACAATCGTTCGCCCACCAAAAGATAAGGATCCGGATGATTGGGTTCGGGAAGTGGGCCGAGATGAAATTTTATTAGCTATTGAATCGTCAACAACATTTTTAGATTTTCATTTGGCTTTTTTTGACAGTGGATCTTTAGAAGGCGCAGACCGACAGCAATATATTTTAGACATCATGCGAGAGATAAAAGGTATTCAAGATGGAATTGTGCGGAATGACATAGTTCGAATTTTATCTGAAAAATTAAAGGTAAATGAGGAAGATTTAATTCGGGTGATGAAAAGCCAACGTGTGAATACAACCCAATTTTCGCAGCAGAATGAACCTGAAGAAGAGACGGTCACTTTTACAAGTTTACGAGATAAAGCGCAAATAGAATTATTACAATTGTTAGTTCATGTTGATCCATCTGTTCAGAATTATGTAAAAGAACATATTACACTTGAACTATTTACAACGCCCTTATTAAATAAAATAGCAAGCTATGTATTAGATGAAAATTTGTCCATGGAATCTTCCGCAATTATCGAGTATTTTCAAGATAGGAAAGAACGTGATTCTGTTGCGAAAATCTTATTTGCGGATACACAAGAGATTCCGACTGAACAAATTGTATTTGATTGCTTAAAAATCTTAAAATCGATACCCTTAAAAGAAAAAATTCAATCACTTCGTGCTCAAATTCGAGAAAAAGAATCAAAGGGTGCAGATCCGCAAGATGAACTGGATGAAGTGATTCAACTCCGTCAGGAATTAAATGATATTTAAACGATTTATATATGGGATAATAATTGGGCTCGTCCTAATCGTATCCCCAACTCTTCATGCCAATGAAGTACAATTGATTACAACCCATAAAAAAAGCAATGGTACCTTACTACGTATTGTAACCAATCAGGTAATGGATATAGATAATATTGCCGGTTGGGTGGGGCAAGAAAATTGGTTTTATGTCACTCTAAATGGCGTATCAGTTAATAGTTCATCAACAGATAACCTTATTTATGAGTCTCCTATTTTAGCTTTGGAAGTCACTGAGAATAATGAATCCGTACAATTAGGATATTTATTTGATCGTCCTATAGAGGATTTTGAAATATTTCATTCCAAGGCGAGCCGTGTATTGTTAATTCAAGTCTGGGAATCATTGAATGACAGTATTCGAACCGAAGTAGCCACTTCAGAAAACAAGAATCAAAATCGAGTATTTGCCTTGCCCAAAAAAGAATCCAAAGGCTCTCCTTTTTATGATTCATTTATTTATGCCCGTGAAAAATATGGACCTGAAAAATATTTTGTATGGTATGATAATTGGTATTCCACAGAAGATGATTTGGAAAGAGATGATAGTAGTGAACCAAAATCGCTGATTGTAAAAAAACTAAAAGTAGAAAAAAAACCGGTTCCTCTCACGCTTCTAAAATCTTATAAAAAATCGGATATTGATGTTTCATGGATTTTAGACAAAGGTATGTTAGAGCCGGGAATTCGAAGACCTAGAGAAGTAAAAGAACTTCAAAGAGCCCTTCTTGCGTTGGGATATAATTTGGGAACAGATGGTGTTTACCATAATGGCGTGGATGGTGATTTTGGTACTCTAACGGAAGATGTTGTTATGCAATTTCAGGAAGACAGAGGTTATACAGGTGCCAATGTTGATGGTATTGTAGGACGAGGAACACTCCATGAATTATCTCAAGCATTATCGAATGAGGCTCCAAAAAATAATTTTGTTTTGAATCAACCTATTAAATCACTAGAAAAAGAAAAAGCGGCTGAATTGGCACTGGCTTATGTACCTGAATCTGCTGAAGAAATATTAAAAAGACCTGTCGTGAAATCTCAAACTAAGCGGGAAACAAGAAAATTAAATAATCCAGAGATAATGAATACCCTCCCACCTGATTTAACTAAACGAAAAACATATCTAAAATTATCGTGCAATCTTAATGGTGCAAATGTTTTTGTTGATGGAAATCTCATTGGACAAACGCCTATATCTAAAAAGCTTCTCGTCAATCCTGGATGGCACAGAATACGAGTGATTAATCCAGATGCCCCTCCATCTAAATATGCAATGAGTGTCCCCGATTATCAGGATGTTTATGTGCCCAAAGGCAGAACCCAAAAAATTAGGATTAATTTATCAGTTCCTGATAAGGAATCATCTGAATAAAATGAGTTTTTTTTCCCGTAAAAATGCCTTTCGGGGAATCGCATTATGGCTCCTGATTTTGAGTGGAATATTTGCGCAGGAAATACCAACCATTGATTTTGCAAAATCTGAATCATTGGAAACTGGACTAAAGATCGAGTTTTATTTATCGAGTTCACTGCCACGAAAAGATGTTTCTGGATGGATCGAACAAGAAAATTGGTTTATTCTAAATTTTTATAATATCATTCGTCCCGATTCAAATTTTATCAATAGTATTTCCAATTATCCGATCCAAGAAATTCAACAGAAATGGACAAATAATTCTTTACAACTTTCCTTTCAGCTTTCTAAAAAAATTGGTTTGTTAGATGTAATTCTTCACAATGATGGGAAAGCGGTAAGTGTCGCAATTACATTTAAAGAATTCATCCAATCTAAAGATGTAAATCCGTCATTTGTCTTTCCAAATCCAAATGACGCAAAAAAAATACAACACCCCAGTTCTTGGAAGGATGCACGTGAACGAACCACATTGGATATTATTTGTGATACCGAAGGTCTCCCAATTTATGTGGACAACCAAATGGTGGGGTATTCTCCCCTTGATCATGATGTAGATGTTCTTCCTGGTTGGCATAAGGTTGGATACTTTCCTGAAGATTATACACAGGAATATTCCGCTCGTACATCCAAAGAAAAAATGATGAATGATATTTTAGTGATGGGACGTTTAGACGTATTTGTTGAAGAGGGAAAACATGAAACCATTGTCCTGAATTATCAATCACTTGAAGAAGATGTCATCGATTATAACAAACGGTTTCAAACGGGTGCTTTTGCAGGATTTTCATTATTTTTTCTTATGATGCTTTTAATGAGTTGGGGATTAACCTAATCCGCTGGACTTATCTATTTTTGGTGTTTCTAACGTCTTTTATAAAGGGCACAGACCAGCCAAAACTAAAAGAATGGCACGAAAAAATTGGTGGACTAGAATACTATAAATATTGGAATCCGTATCGCAGAGTTTTAGATCTCCAAAGTGAGCCCCAAACTTTTTATGGTCAGGATTACTTTGAAGCCAAATATAATAAAGATGGTAGGATTAAAACCGTTACTCGATTTGGGAAAGATAGAAAAGAACAAGAAACTTACCATTTTCTTTGGTCAAAATCGGGTGCGCGATCGGAATATAAGGTTGCCTTTCATACAGATGGAAATGCTCAGCGCTTGGATAAATACCTTTATGCTGACCAATTAAGTTATATCCGCCCGGGTTGGATTGCAGATGTAAAAAGCAGGAAGGATGGCAGACCATCTGAAGTTTCTTTCTCTGATAAATTGGGCTTTACCTATTTTTATTATCATTTCAATTATAGCACCCATAGAGATAAAGGTTTTGTAACTGAAGTTGTAGAATCTTCCTATTTTGATTCTAAGGGAGACTTTGTGGGTCGTCATCTATTATTTTGGGAAGGTGGAGATATTTTACGAATGATCCAATATTTTGATACGGAGAATAAAATAATTCGAACCATTGAGTTTATTAATAATTGGAAGGAAAAGGAAACAATTCGTGTTATTTCTAATCGAGATGGGTCAGAACTTGAACGAAAAATTATTCCATTTATGCCACCGGATAAATATGCCTATAAATTGGAATGGACTGGAAAAAAGATTGTTGATCATGGTTTATTGGATGCTGGGGCTGTCGCAATATCTTTGGAGTATTATAAGAAGACTGAAAGAGCGCTGAAAGAAGCAAACCAAAAAGTAGCAGAAGCTAAAAAGAAATTGGAAGAGACAAAACTGAGGGCGAATGAAGCAGAAAAAACATTGCTGAAGGCGAAACAAAATGCTAAAGATTTGGAACAATTTCAAATTGAAATGGAAGATGCTAAAAAAGAAGCTACATTAGCAATTGAATCAATGAATCTTGCCGAAAAAGAAGCAAATGATGCAAGGCTCTTAGCTCTCGCCGCTGTGGAAGAAGCAGAAAAAATAAAAAGAGCTAAAATAGATGATTTGAATGCTGCCGGGGAAGCAAAGGCATCTCATAAGAAATCTAAGAAAGAGGCAAAAGAAGTACGAAAGAAAGAAAAAGAAGCAGAAAAACTTATGAAGAAAGCAATACGGGACTCATCAGATCTTGGTGATAAATCGTTTATAACCATTGCTTATACAACTCCTTTTTCAATTGAACAAGCCCTTCAAAACCATACAGCACAAACAGGATATACCATTGGATTGGGAAGGCGTGATTTTTTCACAATACGGGATATGGATGTAAACTTGGGTCTGGAAATAAACTGGTACGATTTTGAATCAGATACTACTACTACGGAGGAAAATTTTCAAACGTTGAGTTACTATCTGATAGCGCAATTAGACCCAAAGTTTTCCTGGTATTGGCTTCCAAAGAATATAGAAATGGGTTTCAAGATGGGTGCCGGCCCTATATCTCCGGGGTACGGTTTTACTGCAGGTTACTCTGCGGTTTTAAATTTATCACCCACGCCCTTAGCTATAGGGATAGTAACTCAGTTTAACTGGGTAGCAAATATTACGAGTGATATTCCAAGTTCCTACTGGTCATCTGTAGGCTTGGTCTTTGGCCTAAATTTTGAAGATAAATTGCCATCACTATTTGATATTAATTTCCCTGATATATTTTAACTATAAAAAAAGCCCCGACATTTGTCGGGGCTTTTTTTCTTTTACAAATAATCTAGTATTAGATTAATCCAAAGTCACCCTTACAGTATCAGATGATGCATTCTCTGAAGCATCTTTTAGATTGGTGATGAAGAACTCATCGCCAGATCCATCTTTACCAGCTGGCACTACAACTGTAAAAGTACCGCCCATCATATCAGAGTCCCAGTCCAGAGATACAGAACTGTTCGGTAAAACATAGTTGGTGTCTCCACCACTTTCAACAAATCCAAAAGTGGGGTCTGCTCCAGAAAGATACTCATTCGCAGATAGATCGACTGTAAATGATTGGGTTGATGTGGAATCCGGATTATCTGCAGTACCACTTTGATTAAAACTGGTCACCACTGGAGAAGTCTCATCACCAACAGTTACCGAAGCAGAGTAAGTCCCTTCACCAGCATCATTAACCGCAACAATCTGAAAGGTTAACTCAGTTCCGCTAGTAAACGGAGTTTGAATGCCATCATCATCGTAGTAGTCAAACTGAGAAGGTAAAACAACAGTGCCGGATTGATCAGTTACATAATCCATATGTTCAAACACGCCAACAGTAATGAGGTTGGGATTATACTGATTATCACTCGCCCAAACAATATACGCATCAGCACCATCTACAGTATTCCACTTAAAAGTGATTGATGTCGTGTTATAATCCGCGGTCCAATCACCTTCTTCATCAACAGCAAAACCAGTAACTTGAGCGGGAGCTGTTGTATCTGCGATTTGACTGCTCTCTGTTATAAAACTGAGGGATGCTGAGAAACTATTGTTATCTTGTGATTCACCACTCAATGACAATGAATAAGTTGTGCTTGCTTGTAGTGTAACCAAAGGATCAATAGTAAGTGTGATATCGTTAGTCCAAGATGATACAAATAATTCACTAGAAAGTGTAATATCAAATGAACTTGCATCCATGGTTTTTGAAAATGTCATCGTTAAACTTTCGGTTAATCCAAAATCATCATTCTCAAAATTATTTGTGAGAATAAATGGATAAGCTGTAGCGATTTCTAAAATTATAGGATCATTTGTTACAGTTACACCAGGTAGCAAACCTACATCATTAGTAGCAACAGCATAATCATAAGTACCATCACTGAATGGCATTGTCTTAACAGAAACTTCATCCGCTGCAGGCAAGTTTGAAAAACTGTATACACCGTTGCTGTCTGTAACCGTACTATACCAGCTTGGTGAAAAGATTGCTGCGTATTCCGCAATTACAGTTACACCAGAACCAGCTAATGTCGTATTTTCATCATCTTGTTTGGTATATACTGTTCCTGTTACTCCAGCATTCAAACTAACTAATGACATATCCTTCGTTACTGCATGGTGAAAGTCTTCACTAGTTGCCATATCGGGTACTCCAGCCTCTTGTAGCGTCGGAATATTTTCTTCAGTGCTCATAATAGCATAACCATCAGATCCAGAAAATGTTAATTCATAATTTCCGGGAGAAAGGTTTGTAATTGCGTAATGACCAACATCGTTAGTAAAGACCCAATATGTTTCACCTTTGACAACTGTTGTTACTATAATATCTTTCAGCCTTGCGCCGCTATGTGCGGCCTTTACGACACCATGTATGGTCCCAATAACTCGTCCATCTGTATAGTTGTCAGATGATTCATCCCCACTTAGATTTTGATCTAGATC
>JABHAX010000157.1 GCA_018674095.1 Fidelibacterota bacterium
TAATGTCTCTCTAAGAATGATCCATTTATTATATTCCATTTTTTCTGGTATAAATATGGTATCTCCATTTTCAATCTGGGTCATTTTATTTATAGGTAAACGTTGACCTGTACCTGCTTTAATAATAAACTTTTTTCGGGTCGCCGTTTTAGTTATTCCGCCGGCAAGTTCAAGATATTCATTAAAGGAAATATTTGTAGTATATTGGTATCGTCCGGGTTTAAGAACACCTCCAAGGATTTCAATGTAATTAAAGTTCTCTAGGATGACAATTTGATCTTCATTTACAATGGGTAGGCTCATGAGCGATTTTGCTTGTTCTAAAGAAGATGATTCTATTGTGCCTTTTTTGGTGAGCATTCTAGCTTTTATATAAGCTTTCTCTTCCGATGACCTAATTTCATCGGGGATCAATAAAATCCTAGTATTTTCGCGATCTGGAATTTCGGCAATAGATTGATTATTAATAATAATTTTCGATTGATCCGCTCTTGTTGTGAATCCACCTACTTTTTGAAGAGCTTCACCGATGGTTGTTTTGCCCGGTTCGATTGCATATACACCGGGATATTTCACTTCCCCAGTGATGTAAGCAATATTCTGACGTTTATATTCTTGATCATACCGGACCATGATATGATCTTCTGATGAAATTAAAATGGTATCTGCCTGTGACATTGTTGTGATGAAAGTAAATTTTTCTTTAGATGATATGAACCGAGTAATCTCTACTTTATTGGGGTCTGCATCAGGCCTTAAACCGCCGGCCAGATCTACAAACTGAGATAAAGATTCACCATCTATGAATTCATAATCTCCCGGGATTTTTACACCACCGAAAATTCTGACTAAATGTTCCTTCAGAGGTACTCTTACTACATCTCCTTGCTGAAGAAATGGGTTATTACTATCTATTCCAGTCGATCCAAATTTTACCAGATCTACCGGAATAGATTTTCCATTTCGAAAGATCTCTATATTACGTCTGGACATTTCCGGATATAGATATTCTTTAGAATCGGTATCCGAATCATTAGATGGCTCGGAATTTAATTTTAGTAGAATTTTTTCATGCAAGTCAGATACTCGAGAAACTGGCGTGACGGTATAAAACCCTGGATTTTTTAGATGACCAATCACTTTGACTTTAAATTCCCGGATTTCAGATAAAAGTATATAAACTTTTGCTGTAGGATTAGCACCAAGTATTGTTGATATAATTGAGCTTTTTGCATCCGCCAGAGTGAGATTGTTTACATGTACAATCCCCACATTTGTTATTAGAACATCTCCTGATGGGGACACAATTAATGTGTAAATTGAAATATCATCACTTGAGATAATATTGACTCGAAATTGATCGCCCGGGCCAACCAAATACTGCTCTGGATTAATTGGTTTTTCCATTTTTATTCTCGTTTGTTCCTGTCTATCATTAACGCTGGTTGCATTGGTATAGCCAGAACTAGATATTCTGGACTGAGCCATTCTCAATGCGTTAATATCAAGTGTTTGAGCAAATAAGGATGCAGAAACTCCAATTAGAAGAAAAATTTTATTCATAATATTTAGTGATAATTCGTCGAGGTTTCGACATGCGATAAGGATCTGCTATCGCCAAGACGTTGGTTGTATTTTTTATGTTGCCTTTTTTATGGTAAACTGGGCGCAGTTTTTATCGATAGAAATCCTTAAGTGATTCCATAAAATTACTTTATATGGGAAATGAATCCAATATAAATTTTGCCCGGGTAGTTGCCCATTGTACTCTTTTTTCTTATTCAGTTGTTAATGCAAACTGGTAAAAATAAATTCGCCCTAATTATTGTGGTAAAAAATAATGATATCCATAAAAGAGATACGTAAAGATCCAACCTTCATCCATGAACGGCTCGCATTAAAAAGCGATGCTGTAAATTTGGACGAAATATTAAAATTGGATGAAGAATCTAGAGAATACCAAACTCAAATAAATGATTTACGCGCAGAGCGAAATTCTGCATCTGAATCTATCGGACTAGCTAAAAAGTCTGGTGAAAATGTCAATGATGCGATTCAAAAAATGAGAAATTTGGGAGATCATTTAAAGAAAATCGAATTAAAACTTCATGATGTAGATTTTGTTTTAAATACTTTAATGTATCGTGTGCCTAATCTTCCCCATTCTAGTACACCCAAAGGGGACAATGAAAAAGATAATTTTGAGATAAGATGTAGGGGAGATAAACCTGATATGCCATTCAACCCCAAAACGCATATGGAATTGGGTGAATCACTTGAACTTTTTGATTTTGAACGAGGGGCAAAATTATCAGGAAGCGGTTTTCCGTTGTATACTGGTAAAGGGGCAAAATTAGAACGTGCCCTTATTAATGGGATGATTGACCACCATGCATCTAAATATGGATTTACGGAGTTATTTCCTCCCGTCCTCATGCTTAAGGAATCCATGCTTACCACAGGGCAACTTCCAAAATTTGAAGAAGATATGTATCATACTGAAGTGGATAATTTATATTTAGCTCCTACGGCGGAAGTTCCAGTCACCAACATGCATCGGGACGAAATTTTGGAAGAAGCTGATCTTCCTATAAAATATGTTGCTTATTCACCTTGTTTTCGAAGAGAATCCGGATCCTATGGTAAGGATACCCGAGGTTTACTTCGTGTTCATCAATTTAATAAAATTGAACTTGTCAAATTCACTACACCCGAAACATCTTACGAAGAATTAGAGTCACTTACACGCCAAGCAGAAACAATATTACAGGTTTTAGGATTACATTACCGTGTTGTAGAATTGTGTACCGGCGATCTTAGCTTTGCTGCTGCTAAATGTTATGATATTGAAATTTGGGCACCCGGGGATAGGAAATGGCTGGAAGTCTCCTCATGTAGTAATTTTGAAACATTTCAATCCCGTCGAGGCAATATTCGATATCGAAAAACTGAGAATAATAAAGTTGATTTTCTTCATACCCTTAATGGTTCGGGCGTTGCAACGCCTCGTTTAATGGTTGCTTTAATTGAAACTTATCAACAAGAAGATGGTACCATCAAATTCCCAGAAGATGTTGCCAAATTTCTGGGCTTCGAGGAGATATCCTGATTGCGATATATTTGGATTCTCATTCTTACCGCAATTTGGACGACTCTATTAGGGTTATTCGGAATACTTGTATCTTTGTTTGAACCAAAAAAAGGCCGTACCCTTGGGACCTGTGCCCAAATTTGGGCAAAATTAATTCTTTTTATGGGCGGTGTAACTTATACAGTTAAGGGTCTAGAAAATCTTGATTTAAATAAATCTTATATTTTTGCTGGAAATCATGCATCTGGATTTGACATACTTTTAGCATTTGCCGGTCTTCCATTTTGGCTGGTGTCTATTGCTAAAATAGAATTAAAATCAATTCCATTGCTTGGATGGGTGATGCAGGTTGGTGGGCATATTTTCATTGAACGTGGTCGGCAAGACAAAGCAATAGAAACCTTAAATATTGCAAAAGAATCTCTAAAAAAAACACCGCGATCCGTTTTGCTTTTTCCTGAGGGGACACGGACGGCTGATGGTACATTAAAGCCATTTAAACGTGGTGGACTTCTTATTGGGGTAGAAACGGGAATTCAGATTGTACCGGTTGCATTCGTAGGCACCTTCGAAATGTTAGATAAAGACTCATGGATTATGAAAAATCATCCAATAGAGTTGCGAATTGGGATCCCCATACCGTCAGAAAATTATTCGAATGATACTCGGCGTGAATTGGCTGTTATTGTTCAACAAAACGTCCAAGCTCTTTTAGATCAAGCATCATGAATTATAAACTACATCAATCATCTAATTTAGGTGAAAAAGTTTCTGATATTTCGCCCATACTGGAATCAAATATGATGAAAGAATGGGCTTCATTAAAACCGTGCTCCCTATTAATAGATCGGGACGGAAATAGAATAACAATTTTTTCTCCCGGAAGGTTGAACAAGAATGAAGGGCCAGATTTTTTAGAGGCCATTATTTGGGCGAAGGGTAAAATGGTTAAGGGTGCAGTAGAACTCCATGTTCATGAATCAAATTGGATGTCCCATGGGCACCAGAATAATCTACGTTATAAAGATGTCATTCTTCATGTAGTGAATTCTTTTTCGAAAAAGCCAATTTTGAATATACCTACCGTTCAATTAATCCATCAATCAGTTAAACCGTACCAATGCCCCATACCGAATCAACAATTCCATTCTTCTCAAATAAATATTTTAATGGAATTGGGATTAAAACGATGGGAAGAAAAAGTTGCATTATTTTCCAATAAAAATCACAGATTAACTGAGATTTATTTATCCGAATCTTTGGCCAATTTTGGGTCTGGTGAAAATCGAAAACTTTATAGAGCATTAGGTCAACAAGTATTTCCTGTTCTCAAAAATAAAATAAAAAGAGAAGAATGGATCATTTATTTTTTAAAGGTTTCAAAATCATTTCAATGGCATCGTGGTGGGTCTATGCCAGCTCGATATCCTGAGAAAATTATGAAAAAAGTAGGATGTCTTTGTTTTGATCTTTTTAGTGATGAGGGTCAATCATACACGGTTCAAGACTTGAAACAATTATTTTTGAATTACGGTTTTGGTCAAACGAGTTGGGTGGAATGGTGTGGTAATGTTCATTTTCCATTTATGGCCGGAGAATCTCTCCAAAATTATACTGTTTATTTAAAATATTGGACATCCCTTCAGTTACCCAAGGCATATGGTGAATTAAAAAGGTTTTTTAGAAATCGACTTTTGAATACTGAGTTAAAATCTTTCCCACTTGCCCAGGGTTTGCTCTATCTTAAAAAACATTATTGTGCAGGATGGGCTTGTCAAATTTGTAAAGTGAAAAGAAGTTTGTAATGGCTCAAATAGATTTATTAATTCAGCAAATTAAAATTTGGCAAAATTCGTCCAAGACAATAGTATTTACCAATGGATGTTTTGACTTATTGCATCGGGGGCATATTGATTTACTTCAAAAAGCATCCCAATTTGGTGATTATTTGATTGTTGGATTAAATTCAGATCGATCCGTAAATAATTTAAAAGGGGAAGGGCGTCCGATTGAGAGTGAAACAAAACGGACGAAAAATTTGATGAAATTAGAGTCAGTATCCCATGTGATTATATTCGATGAAGAAACACCTCTCAAATTAATTCAAGCAATTCGCCCTCATATATTGGTGAAGGGTGGTGATTATAGTTTAGATGATATTGCAGGAAGTGCTGATGTCATCTCCAGGGGAGGGTCTGTAAAAATAATTTCTTTAACCCCGGGATATAGTACTACACAAAAAGTGAATGAATTAAAAAGAGAAGGTCTTGGATAAAGCTAGTTTACTTGTATAACTTTGCCCCCAATATTTCGTCTAAATCCCTTTGAATAAAACCTTTAGCTCCATTCTACACCTTGCCATCTTGCTCGGATTTATATCCGGGTCATGGGCCATGTCTTTCCCTACTGAGGCATCGTTAACCAGTACTGTACCTACTGTGTCTGACAGTATAGCAGCTTTGGATGAATCCCGTAATCGATATCCAGCCATCTTAAGGGATTCAAAAAACTTCCTGGCAGAATCGGTGATCGCAGATTATCACGGTGATACTTTGGAAGTAATCTATCATCTCAGTCGAATTTTTGAACTAATGATGGAAGCGGACCAGATTGGTGAAATGAACTTGGAAGATAAAGAAGAATTCGAGCGATTCAATAGAACATTTACAAACCTTTATACCACAAAACTTGCGACTGTTCAAGATGTTGATGCACCTGGTATGGCTGAAAGGATTCGAACCGATATCACAGAAGCAATTGAAATTGAAATGGGGGATACTAAATTTACTGTGGTGGATGATCGGGATGGGCACATTCCACTGGTGCGAAATAAACAAGTGGATCAATTTATTAATTATTTCCAAAACAAAGGACGTAAGCAATTTGAAATTTGGTTAAAACGGTATATGCAATATAAAGACCTTATTTTGCCTATTTTAGCTGAGCATGAAATGCCTGAAGAATTTATTTATTTGGCTATGGTAGAATCAGGATTAAATCCCAAAGCTTATAGTCATGCAAACGCATCTGGAATGTGGCAATTCATTTATGCAACAGGGAAACAATATGGCTTAAATAGGGATTGGTACAGGGACGAAAGGCGAGACATCGTTAAAGCCACCCATGCTGCATGTCGATATCTAAAAGACCTAAATAATTTATTTGATAACTGGTACTTAACACTTGCAGCTTATAATTGCGGTCAAGGGCGAGTTTTACGGGCATCCAAACTTCATCAAACTTATGATTTTTGGCAACTTAAATCCTTACCGAGAGAAACTAGGAATTATATTCCCTATTTTTTATCTGCTGCTATCATTGCTCAATCCCCAGGTGAATATGGGTTTAAAATTCCCAAAGCTGAACCATTCCGATACGATGAAGTGGTTTTAGAAAAAAGTGCTGATTTGGCCGTGCTGGCGCGAGTCGCGGGAATAAAACCCAAAGTATTAAGAGACTATAATCCAGAATTACGTCAATCTGCCACACCCTCAGAAGGATCCTATACTCTTAAATTACCCATTGGGAAAAAAGAGCGGTTTTTAATCACATGGAATGCTATACCCGAAAATGAACGATTTGCACCCCAATTTGTCATGCATCGTGTTCGATATGGTGAAAGTTTATGGACGATTTCTAAAAAATATAGCGTCTCAATTCATGACCTTGCGGCTGTGAATAAAATTCGAAATAGAAATAAAGTTCGTGTTGGCCAAAAATTAAAAGTTCCTCTCAAAGGTGGACATGTTTGGGGAACAGCTAATAATGGGGGGCCGTCTGGGCATTCTAAAAGGAATTATAAAGTAAAAAGAGGCGACACCTTAGGGCAAATCGCAGAAGATTTTGGGACGAGTACCAGCAAAATTCGTCGTTGGAATAATATGAAATATGGGTCTCATTTAATTCATCCGGGCCAAAAATTGCTCATTTGGATTAAAGAAAGTTAAAATTTTTATAGGTGAAATTTCACCAGGAGAAATGTAATGACAAAACAGGAAATCGTCAATATTGTTTCAGATGCTACCGGATTAACAAAGGTAGAAACAGAAACGGTCATGAATGGAATTATGGGAACCATCATTGATTCTCTAGCAAATAATGAACGTGTTGAACTGAGAGGATTTGGTACTTTCGGCATCAAACATCGGATGCCCAAAAAAGCGCGAAATCCAGGAACTGGAGAGACAGTTTATCTCCCAGAACGATATGTCCCAACATTTAAACCGAGTAAATTGATGCGATCTAGCGTGAATGAACTCATTAATAAGTAAACGGAAAACAAATGCCAAGCGGTAAAAAAAGAAAAAAGAAAAAGATGAATACGCACAAACGTAAAAAACGTCTTCGTGCGAATCGTCATAAGAAAAAGAAATAAATTGTAAACCGGTCATTTTATAGGCTGGTTTTAATATCTAACGTCCTAATTAGGACTTACTATCTGACCTATGCCAGAACTTCGGAGTCTCTATACTGTATCTGAATTGAATGCGCAAATCCGTCTTTTATTAGAGAAAAATTTCTCTGATATTTGGGTTGCAGGTGAAATTTCTAATTTTCATCATCATCCGTCTTCAGGTCATATGTATTTTACGCTTAAGGATAGGCGTGGTGAAATGCGATGCGTACTATTTCGCGGGAATAACCAGTTCTTAAAATTCAAGCCCAGTGATGGGATGGAAGTTCGCGTATATGGTACTGTCACTGTTTATGAGCAAAGAGGTCAAGTCCAGTTTAAAGTATCCCGAATGGAGCCTGCGGGACTTGGTGATCTTTATAAAGCATTTGAAGCGCTGAAAAAATCCTTATCCGATGAGGGATTATTTGACGCCATTCATAAAAAGTTACTCCCACAATATCCAAAGAGAATCGGAGTTGTTACATCCGGTTCCGGCGCAGCCCTTAAAGATATTTTAAATGTTCTTTCAAGACGAGCCCCTAACGTAAAGGTGATACTTCGAAGTGCAAAAGTACAAGGTGACGGGTCAGCTCAAGAGATTTCAGAAGCTATTTTAGACTTAAATGAATATAATTTAGTCGATTTAATTATTGTGGGACGAGGAGGGGGTTCCATTGAAGATCTTTGGTCCTTTAATGAAGAAAGTGTTGCTCGATCAATTTTTAGATCAGAAATACCAATAATATCCGCCGTAGGACATGAAACAGATTTTACTATATCAGATTTTGTTGCAGATCTTCGAGCTCCCACACCCTCTGCCGCAGCGGAATTAGCTTGTATTCCAACAGAAAATATTCTTAAATCATTCTCTGACATGGCATATAGTTTATCACGCGCAATTCAAAATAAAGTGGATAAATCCTGGATTAGAATTGATCATTTTGAGAATAGAATTACCGTACAGCAACCTCAGAAAAGAATTAAAAGACATACTGAAAAATTATTCAAACTCCATCACCAATTTATTCAAAGTATTACAGTGAATCATTCCCAATTAGTTGAAAAAACAGAATCACTGAAAAAGCGGTTAATCAGTCTCGGCCCCAATCAGGTTCTTGATAGAGGATATTCCATCGCATTTACAGAAAAGGGGACTGCCATAAGAAAATCAACAGATATATCCGTGGGAGAATCATTTTTATTGAAAACGGGCGACGGTGAATTTGGAGCAGAAAAAACAAAGAATCCATCCACCCAATAATTCATGTAATTTTTAGAATGACAAAAGAAAAAAAACAAATCCCAATTGAACAATCTTTGGAAAGATTAGAATCCCTAGTAAATCTATTGGAATCGGGTGAGGCTACCCTAGAAGAAAGTCTAAACTATTTTGAAGAAGGGATGACCTTAATTAAAACTTGCCAGAATCAACTAAAAGATGCAGAACAAAAAGTTGAAAAATTAGTCAAAAAAGACGACGGTAATTTTGAATTAAAGGACGCTGAATGATTCAACCTAAGACATTTGGTATTTGGGGCAATACGGATAAAACATCCTTTTGGGAAACTTTACCGGACATCCTTTCTTGGGCAGATGAAAACTATTTAGTTGCCCATTTAACCACTCGAATCATTCAAGATGAAAAATGTCCTGATTCCAACCGACCTTCGATTCAATCCAAGGAAGATATGAGTTCATTGGATTTTATGTTAGTTCTCGGGGGTGATGGAACATTTTTATCTTTAGCCCGAGCGATAGAAAATCTAAAAACGCCTATTTTAGGTATCCATTTGGGTGGTCTCGGCTTTTTGGCAAAAGTGACAAAAGAAGATTTATTTACGAGACTTAAGCAAGTTGCATCGGGTGATTATATTCTTGAAAAAAGAATGTTGGCACATGCCACCATTCATAAAAATGGCGAAAAAATAAATCATGTTGGGTTAAATGATTTTGTCCTGAGTAATGGTGAGTCACACAGAATGCTAAATGCTACTATTCATGTTAATAATCAATTGGTTGGAAATTATAAAGCTGATGGACTTATTATTGCAACACCCACAGGATCGACGGCCTATTCCTTATCTGCCGGCGGCCCTATTGTAACGCCAACAGTTGATTCATTAATTCTTACACCTGTTTCGGCTCATACATTGACATCAAGACCCTTAGTTGTACCTGCAAATTCAAAAATTATGTTATCTTTTCAAGGGACAGATGAATTAATCTTATTTATTGCTGATGGTCAAATTCATGAAACATTTGACCCATCAAGTCAGGTTGAAATTACAAAATCAGATTTTAAAATTAATTTGATAGATTTTGAAGATTGTGATTATTTCCAAACACTTCGAACCAAAATGGGATGGGGAAGACGTGGGGATAGTTAGTATTTAATGGTTAATTATAGGATTAATTCAGACTGATTTTTATGGGGTTTTCTTGCCCTTTTTTTATTTTAAAAGTCCCTTCCAAAATTGCATCTTCTAATTCAACTTTGATTTTATAATCGCCATAAAAACCAAGAATATCAACCTGATTATAATTATACACATTTACAGTTTCCATCGTCCACCATTCGTCTTAATCAATATTTGCAATTCAAGAAAGCATGTTCCGATGTTGCCGAAGCATACAATCATTCATCACAACAAGTAATCCCGCATCTTTTGCTTTCTGCGCTGCGCCTTCGTGGATCACATTATCTTGCATCCAAATGGCTTTTACTTGTCGTGCAATGGCTGACTCGACAATTTTTGGTACAAATTCAGACCGACGAAAAATACCCACTACATCCACTTTTTGTGGAATGGATTCAAGATTAGGATAACAGGTCATGCCGGAGATTTGTTTGTGTCCCGGATTAACCGGAATAATGGTGTAACCGTTTTCTTTTAAATACATGGCAACATAATGGCTGGGGCGTTCCGGTTTTGGGGACATCCCAACAACGGCAATAGTTTTTAATTCAAAGATTTGTTTGATTGTTGAAGTGTTCATATGTTTAGGTGTTACAGTGTTTGAGAGTTCATGTGTTCACGTATTGAAGTGTTTGGGTGATTTTGCCATGACGCATGAAAACTTTTAAAACTCAAACACATTTTATCTTTTACGAAAAAAGTTTTTTAATACATAAGAAACTATTTTAGGATTTTCTTTTAAACGTCGGACAGAATAATCAAACCAGTCCGGACCGTAGGGAACATAAACACGAACTTTATAGCCAGCTTCAAGAAGCGTTTCTAATCGGCCACTCATGGGAACTCCATATAGTACTTGAAATTCGAATAGGTCTTTTGAAATGTTTTCGGATTCGATCCAAATCAGCAATCGATCAATCAGATCCTGATCATGTGTTGCAAAGCCGGAATAGGCGTTTTTCGCCGCCATAGTTTTGGCTAGTGATAAATAATTATCTTTGATCTCTTCACGACTCTGGAAGGCGATGGATTCAGATTCTTTATAGATCCCTTTACATATTCGGGAATTGAAATCTTCATTCGCTAAATGAAGAATATCATCCAAACTGCGATGTAAATAAGATTGAATTACCACGCCCACGTTTTTGTAAATCGTTTTGCAGTGTTGATAGATTTCAAAGGTTTGGTCAGTGAAAAGAGAATTTTCCATATCGATGCGTAAAAAATTCCCATGTTCCTGTGCTTTTTTCACAAGGGACGTGAAATTAGCCATGGCTTCAGCAAGAGAAATATCCAATCCAACATGGGTGGGTTTAATGGAAATATTACAATCCAGAGATTCAGAAGCAATTCTGTCATATAGATGGCAATACTGGGATGTAATATTTCGGGCTTCAACTTTTGTTAAAACATGTTCACCTAAAATATCTACTGTGGTAGCGAATCCTTTTTCATTCAAGGTATTAATATGAGATACAGCGGTATCTTCAGTTTTTCCAGCCACGTAGGGTTTGGCAAATGGTTTGGCAAACCACTTGGGAAGAAAGGGCAGGGTTGAAGTAATCATGGAATTAAAAATTGACATGTAAAAAATTAGATGAAATTGCTGAAGTGAACCAACCGTAAAACGAAAATAAATAAATAGGAATTTTTAAAATTTTAAAATCAAAATATTCGCATTTTATCAAAAGACTGAAACGCCAATTTCGATCAAGGTAGTTAAGGATATTGTTTAACACCAATCTCCTTTCATTTCAGATCTATTATTCAACAATGAGAATCAGAATTTAATTTGTTATAAATTTCAGCTATTTCACAGTTTTTAATAAAAACAAAATATTTCCTAATCTTCTAGGTCATGAATTCTTACAAAGTTATAGTTAATAGTTTAAAATAGTTGTTTGTATTCAGAGCATTTACAGGAACATTCTCTGGTTTTTTTCTCATATTTAAACCAACACATTTTAAATCATTGAATACCAAATTAAATAAATAGTATTCGTCGAGAAAACGGTTAAAACCGTTTGAAATCATGCGTGAAACTGATTTCTATAACTATCGAAATAGTCAGAATTGGGGTTGGGCAATGTTGGCGGGTTCGTTTTTTCCCTTATCCATTATTTTTCATGGCAATTGCCAGAATGTTTCATGGATTTTATATTTCCTAACTTTTTCACTGAGGTCTTTGTTGAAATACTATTGGGAAGTTTCATGATATTTTTGGCACTCTTTATCATTGCCGGTTTGCCCCTCTGCCGATTATTAATCATCAATCTTGGAAAAGTAAAAAATATCAGCAGAATTTTTAATCAATGGTTTTCTATTAGATTCATGGTGCTAAAAATGGATAAGATGAATGTTACAATTGATGAATTTGTTTTAAAACATAATCAATTATTTGGTATCTTGTTTATAATGGGTTCAATATATCTATTATTCCAAATCTCGTATTAGGCTTTATTTATTTCAGAAAGAAAAGATTCATAACGATGTTAGACTTAAATAAGTATAAGAAACCTATTTACGATATTCATTCTACTCACGTATGCTACCTATTTATAATTTTTGGATAGCAATATCTTAGACATGATTTTTCCTTTATTTATTCATGACATTTAGTTTGACTCAGCAAATGACCGCAAGGTAAATTTCAAATCTAAATGCCCCAATAAAATAAGGTTTATGTATCGAGATTTTGGAACCATTCTTGTAGCAGCAATACTAGGGATTATTATGGTGGCTGTACCACTATTTTTACAATCCTTAGTTGCCCCATCCAAGAAAACAAAAGAAAAGTTGGAAACCTATGAATGTGGAGAAGTGTCGGAAGGTTCGGCATGGCTTCAGTTCAATATCCGTTTTTATGTAATTGCGCTTATTTTCCTTATTTTTGATGTGGAAGTTGTTTTCCTTTTTCCTTGGGCTGTTGTTTTTAAAGACCTTGGTCTTCTTGCTATGGTTGAAATGTCCATATTTCTAGTTATCCTTATTATAGGTTTAGCCTATGTTTGGATTAAATCAGATTTAGATTGGGTAAAACGAAAAGTCAAATATGCTGCAGGTCGGTATGAAAGAATTCAAATAAAGGAAAACACCTAATGGGTATTCTAGAAAATAAATTTGAAGATAATGTTGTTGTTGCAAAATTGGATAAACTCATTGGATGGGCTCGGTCCACATCGCCTTGGTATTTCCAATTTGGATTGGCGTGTTGTGCCATAGAAATGATGTCCGCTGCTGCCAGCCGACACGACCTTGAACGATTAGGTATGATGCCGCGGTCATCACCACGACAAGCGGATGTAATGATTGTTGCCGGAACTGTGACCATGAAAATGGCACTTCGAGTTAAAAAATTATATGAGCAAATGGCTGATCCCAAATATGTGATTGCCATGGGATCTTGCGCCACAAGTGGCGGACCTTATTGGCAACATGGATATCATGTATTAAAAGGTGTGGACATTGTTGTCCCCGTGGATGTGTATGTACCCGGTTGCCCACCTCGCCCAGAAGCGCTAATTGAAGGCTTGTTAAAGCTCCAAGAAAAGATTTTGGATGAACGTCCACTTACACGGAAAATGGCATGAGCTCTGAACAAGAGAAATTAATCGCCGAGTTAATCGAAAAAGGATTGGCCGGTGATATGGATTCCATCAATGCCATTGAAGATCGAGTCCTTCGATCTAAAGTAAAATCAGGTTTAGCTAAAGCAAAACGAGCTGCAAAAAATGCAGCAGTTGCTGCTGCGAAAGAATCTTCACCAGAAGAATCTTCAGCTGAAATTATGCCATCAGACCATCCAAATCAGAAATTTGCATTCATGATTGAAGAAAAATTCCCAGATTCTTTGGCTGATACGCTAAATGATACACATATTCAAATTAAACCAGATCAATGGTTTGAAATTGCTTCATGGCTCAAATCTGAACCGTCCCTTTATTTTGATTCGCTTCAATGTCATACTGGAATTGATTTGGGGGAAAATATGCTGGAAGCTCGGTATAACCTTCATTCGATGAAACATGATCATAAAATAGAGATTCGAATTGCTGTATCGCGAGATAATGCACACATTCCATCCATTGAACAAATTTGGCGAATTGGAGATTGGTTTGAGCGCGAAACCTATGACATGTTTGGAATCTTTTTTGATGGTCATAGAGATCACAGGAGAATGTTACTTCCGGAAGATTGGGAAGGCTATCCCTTACGGAAAGATTATGAAGTGCAAGAAACATATCACGGTATAATAATACCGAAAGTGAAGGAAGGATGGGAGTAGTTCACGGCGAAGAAATGGTCCTAAATATTGGGCCGCAGCATCCAAGTACTCATGGCGTATTGCGCCTTAAAGTAAAAACGGATGGTGAAATCATTTCTGAAATCACACCGGTAATTGGTTATTTACACCGTTGTTTTGAAAAACATTGCGAAAATATGACTTATGATCAGGTTATCCCTTTCACGGATCGTTGTGATTATCTTGCTGCCATGGCGAATAATTTTGGATATGTGGTTGCTGTAGAAGAATTGATGGAACTGAAAGTGCCAGAAAAAGTGGAATATATTCGCGTAATTATGGCTGAACTTCAACGAATTGCAAGTCACCTTTTAGCTTTGGGCGTTTACGGATTAGATATTGGTGCTTTTACACCGTTTTTATTTATGCTACGCGATCGAGAACGTATTCTTGACATGTTTGAAATGACGTGTGGTGCTCGCCTTCTTTATAATTATATGTGGGTGGGTGGTGTTAGTCATGATTTACCAAAAGGTTTTGTGGAAACTGCATTCCAATTTTTAGATTATTTTGAACCGCAAATAGAAGAATACAATAAACTACTTACCTATAATAAAATTTTTATTGAAAGAACAGCTGATATTGGTGTATTGCCTCAGGATGTTGCCATCAGTTATGGTGTGTCCGGGCCCAACCTTCGTGCCTCTGGTGTAAAGTGGGATCTTCGGAGAAATGATACCTATTCGATTTATGAAAAATTTGATTTTGATGTTTGTATTGGAGATGGGGGACAAGGGACTTTAGGTGATTGTTGGGACAGATATTATGTTCGTATGTTAGAAGTTAAAGAATCTGTAAAAATTCTTCGTCAAGCGTTGGCTCAAATGCCCAAAGATGGCGATGTGCATCAAGCACTTCCCAAGAAGATTCGTCCGCCTAAAGGCTCTATTTATAGCAGAACAGAAACGCCACGAGGCGATTTAGGATTTTATATTGAAAGTGATGGATCCCCAATACCGACTCGGGTAAAAATGAGATCACCCGCGTTTACAGCTTTATCCGTTTTAGGAGAATTAGCTGGTGGATGGATGATGTCAGACGTCATTTCTATTTTAGGAAGTTTAGATATTGTACTCGGGGAAATTGATCGATGAGCGTTGATACATTATTTGATTTTCTTGGATCTATCATCCCGGCAATGGAAGGGAGTGGACTTTTGTTGGTCATTGCAATCCTGATTCCATGTCTTTTGCTATTTCTTGTTGTAGCTGTGAATGCGATAGTTATGGTTTACGCAGAGCGGAAAGTTGCTGCTTTTATGCAGGATCGCGTTGGCCCCATGGGGCAAGGCGTGGGACTTCATGCAGGAAAATGGGGATTACTTCAGACAGTAGCGGACGCTCTCAAACTGTTAACCAAGGAAGATATTATTCCTAAAAATGCAGACAAACTTTTATTTATTTTAGCTCCATTCATGATTTTTATCGGTGCATTTGTGACGATTGTGGCAGTCCCATTTGGAGAAAACGTAATTGTCGCTGATTTCAATATTGGTATTTTTTATATTCTTGCCATGGGATCTTTAGGCGTAATCGGAATCATTCTTGCCGGATGGTCGTCCAATAATAAGTGGTCTTTGTATGGTGGGATGCGATCTGCTGCGCAAATTATCAGTTACGAGATACCAGCAGGCCTTTCAATTATTATAATAATCATGCTGACCGGGACCTTGAGTATGCAAGGAATTATCCAATACCAAGCAGGTGGTATGTTTAATTGGATAATTTTCGCCAATCCATTTTCCTTTATAGCATTTTTTATTTATTTCATCAGCGTTGTGGCAGAAACTAATCGAACTCCTTTTGATATACCGGAAGCAGAATCAGAACTTGTAGGCGGATTTCATACAGAATATTCCGGAATGCGATGGTCTTTCTTTTTCCTCAGTGAATACGCAAATATGTTAGTGGTTTGTGCGGTTGCCGCTGCTGGATTTCTTGGAGGATGGCATAGCCCAATTCCCGGATATTTTGATTCCAATGGTTGGGGTATTTTTTGGATGATGAGTAAAATAGTGTTCTTAATTTTTGTGATGATGTGGTTTCGCTGGACATTCCCCAGACTTCGAGTGGATCAATTAATGAATATTTGCTGGAAGGTATTTTTACCTATCAGTTTAATCAACATTTTCGGTGTCGGAATTTGGACACTGGTATTCGGATAAATTATGTCAAAATATTTTAGAGATATTTATGAATCTTTGTCAACCATGATGACAGGTTTAGGTATTACATGGATGCATATGGTGAGAATTAGGAAAAATAATGTTACCTTACAATATCCAGAAGAAAAATGGCCACGACCAGAAAGAAATATTGGATTCGACCATAGTAACTATAATGTGATTCGAACTAGGCTTCATGTTGATATTGATGATTGTATTGGATGCCTAAAATGTGAACGAATCTGTCCCGTACAATGTATCAAAATTGTTACTGAAAAAGCACCAGTACGTGGAGATGATATTAAAGATATTGGTCATGTAGGCGTAACATCCAATGGATCTCGAAAAGCTTTGGTTGTAACCCGTTTCGATATTGATATGACAGAATGTTGTTATTGTAATTTGTGTACTTATCCTTGTCCGGAAGAATGTATTTATATGACGGGAGGCCCAAACGCAGATAAGCATCCTATTGATTATGAATTTTCTGAGTTTGATAGAAGTGATTTAATTTATCGATTTGCAAAACCAGGCACGAAAGAAGGTATGAATGAGGTATTATCCAAAGATGGAGCAGAAAGTTAATGACTGAAATTGCATTTTGGTTTGTCATTACTATGACAGTTCTATCGGCTGGAGTGGTTGTGTTACATAATCAATTAATTTATTCTGCTATGGCACTTTTATTTACTTTATTCGGTGTTGCTGGAATTTATATTTTTCTTTGGGCTGATTTTATAGCTGGAGTTCAGTTATTGGTTTACATTGGTGGTATTTTGGTTTTGATCGTTTTCGGAATTATGCTTACGAATCGCATTTCATCTGTTCGTCTTTCGCAATCCAATGTTCAACAGGGTGTAGGGGGTGCAATGGCAATATGGCTATTTATATTGATTAGTTTTGTCGTCTCAAAAACACCATGGTATAAATCGGATGCCCTTGAGCCTATCGAAACTGTAGCAGGAATCGGGACACTTTTACTGACTAAATATTTGTTATCCTTTGAAGCAATTTCACTCTTATTACTAGGAGCTTTAATCGGTGCCGCAGTTCTTTCCAGGAAAGAAAACTAATGTACGAATTAAACACTTATTTATTTGTTGCGGCCATTTTGTTTTCTTTGGGCGTATTTGGTGTCATGACCCGACGAAATGGTATTGCTGTTCTAA
>JABHAX010000158.1 GCA_018674095.1 Fidelibacterota bacterium
AGTCCCGGCAGCAAGATCTCCATTTTGGAGTTCAGTTACTTCCTGACCTAAGATAGAATAAATCGTGATTTGAACAGTTGAGTTCTTTTCAGTTGCAAATTTGATTTGTGTTGAAGGATTAAAAGGATTTGGATAGTTTCCGTACACTTCAAACTTTTGAGCTATAGGTGCATCATCATCCACGGCTAAGGCTGTATTTGACCAGAAAGTATTCACACGTTGTGTGGTATTATCTGGGATACAACTGTTATCGATTTCAAAAATTAAACGACCTGTTTCATCTTCCGTGTTATAATCCCAACCGGAATCATCAACACCACATCCATCTTCATCTGGGCAAGCTTCTTTTACACCCATTAGAGAAAAAGTTGGTCCAGCTTCCATCACTTCAAGACAAGTTGCTACATCACCCACAACAGCAAAGCAAGCGTTAAACATATCTGTGAGTGTATCACCTACTGCAGTTGCTACACCTGTAGAATAGGGAGGATCTAGATAAATGGTTGCAACAGAATCTGCGGCCGCAGTTGCGGACATATTCACATCATTGGTTGCTCCAAACATAGCTTCAAATACACCTTGAAATGTTCCAGCAGCTTCCATGAAATTGTATGTAAAGAAATAACCAGTAGCTTGTAAAGGTTCATCGCCATTAAAGTAGCTGCCATCGTCACCCATTGGGTCAAATAAATAGCCGTGATTAACTTCAACGAGCCCTAATGGAATCATTTCACCAGTAACAGGGTCGAGGGTATAGGTATCATCGTCATCTGGATCAATTGGATGACCAGGGCCACCAATCATTGGGAATGAGAATCCATCTCCACCAGTCCAACCTAAATCATACCAAAGATTAGTATCTGGGTGCATATAATATAGATATGCTTCCATATTTCCAAATGTAACAGTATCACCAGGAACAACAGGAACACCTGTCCATCCATTCAATTGTCCATTATCGTCAACGCCGAGTCCACTACCAGATCCATCATGTGCTTCCCAGTAAATTTCTAAACCAGCTGGTGTAGCATGGGATTCATCCGTATAGTCAATACTAACCATTCCCCAGTTTTCCATATCTGTACCGGAGCCATAATCTTCACCGAGAACACCGCCAAGTAAATCAGCAGCATTAAACTGTGCGAATACATCAGATAATGAAATTCCCCAACCCATTGTATGGTTGTTTGGATTTTCTGTGGGTGTAAAACCAGGCGTACTAGACCATGTTCCATTTTCAGCAACGCTAGGAACTGTAGCAAATGTAGAACAGTTTACAGTTTCTGTTGTAGGATAGGTACTTCCATCATTAATTGTAAATGTATTATCATCATTTAAATCAACATTCATGGCAACGCCAAACATTTGCAGAAGTGTTTCATTAATTAATGGAACCGTGACAACCGCGAGTGTATCTCCAATTTCAACTTCACTTAAAGTATGAGTATATCCCATTCCAGCAGCAGCAGCAGCACTACTTGGCCAAGATGCCGTTACTTCATAGCTTGCCTCAAGACTGTCTTCAGGACTATCGAAAGGTCGCACTTCGTAGGTGTATTGTACGATAGCGGCATTGAGATGCCAATTCGCCTCGATACTTTGGGAAAACAACATTCCTGTCAGTATGAGCAGTGGTAAGAAAAATTTGAGCATTTTATTCATCATGCTTCTCCTTTATTTTATTATTATGTTGGGTTTGTATGAGAGAGTCGGTCATTCTTTAGCAAAGAACGAACATGGAAAAATAAACCATCATAGGGGATGAATCAAAGACATTTCCTTATCCGCTTATTTTGGCTTTTTACTATTCCTATAACTGCGTTTCGCCCACAAAAGCCAAAGAGAATAAAGGAAAACAATACTCCCTACGATAAAAATTAAATTTAAAATAATCTTTGTATTGATATTGCTCATGAGGGGTGGTTGCTCCTATATCTTGTTTCTATATTCACCCTATAAATTTATTAAAAAAATTTACTTTATCCTTATAGGAATTATATATGAAAATTGCAGTATTAGTAAAACAAGTTCCGGGTTCTGAGTCGGTCTTACCTATCTTAAATGATGAAACATGGGTCGATGAAAGCCTAGTCTCGTTCATAATGAATCCACCGGACAATTTCGCAATTGAAGAAGCACTCCTTATAAAAGAGAAGGCGGGAGAGGGTGAAGTTGTTATTGTTAGCATGGGGCCGGACCGCGTTAAAAAAACAATTAAAGAAGGATTGGCCAAGGGAGCTGATCGCGCAATCCATTTAGAAGAAGATGGACAAATTGAAACAGATCCTTTATCAATTTCTAAAAGTTTTTCAACTGTTTTAAAAGAAGAAAATTTTGATTTGATCTTTACAGGACTTCAATCTGATGATACTGGGATGGGTCAAACCGGAGTCCTTTTGGGTGAAATGCTTGGATACTCAACCGCAACTCTTGCAATGGAAACGGACGTACAAAGCGATTCTATTAGAGTTAAACGTGAGTTAGAATCCGGATGGTTTCAATGGGTGAAGTTACCGATGCCCGCTTCAATTAGTATTCAATCAGGATTAAATACACCCCGATATCCATCCTTGAAGGGTATAATGGGTGCAAAAAGAAAAGAAATAAAATCCATTCCTGTTTCAGAACATCGAGTTGGGTCAAAAATGCAAACAATCGAAAAAGTTTTTATTCCACAAACATCAAAGCAAACCGAAATGATTGAAGGGGATGCCGATTCCGTTGCTACACGGATTGTTGAAATATTAAAAACAGATTTAAAGGTTTTATAAATTATGGATATTTTAGTTGTATTAGAAGATAATCGCGGTTCGCTTCACCGCATGAGTAAAGAGGCAATTGTTGGAGCGCAACAATTAGGTGGATCCATTTCTGCTTTAGCCATTGGTGATAATGCGGATGCTCTTGCTTCAGAGTTATCTGGTTTTGATTTGGAAGAAGTCATCACCGTAAAACATGATTTAGTCTCTTCTTATAATGCAGATGGATATGCAATGGTGGTTCAAAAAGTTGTTGAATCGGAATCTCCAAAAACCATCCTAGCAGGACATACTTACCAAACCCGTGATTTTATGCCACGTGTTAGTGCAAAAATTGATGCGCCGTTTATTCCCGATATTATTTCAATTGATGATGGTCTCACTAAACAGATTCTGAATGCAAAATTGAATGCAACCGTTTCATCATCCAATGAGCAAATGATACTAAGTTTTCAATCTGCGGCATTTAGTGAAGAATCCATTAAACCCGGATTTTGTTCTTCGAGATCATTTGATGTGTCCCTTGATTCTAGTCAGGTTCGAGCAGAATCCGAAGATCCATTCCAAGAGGCCGCAGGTGGTGTAGATCTGGAATCTGCAGACCTTATTGTTTCCATTGGTAGAGGAATAGAAAAGGAAGAAAATATTTCTTTAGCTTTTGATTTAGCAGAAGCTTTGGGAGCTGAAGTTTCTGCAAGTCGACCTGTGGTTGATTCTGGCTGGGTTGAGCCATTTCGTCAAGTTGGAAGTTCTGGTCAAAATGTGTCACCTAAACTTTATTTTGCATTGGGA
>JABHAX010000159.1 GCA_018674095.1 Fidelibacterota bacterium
AAGGGATTATTATTGGGAGATCTCCTATAATACTTTATGGGTCGAAACACATCATTTTCCTGATAATGTTGGTGACTTTAATACGTACTATCAAGATGAACACCCCCGAAATTATTATGAACCTTATTCAGGGGCGAATCCGGGGGGATATCAAAATAGCGATGAAAGAACACAGCGTGAACATACTTTATTATCAAATGCATTAAATGAAATAGAGAGTCAAGTTCCAACAAACCTAGATATTGACGCAAATGATGATGGAATGGTTGATGCTGTTTCATTTGTAATCTATGGAGGTCCGGGAGATTGGGCTGACTTATTATGGCCACATCGATGGTCTTTATATACTCAAAATGTTACCATTAATGGTGCTCAAGTTTGGGATTATTTATTTATGCTTTCTGAATCTTGGTATTTTAATGTTGGTGTTTTGTGTCATGAGTTTTTTCATGTATTAGGTGCACCAGACCTTTATCATTATAATGGTGGTGGTGCTCCATCTGCCGTTGGTGGATGGGACGTAATGGAAGCGAATACGAATCCTCCGCAATATCCATCTGCTTTTATGAAATGGAAATACGGTGATTGGTTGGCAGACTTGCCGGAAATAACTGAAAGTGGAACTTATACTTTAAATCCACTTCAACAACAAAATGGATCAGTTTACAAAATAGCGTCCCCTTTTTCCGAAACAGAATATTTTGTGATTGAGTATAGAAAAAAAGAAGGGATTTATGAAATAAATACACCTGGAATTCGAGATGGTATTGTCGTATATCGAATTAATTCAACAGCCGGAAATGGAAATGCTCAAGGACCACCTGATGAAATATATTGTTACCGTCCTGGTGGAACACTCACAAATAATGGTGCATTTGAATTTGCGCCTTACAGTTCAGATTATGGACATACACAATTAAATGATACAACAGATCCAAATTGTTTTTTATACAATGATGGAAATGGTGCTGATGGTGGATTGAACCTATACAATGTAACCGGAAATGGAGAAACTATTTCATTTTCTGTTTCTTTAGGAATGCCTCAAATGGACTTAAATCCTGAAGAATTAAATTATTCATTGTCATCGGGAGACAATGAAAGCCAAACAATTACTTTATCAAATACTGGCGAAGAAGGAACTCAATTAGATTTTGATATTAATGTATCTGGATCAGTCCCTTTTCAAAATTCGCAAGGAGGACCTGATGGCGGAAATTATTATTGGACATCGTCAATTGAAGAACCTGGAATGGCTTATGAATGGGTTGATATTAGCGAAAATATGACTCAATTAACTTTTCCTCACAATGACCAATTCGCAGTCAATAGTATCGAATTACCATTTGATTTTCATTTTTTTGGAGAAACCTATAGTTATGTTCAAGTGAATGCCAATGGTTGGATTGGATGGAATAGTGAGAATGAAACAGCTTGGCTGAATGAAGATATACCATCTTCTTCAGCTCCAAGTCCAGCAATCTTTGGATATTGGGATGACATGAATCCAAATAATGACAATGGAAATGCGTCATCTTCAGGGAATGCATATTACCATGTTAATCAAAATCGTGCTGTAATTTGGTTTAATGATGTGGTTCGATGGAATGTGGATGATTGGGGGCAATTCGATTTTCAAATCGTAATTAATGCAGATGGCACTTTTCAAACAAATTATAGGAATATGGAAGGTGTTCTAAATTCAGGTACAATTGGATTTCAAAATGTAGGTGGAACACAGGGAACTCAAATTTCATCCAATGAAACATTTACTTCCGTGGAATACAGTTGGATTGCAGATCAATCTGAAAATGATATATCATGGCTAATTTTATCGTCGAATACAGGAGAATTATCCGGTGTACTTTTAGGGGGAGAATCCATGGATATTTATGCCCAAGTTTTAACAAGTGGTATGGATGCTGGATTATTTACTGGAAATATTAATTTCATCTCCCAAAACACAAATTCAGAATTTGTCCCTGTTAATTTGCTCGTTTCCGGTGATAATTCAACACCTTCCTTACCAGTAATAGACATATCAAATTCTGAAAATGGAATTGTTTATCTTCCAGAAATAGTCGATCCAATTTTTTCAAATATTGCTTCACGATATACCCATGTGGTTACGCCAAATGGCGATTTAATTCCCTTTTTAATTCAAGATGATTTTTCGGTGGCTCAAATTCTCCATGCACGAAAAGTTTTGGAATCATTTTTAACGAATAATCCAGGAAATGGATGGGGGAATGATAAAACCAATATGAGAAATGCTATTGGAGCAAGTAATGCAATTTTATTCCTTTTGAATGATGAAGACGAATATGAAAACCCTGATCTTTGGGCGCTGATGGATGCAGGTGTTGATGGACAAGATTTGTTGGCTATGGAAGTATTTCCGGAAGGTTCTCCCCAATATATGAGCAGTTCTGAAAGAGATGCTAGTTATGAAGAGATACTTCATTTTGTCCATGGTTTTGGTATTCAGTTGGCGATTCCTGCAATGCAGAATGCGATTATTTCAGCAATGAATAATGCCATAAGTAATAACATCTATAATCCGCTAAACGATTTACCAGAAGAAGATTATGATGAAGAATATTTAGCCATGGGGTTAGAATGTTATTTTGGATTGTGGGCACATGATCCAAATGGCAACGGGTATTGTGGGGATAATGAATATTCTTTCATCACGAGAGAAGCAATGGCAGAAGGCGATCCAGATTTATTTGAAATTATTGCTGGATTTGTTGGCGAAACGTGGGAATATACTATTGATTTACCTGAGTCTGTTAATTCTGGTTTTTACCTTAATTTTCAAAATGGATTAGATTACACCCATCGGTCTCAATATGTGAAGAATATCAATAGTTCTGGTGAGAGTAACATCAATTTACAAGGGAACAATTTTTCTAATAATTTAACTGGAAATATCGGCGATAATCATTTCATGTCATTTGATGGTGAAAACATCATTAATGGTAGAGACGGGTTTGACCGTATGATTTTTCAAGGTGATTTTGATTATTATGCCATATTACCACCTTTGGTAACGGGTGATTCATCCACACAAATAATTGATTTTGTTCCAAACCGCGATGGAACAAATTATCTGTTTAATATTGAAGAAGTTGAATTCAATGGTGTTATCTATAACCTAAATGATCTTCTTGATATTGGCTCCAAAAATAACTTACCAACCGAGTTTGCTTTATATGCTCCTTATCCAAATCCTTTTAATCCCACAACATCCATCTTGTTTGATATTGCTAAAACTGAACATGTTGATTTAAGTGTGTTCAATATCAAAGGTGAATTCATTAAATCATTG
>JABHAX010000160.1 GCA_018674095.1 Fidelibacterota bacterium
ACAGCTTCTGTGTTATGAACCATGAATTGAACGGTTGGAGTTGGAACAATTCCGCATAATATTACTGTTCTGCCCAAACGGGTCAATTCACCCATCATGGCGTGGATAATATCTTCCCCGGATGGACGACTATCTCGCCCCGCCATAATGACGCCGTCAGGTAAAAACTGGTGAAGTGCCTTGGCATAGGCAATGGATAATTGCGGTGTAAGATGCGTATCCGTGAGTCCACGAACGCCTGAAATACTTCTTATTAGCATGCTTTTAAATTAAGATTAGGATGGGAGTTTTAATTAAGAAATTAGCCATCCTACGCAAAAGCTTCGGTGGGTAAAGATTAGGATAAATCAACCGGCAGGGAATAACAAGCATTTCTTTAAAATTCAATTCGTATGATGGGAGCACCCAACAAAAATATTTTAGATTTAAAGTGTGATTTGATAATTCTACATCCCAATCGTTATTTCCACAGGAATCGAGCCCCATCCTTTAGTTTGATCGCCAAATAATTCATTAATTTCTTGAGCTAAATATTTTGGTACTGTTATAAAATGCCAAGCCGCTTTGACTGTGTTATAAATCCAAACTTTATTTTCAAATTTAAAGGTGATTTCTCGATTCACTGACTTTTACACAATAATTCGTTTTTCCCACAAAGTATCATAATGCAATTTACATTTTTCATAAATGGGAATTAATTCGTCGTCCAATTCAATTTCTTTTTCTGAATAAGGTTTAAAACCGGTGGATTCTTCTACTCGATTATACCAATGGGGCGCCCAAACGCCATCGCTTTCTCTTTTACCCGCAGGCCATTTCAGCATTTTTTCAGAAAAGGGAATCCCAATTCTTTTACAAAGTTCTTTTAGCATTCCTTTCGGATTTACCAATATATCTTTTGAATCTAAAATCGGTGGCGTTTCCCCTGTTTCATCTTCAACCATTTTAAAAAGTTCAGCTTGCTGAACATATCCTAATAATCGTTCATTCTCTACTGGGAATCGTCTCCCATAACTGGCAATAACTTCTTTGGGATCCCGAATTAAAAAACAATTAATTACCTGTAAAACCCAAGATAAATCGCATCCTTCCAAATTATGTTGTCCCATGTGTTTTTGATACCAAATCGATTCCTTTCCAGAAAATTCACTTGTGCAGATGTTTACCACTGCTTCCCAATCGATACTTTGGGACGCTAGCACATCATCTTTCCCGGGATGATCTAATCCGGTTTTATGTAAATAATGAGCATAAAATGGTTCATCGGTAACAACCGTATCTTGCCTATTTTCAAACGCACGCATCATGGCTGTGGAAATATTTCGAGGGCCAGACCACATGGCAATTCGGATATCGCTCAAAACATTGCTACTAATTTTTCAATATCCAAAGCATACCAGTTTTGCAGGGATTCTGTGATGGAACCCCGGGTTCCATTTCCAATGGTTTTTCCATCAACAGATGGAACAGGAATCACACCAGCAAATGTTCCCGTCACAAAGACTTCATTCGCAGAATGGACATCTTCTACATTAAAATTCTTTTCAAAAATGGGAATATTGTATTCTTCACACAATCGAATAATGCTTCCCCGAGTTACCCCATTTAAACAATATTCACCTGTGGAGGTCCAGACTTCGCCATTTTTAACAATGAAAAAATTCGTTGAATTACATGTTGAAACAAAATCATAAGGGTCTAGCATGAGCCCTTCATCCGCACCCAATTTGTCTGCTTCTATACATGCAGCAATACAATTATGTTTACTTAGGGAATTAATCCGAGGGTCTTGGATCGAATGGTCCCGCCGAGTTTTTACCCTCGCTAAAGTAATTCCTTTTTCTTTCACGTCTTCACTGGCTTTTTTGTATTCAGGAATAATAACAACGGTTGGTTTTCCCAATGTCACTTTGGGATGTTGGTAGGGCGTTTTCTTTATCCCTCGGGAAACAATGAGCCGAATATGTACATCCGATTCCATTTTGTTTTTTTCTAGAGTTTTACGAAGAGCTAAAATTATTTCTTCACAAGATAAACCAATATCCATGGCAATTGATTTTGCACCTGAAAAAAGCCGATCCAAATGAGCATCTAAATGAATCAGTGTCCCCTTATGAAGTCGAATCCCTTCCCAAACTCCATCTCCCAATAAATAGCCGCTATCCATGACGGACACTTTAGCTTCCGAACGATGAAAAAAAAATCCGTTAATATAAATATGGATATTATCATTTCGTGTATCCATATTGTAATCGTGAGTTGATGCCATTATTTTGGTCCCTGAATTTGTCTTAATCTTTCAAATACGATAGCCGAAACCGCGGCACTTACATTTAAGGAATTTGTTTTGCCTTGCATAGGAATGGTCGCTTTAAAATCACATGATTCCAGAACCTTTTCACGAATGCCTTTTCCTTCACTCCCAACGACAAGAACTGTTTTCCCTATGTATTCCACTTCATGCCAAGGTTTCGCATCAATACTATTTTCTAAACCAATAACCCAAAAACCATCATCTTTTAAGCGGATGAATTCATTTTTTAAATTAGTGACTTCATATAAAGGCATATTCACAAATGCACCTTGGCTCACTTGCAAAACTGTATCCGTAATAGTAGCGGAATGATGTTTTGAAAAAAGGAGTCCATCAATCCCGGCACATTCAGCCGTACGTATAATTTGCCCAAAATTTTGCGGATCTTCAATTTGGTCTAAAGCTAAAAGACAAACAGATTCTTTTTCAGAATAATCTGGGAGATTTCCTTTAGCGATATCTCCAGAAATCACAACTGCAATTCCTTGAGTTCTTCCATCAGGATATTTCTGATAAAAACCCTGCTTATCGTAAAATTTTGGCTGGAATGATAATTTATTAATAAGATAAATTAGGTGTTTCTCTTTTTCAGCTCTCCCATTTTTAAGTATGTCTATTTTTGTCAAATTGAATTGGTCAGATTCAAGAACGGAAATCGAATTATTGATTCCAAATATGGTGAATTGTTTTTTCTGAGAGTTTTCCATAGCTTGTTCCGGCGCGGAATTTTCAATGGTTAAATCCAAAGAGCAAATAAAAAAGGAGTAATAATTGGAAATAGAATTACACCTTTTATTGAAAACAGTTTTCAATATTTCTAATTCAAAACCATTAAAATGGTTACTTGTCCATCCCGAAATGCAAAAGGCATGAGGCTGGTGGAGAGTAGCAGACTCAATTTATATGATTTTTGAATATGGCTCACTTCGTATACATTTTAAAATCAAAACAAAATAATTGGAATTATGTCGGTATGACGGATAATGTTAATAAAAGAATCCGTCTCCATAATAATGGACATGTAAAATCCACCAAACCATATGCACCATTCGATTTAATATTTGTTGAAGAATTTCCCACAAGAGAATTAGCAAGGTTCAGGGAGAAATATTATAAGACTGGATTTGGTAAAAAAGTATGGATGAAAAAAGTCAGAGACGGACTAAAAATTTACCTTAATTTTCAGGTCGCTTGGGGCCCATAGCTCAACGGTTAGAGCAGCAGACTCATAATCTGTTGGTTCGGGGTTCGAATCCCTGTGGGCCCACTCTTATTTCATTTTAATGGAATTTTTAATTAGCTTTCGATCAACTATGAGACATTAAATAATGAATAAAATCATATTACTTTTATTTTTCATCAATATGCTTTTTCCCATAAATGGGAAAGTTGTTTTCTTTGATGGTACTACTATTGATGGCCAGATTAATTCCATCACCAATAGTTCAGTCTATATCACACCCATTGGGTTAGACTTCCCACAAGAGATTCTTATGAATAATATTGATTCTCTGAAAACGAATGATGGGAAAATCCTTGTCGCTTCTAATACTGTTTTATTATTATACGATAATGGTGTTTTTATTAGTCCAGCTGAAAAAAAACAAAAAAGGAAAAAATCACCTCAGAGCTATGAGGTAGAATATGTTATCATACCAAACTGGAGTCTTAATATTTATACAGGATATCCTCTAATTAAAGCATCATCATTTGATTATTATGACGATCTTAGTCCA
>JABHAX010000001.1 GCA_018674095.1 Fidelibacterota bacterium
AGCCAGAATATTTAATTTATCCGGTCGATTGAAAAGAACAATAAAACCTGAAATTGCAGGACAATCAGGTCATCAAGTTTTGAATTGGGATGGAAAAGATTCTAAAGGGAATGTTGTTCCAAGTGGGTTATATATTGTTACATTAGAAAAAAGAGATACTATCCTTCGCACCACTGTGGGTGTATTAAATCGATGAAAAAAATCTTTTTTAGCTTATTTCTATTCTCGTATTTGATGGGACAATACGATCAAATTTTTGTAGGCACACGTCCCCTAAGTATGGGGGGAGCCTTTATTGCTGTGGCGGATGATGCAAATACAATCAGTTGGAATCCAGCTGGACTACCTGGCCTTCGTCGGACAGAGTTTACTACCACCTATGCTGACCTATGGGCTATGGGTATTACCCAATCTTACTTAGGATTTGTGAGACCATTTTCAGATCGTGTAGCATTGGGTTTTGATTGGTCCAATATTGGGTATGATGACAAAGAATTACTTTATTCAGACAATAAAATGAATTTAGCTATTGGGATTCAACTCCATCGAAAATTTGCATTTGGACTCACACTTAAATATCTCATGCGTGATATGCAATTGGATGGAACATCCTATGGAAAAAGTTCTGGTATTGGCTATGATGCAGGTTTGTTGATTCAACCCCTTAAAAATTTAAAGATGGGACTTGGACTGTATGATTTGGGCGGGACTCAAGTAGCTTACAAAGATAAATCTACCGAAATAATTTTAGGGCAAGCTTTCAAATTGGGAATCAGTTACATGCCCATAGATGGATTAACTCTCGCAGCTGATTATGGAGATCGATATCATTTTGGTGCTGAATATATTTATGCGAGTCGAATTAGTTTTCGAGCTGGAATTCAACAGGATATAGACGGTAATGAAAAAATAATGGTACCTTCTGCTGGTTTATCCATCAAGTTTAAAAGCATTGTTGTAGAATATGGATATGAAAGTCATCCCTATTTAAATCCAAACCACAGAATATCTTTGGCTCTTCAATTGAGTCCAGCTGTGGTTAGTATTACTTCCACAGTTATTTCACACAATCCAATTTTTCGTTCTTTACATCGATATTATGAATCCGAGCCATTTGTGAAAGTTGGGCTTAAAAATATTTCCGATGCGGATCTTCCCGTTGATGTCTCTCTTTATTTACCCACCATGATGGATAATCCTCATTCTGAGTCTGTTACATTACCCCCAAAGTCTGAAGAAGAATATGAAATTGGTGTTTCCTTTTCCAGTGATGTACTAACATCCAAAAAATCAACTTTTGATAACTTAGTCCAACCGGAAATTAAAGTAACCTATAAACAAGGTGGTGAAGAAAAATTAGCACAAAAGAAAATGGAATCTTCTTATGTCTTGGGGAAAGGGAAACTCACCTGGAGTAACCCAGATATGATTGCCTGTTATGTAACACCTGCAGATGCGGTGGTAGACAAATTTGCCCGGAGTTTCATCCAATATTATACTCCAGTTTTAAATGAATACTTCGGTCGATCAAACTTAGGACGTGGCATAATACTTTATGATGCGATTGGTACACATGGACTAGTTTACAATATTGATCTTGAAACACCATTCTTAGATATTGCAGATGACAAATCCGCTTTTGATACCGTAAAATACCCAGGTGATATGTTACGGGATAAGATCGGTGATTGTGATGATTTAACAACACTATATGGTTCACTCTTGGCGAACCTTGGAATTGAAACCATGTTTTTGGATGTATTCAAACCGGGTGCAGGTCATATTTTCCTTATGTTTGATAGTGGTGTGAAACCCGATGAAGTGGCGAAATATTTTCTAGATGAAACAGAAGTTGTCGTTTTAAATGATAAAGTCTGGATTCCAATAGAAGCAACCTTAGTGGGGAAACCTTTTTTCTCCGCTTGGAAACAAGGTGCATTAAAATATAATGAAATGAAAGCTGGCAATTTTGTAAATGAAATTTCTGTGAAAGAAGCAACAGCAAAATATATTGCCGGATCACATATTACACAAGATATGCCCATGCCAACCATTGATGGAATTAATAATCTCTTAAAAGAAGACATAAAACAATATGGAATGTGGCTTGAACAAATTGTCTATAATTCAGTTGGAAATAAATTAAATGCCGCAGAAGATTATTATGATGCTGGCGTAAAATATATGGAGTTTGGTCGATATAAAGAAGCGACACAAATGCTCGAGACGGCTATTAACATGAAACCATTTTTTCCTGATGCTATCAATACATTAGGCGTCTGTTATACCAAAAAAGAAGAATTTGAAAATGCCATTGAATTTTACGAAAAAGCATTAGAACAATCTGGAGACCATGCGGGGTACTTATTAAATATTGCTATTTCACATTTTATGATGGGAAACAAAGGCGTTGCCAAACAAAAATATGATGAAGTCGTTTTAATCGATCCTGTATTTGCTGGAAAATTGGATAAGGTATTTGGTGCGGCTAAATCATCTTTATCAGGTAGTATTTCCGATGGTCCAAAACTGAGCATATCTGATGATTTGGAAGCGGAACTTGCATCTGGATCTTCCAAAGGCCTTGTAACAATTTCAAAAGCCCCAAAAGATGTAAAGCCCAAGGATATTCCTAAAATTTCCCATAAAAAACGCCGAGCACGAAGCGATAATACTGTGGGAATCACTTTTGCAAGATTAGGAAACTATTCAATGGCAATTGATTATTTTAGAAAATCAGTAGAACATGACCCACAAGAATTAGATTACAAAATAAACCTCGCTGTTGCCCTATACAATACCAACAAATACGATGAAGCATTAACATTTTATAAAGAAGTAAAAAAAGAAAAACCCGAATTAGTTACCCAATTAGATTTTATAGAAAGTATGGGCGAAATCACACCAAACTTCAAAAAATTTGACTAAATTAGGGTTGCTCTAGGAGAAAAATAAATGAAATACACGAAATATATAATACCCTTACTTGCCACAGGCTTCATTTTTGCACAAGATGAAGACGATATGGATTTAGATGCCATGTGGGATAATACTGTCTGGAATGAGATTGAAGAAGTTTCTACAAAAGAGTACGAAGTGGAAAAAGTAACCACTGTTGCCGGTGTTCGCGGTGCAGAGGCTGAAGATGAAGCATTGCATCATCTCTATTATCGTCAATCTATGAAAGGTCCAAGCGAAATTGAATTAAATAAAGCTCTTGGGAAATTGCTCAATACCTTGACTTCACTTAAAGAAAATAAACCAGGACATGAAAAAATTCCAGAAGTCACGCATTATGTTATTCAGATTTATAAAAAATTGAATAACATGCCAAAATCTAAAGAAATGGAAATGGAACTATTGGCG
>JABHAX010000161.1 GCA_018674095.1 Fidelibacterota bacterium
CCATATTTTTTATATCCCACGAACTCTCTTTGTAAAAGAAGATTTATTAGAGGGCTTTTTTTGGGTTCTGTTGGATTTGAGTTATCTGCTTTAAACTTCAAATATTCAACCTTTTTCATTCAGTTTATCAAAGACTATAATATTCGTCCATTTAGGTTAATAAATTTTCAATTTGAGTGAATCTGATTTCTATCCAAAAATTTATTGATGCGTTCCTTCCTAATCCACTTTTTGTTTTTTTCAAACTACATGACGAATCATTCTAATTCTAACATGAACAAATCGCTCACTCCCTTGAAAAGAAGAGGGCGGAAACCCAATAATTTTGGTAGAAATGTATTTAGGGGTGGTTTAAAATATTATATTAATCTTTAATAATTCCAATTCTTATTTAATTTCTTCCTATGTTAAACTCTAATAAAAACTGGTTTATTATTACATCCGGTGTTGCACCGGTTTATAAAGAAGCAAATTTCAACTCACCGTGTCTCACAGAAGTGGTATATGGTGAATCTTGCCGAATTCTCATTCGTAAGAATAATTGGTTAAAAATAAGCTGCGAAGATGGCTATGAAGGTTGGGTGAATTCCTTTTATGGTGAATTATCATCTAAAAAAAATAAACCAACCCATATAATTGTTTACCCAAATAAAAATGGACTTTTTGACCCAAAATTTCCTTTCGGTGCAAAAGTGACAGAAAAACTGCCGGGAACAATCCAAATCACCGAACCTTTAGGATTGGACCAAATTATTCCAATTGCAAAAAACTTAATTGGGATTCCCTATAAATGGGGCGGAAAAACATCTCTTGGATTCGACTGCTCAGGATTGGTTCAATCCGTTTTAAGTATTTGCGGATTGGATGTTCTAAGAGACGCCTATCAACAACAGGAATTTTTTGCAGAAGATGAAATTCAATTTGGGTCGGCAGAACCTGGCGATTTACACTTTTTTGGAAAGGATGGGAAAATTACCCACGTGGGATTCTCGACAGGCGGATTAGGAATCATCCATTCCCAAGGGAAAGTAAAGGTAGATTCTTTAGATCCATCTAATGAAAAGGTAAATCAAAAACTCATAGATATGACCCTTTCAACCCATTCGATTCAACGTAAGTTTCGCACGTGAAAATGCCTTCCTCCAGCGCAATTAATGGCCATTTACTCAGTCGGGCCGTTTTGGTTTTAAATGCCAATTATTCTCCTATGATGGTTTGTACAGCCAAACGAGCAATTTGTATGGACTACTTAGATAAAATTGAAGTTTTAGTGAATTATGAAGAGCAAGTACATAGTCCGTCTGTTTCTTTAGACCTTCCCAGTGTAATAAAAATTAGAGATTATGTCCGATACGATAATATATCCGTCGATTTGAATCGAAAAAATGTCATCACTCGAGATGAACATACCTGCCAATATTGTGGAACATCTAAATTACCATTGACCATTGACCATATTAAACCCAAAGGTAAAGGTGGATTAGACACCTGGGAAAACTTGGTAACAGCCTGTAAACCCTGTAATCAGAAAAAAGGAGATAAGACACCGGAAGAAGTAAATATGCTTTTAGATCGTGTCCCAAAAAAGCCGAATCGATTACATTATTTTCAGCGATATGTAAAAGGTCAACAGAAAAATTGGCGTCCTTATTTGTTCATGGAGCCATTTAAAGTAAACTGATTTATTCCTATTTTATAGTATGTCAGACAAAAAACAATCAAGAGTTTTAAGCGGAATACAACCTTCCGGTACCCTCCATTTGGGGAATTATTTTGGGATGATGTCCAGAATGATTAAGTATCAAGAAGAGAGTGAGCTATTCTGCTTTATTGCAAATTATCATGCCTTAACAACGGTTCCAGATTCGGAGATGTTGATTTCGAATACATTTAATGCTGCTTGTGATTTTTTAGCCCTTGGACTTGACCCAGAGAAATCAACTTTTTGGGTTCAATCGGATGTGCCGCAAGTTACAGAACTCACATGGATGTTATCATCACATGCTAGTATTGGACTTATGGATCGAGCCACATCTTATAAAGATAAAATTGCCCGTGGAATTAAACCCAATATGGGATTGTATTCTTATCCTGTTCTCATGGCGGCGGATATTTTGTTGTTTGACAGTCAAATAGTTCCTGTGGGAAAAGATCAAAAACAACATTTAGAAATGACTCGTGATATAGCAATAAGATTCAATAATACATTTGGAGAAACTTTAATTGTTCCAGAATCGGATATAGAAGAAAGAACTCAATTGGTGCCCGGAATAGACGGGCAAAAAATGAGCAAATCTTACGGCAATACAATTCCTATTTTTGATACAGAAAAGAAAATCCGTAAAAAAATAATGAAAATTATAACAGATACGACTGACATTGATGAACCCAAAGATAAAGATACGCCCTTGTTCCAGTTATATTGTTTATTCTTAGATGAGGCAGGGCAAAAAGAATTATCAAATCGATATGATGGCAAAGGTCTTCAGTATGGCATTGTGAAACAAGAATTATTCGAAAAAGTGATGGACCATTTTGGCCCATTTCGTGAAAAAAGAGATCAATTGTCTTCAAACCCGAGTCATGTGTATGAAGTATTAAATTTCGGTGCGGAAAAGGCCAGAAAGGTCGCTGATAAAGTTTTAGATCGCGTTCGATCCGCTGCGGGAGTTAATTACCATTAATGTCATATCGAGTTCAATTAGAAAATTTTGAAGGTCCATTGGACCTACTATTATATTTTATTCGAAGAGATGAATTGGATATTTACGATATTCCAATCGCCCGTATAACAAAAGATTTCATCGATGCGATTGAAGAATGGAAACGATTAAATTTATTAGTTGCTGGTGATTTTATTGTGATGGCTTCCACGCTTATGCGAGTGAAAGCAAAAATGTTAATTCCCCGACCTGAATTGGATGACGATGGTGAAATTATTGATCCCCGAAGAGAACTCATGCAACAACTTATTGATTATAAGCGTTTTCGTAATGCTGCAGAAATGTTGGATGGATTAGCGTTTGATAGAAGTCATGTAGTATCTCGTCAGTTTGAGCAGGAAATTCAGACCATTGAAGGGAATGAAATTGGATCCATTCTTAGGGATGTAACTTTGTATGACTTGGCTCGTGTTTTTAAACAAGCTATGGAAAATCGACCTGTCATGTCTCAATTTGAATTGACAAGAGAACCTGTAAGATTAGAAGAACAAAAAAAGTTTTTGTTCAAATTCTTTGATGGTGATGGTCGCCTAAAATTTTCAACATTATTGAAAGAATTAGAAACACGAATGGAAATAATTGTAACCTTTCTAGCCATTTTGGATTTGATACGTGAAGGGTCGTGTCGATTTGAACAAAATGATATTTTTGACGAAATCGAGCTAATCCATTTAGGTACAGCAGCCTAATGCAAAATTCAGAAATCAGAAAAATAATTGAAGCATTACTTTTTGCAAGTCCTGAGCCGCTAACTCAAACAAAAGTGAATGGTGTTTTCGATCCGGAAACACCAAATCTGAAAGAAATTATTGACCAATTAAATAATCAATATAGTACAAATGATCAAGCATTTGAAATCAAAAAAATTGCAGGCGGATACCAATTGGTTTCCCGACAAGAATATGAACATTTTATTCGAAAAATGCTAAATAAAACTGGTCGATTAACATTATCTGCAGCAGCATTAGATTCGTTAGCCATTATAGCTTATAAACAACCTTTGGGTCGATTCGAAGTTGAAGCCATCCGCGGTGTGGATTCAAGTGGTGTCCTAAAAACATTATTAAATAGAAATTTAATTAAAATTAAAGGGCGAGATTCAGGTCCGGGACGTCCATTACTCTATCAAACAACGGATACATTTCTAAATCATTTTGGACTGAACCGATTATCAGATATGCCTAAACTGAAAGAAATAACAGAACTCATGGAAGCTGATCCGTCACTTGGAGAACAAATTGCAGTTTTTGAAGACGATAATTCCAAAAATAGACTTGATTCTTCCCAACATGAAATCGAGGTTGGATAAACGACATGCGACTTAACAAATTTTTATCCAAATGTGGAATTGCATCACGAAGGAGGGCTGACGAATTAATTCAAATGGCTACGACAGAAGTCAATGGGAAAATTTGTATGGATCCTGCTTATGATGTTAAAGAAACGGATGTGGTAAAATATGATGGCAAAAAAATATTCATCGTTCAAGAAAAAGTTGTTTTAATGCTCCACAAACCAACAAAAGTGATTACAACGGTTAAAGATACTCATGGACGTAGAACTGTGTTGGATATTGTTCCATCAAAATATCGATTAACGCCTGTGGGACGTTTGGATCAAGATACTACAGGACTTTTACTTTTAACGAATGATGGAGATCTTCATCAATATTTGACCCATCCGCGAAATAGAATTCCAAAAGATTATGAAGCAATAATTGAAGGAAGAATGTCGTCAATCCAAATCGCTAAATTGACAAGAGGAATCTATATTGGTGAAAAAGAATATGGGAAAGCAGAAATTGTTTCACAAGAGACTCATAAGGGAAGAAGTGTTGTAATTCTTAGGTTACATCAAGGTAAAAAGAGAGAGATTCGTCGGATTATGTATCGTTTAAATTTAAAATTAATTACATTAAAACGAATCCGTTTTGCCGGTTTAGGATTAGGAGACCTTCCTGAAAACCACTATAGAGAATTGTCTGAAATCGAAGTTAATTCGCTTCGAAAATAATATAAATCATATAAAGTTAAATTCCTTTTCTTCATTGGGATTCTCCATGAGAAAATGTAATTTTGTCGGCTCATTGAGAATTGAAATTAATGATTATAGCCATAGACGGACCCTCTGCTTCAGGAAAAAGCACTACAGCTAAAGGAGTTGCCAAAAAACTCGGGATTACTCATCTGGATACAGGTGCCATGTATCGCGCAGTTACATTGGGACTTATCCAAGCTGGTATTGCTCATGAAGAAAAAGAAAAAGTTTGTCAATATTTATCAGAAATGGAGATCGTTTTTGATACATCAAACCAAATTCATTTGAATGGAAAAAATGTATCGGCCGAAATTCGTACTGGTGAAATCTCTTCTCTAGTTAGTGCGACTAGCGCATTACTTGAAGTGAGAGAAGAAATGGTAAAAATTCAGCGTAAAATTGCCCATGGAAATGATTGTGTATTGGAAGGCCGAGATATTGGAACTGTAGTTTTCCCCAATGCAGATTACAAATATTTCCTCATTGCGGATGTTAAAATCCGTGCAAAACGGCGATTAAGTGAGCTTGAAAAGATCGGGGAAACCAAAACAATACTTGAGTCAATTGAAGATATCAAACGTCGAGATTATTTGGATTCAACGCGGGACCATTCTCCACTTATACAAGCGGAAGATGCAGTCTCAATCGACACAAGTAATATTACAATTGATGAGCAAATAAATAAAATAGTCAATCAAATAAACCATAACAAATAACAAGGAAACATCAAAGCATGTTTGAAGAACAAATTAAAGAACAGGGTGTTGAAGAGATTTTGGAAACTACTGTGGAAACAGTCGTTGAAAAAGTCAGCGTGGAAGCGCCTACTCCCCCGGCCGAACCTGTCGCCGAAATAAACTATTTAAACCCAGAGTTATTTCATGATATTCGTATTGTGGGTCAATCTGAAATTGAGACTTACAATTTAGAAAATGAAGTGAGCGCTGAATTAGAAAAATTATACTTAAGTACCCTAGGTGATATCACGGAACATTCTTTAATCAAAGGTCGCGTAGTCGGCATGAATGATAGAGATGTATTGATTGATATCGGTTTTAAATCTGAAGGAATTATTGATCGTCACGAATTTAATAAAGACGATCTTCCTACTATTGGAGATCAAGTTGAAGTCTATCTTGAGTTTATAGAAGATGCCAGTGGAAACACTATTCTATCTAAAGAGAAAGCAGATTTTATGCGACGTTGGCAAGAATTACGAGATGCTTTTGATGAAGAAACAGTTATTACGGGAACAATTGTTCGTCGAATTAAAGGTGGAATGATTGTTGATTTGGGTGTTGTACAAGCGTTTTTACCAGGTTCACAAGTGGACGTCCGTCCAATTCAAGACTTTGATATTTATCTCGATAAAGAAATTGAAATTCGAATTGTCAAATTCAATGAAGCTCGAAAAAATATTGTTGTTTCACATAAAGTAATTCTTGAAGAAAGCTTGAAAGAACAACGTGAAGCTCTTTTTAAGGAATTAGAAGTTGGGTCCATCCTCGAAGGTCGTGTAAAAAATATTACCGATTTTGGTGTGTTTATTGATTTAGGCGGAATTGATGGTCTTCTACACATTACTGATATTTCGTGGGGGCGTATTAATCATCCATCAGAAGTCATAGAAATGAATGATGCCATCACGGTTAAAGTCATTGAATATGACGAAGAACGGAAACGTGTTTCTCTTGGATTAAAACAATTGGTTGCTCATCCTTGGGATGATGTTGAAATCAAATTTCCTGTTGGAAATGTCGTAAAAGGTAAAGTAGTTAGTTTAACCAATTATGGATGTTTTATTGAGTTAGAACCTGGTGTTGAAGGATTAATTCACGTATCTGAAATTTCTTGGACAAAACATATAAAAAATCCATCAGAAGTATATACCATGGGCGATGAAATTGAAGCAAAAGTTCTTTCAATTGATATAGATGACCGGAAAATTAGTTTGGGTGTTAAACAACTCACGCCGGATCCGTGGGATCAAATTGAAGAACGATACATGGTTGGCACTGTTCATAAATGTAAGATTCAAAACCTCACTCAATTTGGTGCTTTTGCTGAATTGGAAGAAGGAATTGATGGATTGATTCATGTATCAGACCTTTCTTGGACAAAAGTCATTAAGCATCCAAAAGAAGTGGTTGAAAAAGGTCAGGAACTTGAAGTGAGAATCTTGGAAGTTTCTAGAGAAAATCGAAGAATCTCTCTTGGATACCGTCAAGTATTTGAAGATCCATGGCCCGAAATTGTGAATCATTACCAAGCTGGAAATGAAATCAGTGGTGAAATCATTAGAGTATTAGATAAAGGGATTATTATTCAATTAGAAATGGATGTTGAAGGAATTATTCCTTTTGGAAAAATGTCTAAACGAGATCGAAAAGCTCTGGCGAGCCAGTATGAAGTTGGAGCAAACTTATCTGGGATTGTCATGACGGTTGCACCCGATGATAAAAAAGTAGTTCTTTATAAAGAAGAATTAGCTGGGACAGGTAAATCAACCAACGCCACAAATGAGGTAAAACAGTATCTAAAAAATCAAGACACAGATTCAAGTGAAAAACTTGACTTACCTCAAGAATTGTTGGATATGGCGAGTGAAGCAGAAAAAGATGGTATTTCTGATGAACCTGAAGACTCAGATTCCGAAACAGCAACAGAAGAATAATTGGACCTCAATGGGTAAGGTCAGACCTTGGCTTTAACCCCCCCCATTGATTCACTGTTCTCACAAAGAATAGTTCTACCTTTGGGCGCTTTTGGGTTGGCGCTTTTGTTATGGGTTTTCGTTGTATCAGAAAACGAATATACTCTGGCAATGGACCTTCCAATTGAAGCAAGGAATTTAAATGTCCAAAAGGCTCATAAAGAGGAAGTTCCTCAATTTGCTAGCGTCCGGTTAAAGGGAACTGGACGCGATTTATTTAAGGCACTCATCCTTAAAAAATACGCTGGGTTTAAGTTGGTTTTAGATTTAGAAGGCATCTCCCAAGAATACGAATTTATTTTAAATGAGTATTTTGAAAAATACCCCCAAAAAGTTGTATTACCGTCTAATTATAATATTTCATTTATTGAAGTCATTTATCCAAATCGAATCCAAATTAGTTTAGATGAATATCAGGTCAAAACTATACCCGTATTAGCTAATTTATTAGTAGTGCCCGCACCAGGACATATCCAAGTTGGAAATACACAATTATCACCCAATAAAATTGAGATTGCTGGTCCGAAAGAAGAGTTGGCTCTTATTAATCATGTTGAAACCGTGCTAGATACCTTTTCTGGAATAACCACACCACTCCAAAGTTCAATCGAAATAGAATCATTGGGGGGATTAATTGAGTACTCAAACAATCTTGTATCTGTCAATTTAAATATTCAAGAAATCAGCGAACGCATTATTGTTGACATCCCTGTAAAAGTGATAAACATCCGGAAAAAAATCCGAGTTTTTCCTTCACCACAGACGGTTTCTTTGACCGTCGTTGGAGGTGTTCAACGGATTGCTAAATTAAAACCAGATGACATCCAAATTATAATTGATTTTAATATGTGGAATAACCAAATCCAATTTTACGAGCCAACTGTAATCATTCCAGGAGATGTTCTTGAGTGGCGAGATATATCTCCACGAAGTCTAGAATTGGGTGTTGCCCGCGAAGTTAAATGATTGTTTTAGGGATTGAATCTTCTTGCGATGAAACTGCTGCGGCAATTTGTCGAAATGGAAAAATTCTTTCGAGTGTAGTGAGTTCTCAATTAATTCATTCCAAATTCGGAGGTGTCATACCAGAAATTGCCTCGAGAGAACACGAAAAACTTTTGAATCAATTAGTTCATGAAAGTTTAGAAGAATCCGGAATAAAAAAAGACGAAATTGACGCTATAGCAGTCACAGTTGGTCCAGGGTTAGCCGGAACATTATTAACAGGAATAAGTTTTGCAAAAGGCTTGGCTTTGGGTTTAGATATTCCTGTGCTTCCAGTCAATCATTTAGAAGCTCACATTTTTGCGAACTTTCTCGCCGACCCATCGTTGGAATATCCGTTTGTGTGTTTACTTGTTTCTGGCGGGCATACTCAACTTTGGTTGATTGAAAAAATGAATCATTACACCCTTTTAGGTGAAACACGTGATGATGCAGCAGGAGAAGCATTTGACAAAGGTGCCAGAATTTTTGGACTGAGTTATCCAGGTGGTCCATTAATAGAAGAAGAAGCCAAAGGTGGGAATCCAAAAGCTCACCATTTCCCTCGTGGATTAATGGGGAAAGAATCACTAGAATTCAGTTTTAGTGGATTAAAAACATCTCTCCTATATTTTATGGATAATTTCCAGGAAAGTGACTCCGTTAAAAAAAGAGATATTATTGCAAGTTATCAAAAAGCAATTATTGATACCTTGGTGGAAAAAATGAAAAGAGCAATTCAAAAAACAAATGTTAAAACCTGTGTTATTGCCGGTGGAGTGGCAGCCAATAAATCTTTAAGAGAGACATTGGAATCGTCTTTACCGACGATCCGAATCTTATTTCCAGATTTGTCCTATTGTACCGATAATGCAGCAATGATAAGCTATCTGGGTGAATTGAAGGCCAATGCGGGTGAATCTTGGTCAATAGATTTTGGTGTAAAACCAAATTTAAAACTAGCTTAAATTGACTCTCTTTTTATCAAGTCCAGACACCCTTTTTTGGTTGGCTTTATTTGCATGCTTAATTGCCTTTATATTTTCTTTTTACAAAAGTATTAAAAAACCAAAACTTCGCTCAATTTTAACTCTTCGTGGATTTCTATTTATTATTTTAATTTTTTTATTTTTAAATCCCAAAATTGAAAGAACTTTTACCCATACCAAAGACCTAAAATGGAATATATATCTGGATCGATCCTTGAGCATGTCTTATCATTCTCAACCCTCTGTGGGATCCTTGGTAGCTGGTGTTGATCAACTCATAAAGAGAATTCGTGAAAACAGGGCTGGTTTTAACATTATTGGTTTTGGAAATGATTTGGATACAACTTGGATTTTTGGAGATAAAAATATTTCTGATGGCTCAACCGATATTGGACAAGTGATTGAGCATATCAAGTTCAGTGATTTGGAGGGTCTGGCAGGATCCATTATTATTACAGATGGGCAAGCAAACTTGGGTGCAGAAATTCCATCAAATAATTTAGATATTTTATCCCCGATTTATATTATTGGTGTGGGGAATGAAACACCATTAGTGGATGTTGCCATCCATGCTATTCATGCTCCTCCTGTCATTATAAAAGGAGAGAATGCTGATCTAGACGTAACAATAGCAAGTCATGGTTCAATTGATGAACGTTTAAATGTCACTCTTTATTCAGGGAATAAGTTAATTGGATCTAAAGTGATAACGGTTTCTGGAGAGGGTAGTTTAGATAAAGTTCGTTTTAGAATAAATCCTACAAAAACTGGAGAAATAAGGTATAGAGTTCAAGTAAGTGCACTTTCTGATGAAATTAATATTGAAAATAATAAACAAATTGTACCAATTCAGGTTTTGAAAAATGAATATACAATAGCATTATTTACGGGAGCGCCAAATTTTAATACAAAAATCATTAAACAAATTTTGTCAAATAGTCCTGAGTATAGTCTGGACCATTATGTATATCGTCCCAATGGTTATTCAAAATCTTTGAAATCTTTTTGGGATAAAAAATATGATTTAATCATTTTTGATAATCACCCAGTTCAGGGAAATGCTAAAGAATGGCATTCATATTTAAGGATTTTCGCCAAAAAATTAATTTCTCATCAGACAAGTTTAGCCTTTATTATGGGACACGATATTCATGAACCAACATTTGAATCTTATTTATCACTTATGGATGTTGAAATCCAAAATTCTCTTGTAGAATTAGGTGTTGAATATGAGTGGGGATTAAATCCGCATTGGGATATCGTTTTCCCATTTCATCAAATTGATCAATTAGAGTTAAATCGTTCAACTTTACCTCCTTTAGTTGCTTCAATTGAAATTGATACTTCAACAATCACCTCGTTGGCAAATTTCACCATATCTGATGTTGATTTCCCTTTATATTTGCTCGGGGAAAAATCATCATTGAGATTTATGATTTGGACATCACCTGGTCTTAATAAATTATATTTAAAAACTAAAGGATCAGATAAATCCAATTTTACACGCGATTTATTCAACCCTGTATTTTCATGGTTAATGCGTACGGGAAATGGACAAGATTTTTATTTTAGATCAGAAAAGAATTCCTATCAACAGGGCGAACGAGTGACAGTTTCGGGAAAGCCCATTAGAGAAATGGAAAAAGCAAGCGAAGGATTTTTACATGTATTGAAACAGGGGAAAAGGATTAATTCGAAACCCATGGTTTTTAATGAAAAAACGGGGCAATATTCTGGACAATTTTGGGCATCTCAATCGGGGAAATTGGATTATGAAATTGAACTCAATTTTGGCAATAATCCTATGAAAGTTGGAGACGGTTCTTTACAAGTACAAGAAAGCCAAGTTGAATTAAACCATGTTTATTTAAATAAATCTCCTTTAATTGTATTATCCGAAGCCAATGGCGGGCAATTTATAAATTGGGATAATCGATTATCTCTTCTGAACCAAATAACGCCAAAGACCAAAGTAGATACGATTTTGTCTAAAAGTGTATTACATGAACGATGGTGGGTTCTAGTTTTATTTTTAGGTTTATTAACGGCAGAATGGGTTTTAAGAAGACGATTAGGATTAATGTGAGTTCTTGGGTTAAAGAAATGAAATTTGTAATTTTCAGGCAAATATTTAAGGAAATTTTGTGAAAAAAATAACAGTTATTGGAACTGGATATGTTGGACTCGTTAGTGGTGCGGGAATTTCAGATTTTGGACACCATGTTACTTGTGCTGACATTATTGATTCTAAAATAAAAATGCTTCAATCTGGAAAAATTCCGATTTATGAACCGGGCTTAAGTGATTTAGTTGAAAGAAATGTTAAAGCGGGAAGATTGGCATTTACCACAGATGTGGATTCGGCCATTCAATCATCTGCAGTCATTTTCATTGCAGTAGGCACACCTCAAGGCGATAATGGAGAAGCGAATATTTCTGCCGTTGAAGCAGTTGCAAAATCCATTGGAAAAAATTTAAATGGATATAAAGTAATTTGTACAAAAAGTACCGTCCCGATTGGAACGGGGGATCGGGTATGTAAATTGGTGAATGAATCAATGCCGGTTGACGGCGAGTTTGATTATGTTTCAAATCCGGAATTTTTAAGAGAAGGGTCTGCGGTCAAAGATTTTTTATGGCCAGATCGAGTTGTAATTGGTGCAACTAGTGAAAAAGCTTTCGATATTATGCGGGATGTTTATCGTCCTCTTTATGTGAATGAAAAACCAATGCTTCACACCAATGTGGCAACTGCAGAAATGATTAAATATGCTGCAAATGCCTTTTTAGCTCTCAAGATTAGTTATATTAATGAGGTGGCAAACTTATGCGAAAAAGTTGGTGCTGACGTCCATCAAGTAGCAAAAGCAATGGGACAAGATGGTCGAATTAGTCCGAAATTTTTACATCCTGGGCCGGGGTATGGTGGATCTTGTTTTCCAAAAGATACCCATGCAATAGCTGCTCTTGCTCGAAAAAAAGGATCACCTATGAACACGATTGAAGCTGCAATCGTTACTAATCAAGATCAGAAAAAAAGGATGGTCGATAAAATGCGAAATTTAATCGGTGGCAATTTTTCTGGAAAAACGGTTGGGGTTCTTGGATTAGCTTTTAAACCAAATACGGACGATGTAAGAGAATCAGCATCTATTGAAATGATTCAGGCAATTATGGATGAGGGCGGAACTGTAAAAGCATATGATCCGATTGCCAATGAATCCATGGAAGAATTTTTCCCTGAATTAAGCTATTGTCAATCTTGGGAAGAAACATGTAAACAAACTGATGGAGTGGCCATCATGACGGAATGGAATGAGTTTCGTGGATTGAGTTTAGAGAAATTAAAAGTGATGATGAATTCGCCCGTTATTCTAGATACTCGTAATATATTAAGTATAAATAAATTAATTGAATTTGGATTTCAGTTTGATAATGTTGGACGAGAAAAATCTTAATGAGAGTTGAAAATACATCATTAATTGGCGTTAAAATTATAACGCCAACTGTTTACAAAGATGATCGTGGTTATTTTTTTGAATCCTATAAAAAGACTGATTTTGATAAACACGGTTTACCAACAAGTTTTGTCCAAGATAATGAAGCAAAATCAACTCTTGGTGTTTTACGAGGACTTCATTATCAATTAAAGCAACCTCAAGGGAAATTAGTGCGGGTTGTGTCTGGAAGTATTTTAGATGTCGCTGTAGATATTCGTCAAGGCTCTCCAACGTTCGGACAATCAGAAATTGTTCCTTTAACCGTTGAAAATAGAAAAATGCTTTATATTCCAGAAGGGTTTGCTCATGGATATCTCGTTACATCAGATGAAGCAATCGTCACTTATAAATGTACAGATATTTATGATCCAGATGACCAATATGGAATTATTTGGAATGATAAAACAATAAATCTGGATTGGGATTTTGCTCAACCTCTCCTTTCTGAAAAAGACCTTAAACTACCACCTTTAAATGAACAAAACGATTTACCAAAATATTAAATGAAAAAAATTCTCGTTACCGGGGGCTGTGGATTTATCGGCTCTAATTATATTCACCATGTATTTAAAAATGATAATGATACGCATATTATCAATCTTGATAAAATGACCTATGCGGGCAATATTCATAACCTTGAGGGACTACCAAATTCGTTTCATACTTTTGTTGAAGGGGATATTTGCGATTCAGGTTTATTAAAAACTCTTTTTGAGACACACCAATTTGATTCAGTTGTCCATTTTGCTGCTGAAAGTCATGTGGATCGTTCTATCGATGGCCCCTTAGAATTCATTGAAACCAATGTGGTAGGCACCTTAAAATTATTAGAACAATCTCGTGCCTATTATAATGAATCTAATCCTAATGATTTCCGGTTTTTGCACGTATCCACAGATGAAGTTTATGGTTCATTGGGAGAGTCCGGAAAATTCCTAGAAACAACTTCCTATGACCCCAGTTCTCCTTATTCTGCATCCAAAGCGGGGTCAGATCATTTGGTACGTGCTTGGCATAGGACCTTCGGTTTGCCTACGTTAATTACAAATTGTTCAAATAATTATGGTTCTTATCAATTTCCTGAAAAACTTATACCCTTAATGATTATTAATTGTCTTCATGGAAAGCCGCTTCCAGTTTATGGAAAAGGTGAAAATATAAGAGATTGGCTTTATGTTCGTGATCATTGTGACGCAATTCATACTGTCCTAGAAAAAGGGAAAGTGGGTGATACTTATAATATTGGTGGAAATAATGAAATCATGAACATTGATGTGGTAAAAACTATTTGTTCTCTTTTAAATACGATTTCACCTAAAGAAGATGGATCACAATACGAAGATTTAATTTCCTATGTAACAGATCGCCCGGGTCATGATTTTCGGTATGCGATTGATGCTACAAAAATAAAACGAGAATTAGGATGGGAACCCAAAGAATCGTTCGATTCTGGAATACAAAAAACAATTCAATGGTATTTAGATAATTCTTCTTGGTGGAGAGCCATTCAAGATAAGTCTTACCAACAAGAACGATTAGGAGTCATAGAATAATGAAAGGGATTATTTTAGCTGGAGGAAGTGGTACAAGATTGTATCCCGCAACAAAAGTTGTTTCTAAACAACTATTACCCATTTTTGATAAACCAATGATTTATTATCCTTTATCAACATTAATGTTATCTGGAATTAAAGATATTTTAATTATTTCAACGCCGGAAGATACACCACGATTTGAACAATTATTTGGAGATGGACATCATCTTGGACTCAATTTATCTTATAAAGTACAGCCTTCACCAGATGGATTGGCCCAAGCATTTATTCTGGGAGAAGACTTTATAGGAGAAGATCCTGTAACCCTCATTCTAGGTGATAATATATTCTTCGGTCATGGATTGGTTGAAATGCTTATGAATAGTGTTAACACGATTGAAACTCAAAATGATGCGGTAGTTTTTGGATATGGCGTAAAAGACCCTGAACGCTATGGTGTAGTTGGATTTAATAAATCGGGTAAAGTAACTAGTATCGAAGAAAAGCCAAGCGATCCAGCGTCCAACTATGCAGTAGTCGGTCTGTATTATTATCCAAATGATGTTGTTCAAATTGCCAAAAATGTAAAACCATCTGCCAGAGGAGAATTGGAGATTACATCGGTAAACCAAGCTTATTTAGATCAAGATCGCCTTCGTGTAGAACTCATGGGTCGTGGGTATGCTTGGTTGGATACAGGGACTCAGGAAGCTATGAATAATGCATCCAACTTTATTAAAACCATTGAAGAACGGCAAGGGTTGAAAGTGGCCTGTTTAGAAGAAATCGCGTTTAGTCAAGGATTCATCAATCGGGAAGAATTAAAAACCCTTTCGGATGATTATAAAAATGAATATGGTGATTACTTAAAAGGGTTATTAGTTTAATCGAACGAAATATCTTTTTTGGCAGAAATGCCAAAGAGAAAAGATAGTTTTGAGAGTGTTGTTCCAGAATGAGTTAGATATGTTGGTTTAAAACCGGGGTTTTCCCAATCTAACCATTCCACGCCAACTTTGATGTTAAAATTATCTTTTAGAATTCGTTTTTCCCCAATGACTGATGCAATTAGTCGGGATTCTGTTTCACCAAAATATCTTTCATACTTTACATCATCATATTGATCTGATAACATTTGTTCTGTGAGCTCACCACGTTTAACGGATGAGATATAGGATAAAATATTTATACTTTTTAAGTTAAACTTGTAGGTTAAAAATAATTCTTCGGCGTGAGGACCAGCCCAAAATCCAAGTGAATATCCAAAAGAATAGGCATCATTAATTGGAAATCTGTGGCGATAAATTCTATGATCTGTCCAAGTATATTCAATTTGAAACTGATCATTTGTTTTGATTAAATCATGGCTAATTCCTCCAATTTGATATCCGAACCAATTACGATTCTTCTTATTGAAAGTCCATTCTGGACGCCATTCATCAACAAAGAGTGATCCATAAATAGTCCAATTATTGTTCATTTTCCAAACCAATTCTCCGCACATTTGTACATTATCAATATCGCCGGTGTAATGCTGCATGGACCAAAATGGGACAAAGGGAAGGAGGTAATGAACATCAATAGACCGATCACCGAAAATAACTGTTTCCATTGCATTGAACGTAAGAGAAGGATGAGGTGTCCAACTAAATCGATGTCCCGCGATTGAACGTGCATAATAGGTATTACGATGTCCAACATTATCATACAATTCATTGGAAGAAGAATCTACCATTTGGCTTGATAATGACCCAAGAAAATATTCCAATTTTAATATGTTGGACATTCGCCATGAAAATCCACCTTGAGGAAAACTTGGACTATTATTTGATAAAATAAGTGAAGAATTACCATGACCCCAGGATTGAGTATATTTTCCAAATGAAGCAGAAAATGTAGGTTGATTATAATCAATTTTTAAATTGGAAGATTCAAACCAAGTATCATCATTTTCTATATATCCTCGTTTCATTTCAATATTCAAATTTGGATTAAAAAATGTGGATTGAACATCTAAATTATGTGCAGTTGTAAAGTTGAAAATCCCTGATATTGAAAATGGTCCTTGTGATTTTGTTGCGCCAAGCCCAATCAAATGAAGTGTCGTTGAACCAGACTCTAAAAAATGATGAATTGATCCAGATGAATAGTATTGAGACCTAAACTGAGGATGAAAAGTGAGAGGGGAATTGGCCCATAAATTCAAATTCATGGCAAATAAAATAATGATAAGTCTTTTCATGGTAATTAATGTGTAATCGATCGGAATA
>JABHAX010000162.1 GCA_018674095.1 Fidelibacterota bacterium
ATTGGGTCCATATTGATTCCAGCTACACCAGCTCCTAGAAGCGGTAGCATAAAGAGCCAAACCAAAGCGATCGTCTCACCTGTAATAAAAGATAGTAATCTTAACCAACTTGGTCCCCATAATGATCCTGAAATTCCAGAGTATAGTATAGCTAGCAATACTCCATTGCCATAATGACCGGCTACTCCATAAGCCATACCAAGACCGGTTTTTTCTCCTAACACAGCGGGTATGTCCCACCATTGGTTCATCATTATAAAACCAAATAAGTCAAAAGCAAAAGTACCCAAAATTCCTGCTATTATTGCTTTTTGCCAGTTGATTTGTTCTCTATTAATCATTATATCTCCATTATATTTAATTATCTTTTTTATTTCCTATGGTTACTCGTAAAAAACTTATAACTATCTAACCATATACTCGTAATAAGTCATCATAACCACCAATAGAGCTCCCATCTATAACAATCTGTGGGACTGTTGATCCCTTAGTTAACTGTTTTAATTGATCTCTGTCTATATTTTCTTTTTCAATGTTAATTTCTTCAAAAGTCCATTTTTTATTTTCGAAAAACCGTTTTACAGCTGCGCAAGAAGAACAATTAGTAGTTGTATATATTTTAATTTGTTTCATACTTTTTACCTTTTTCTTAGTTTAATTAGCAGAAAAATACAGGTAAAAAGTAGAAACCAGTTAGACAGCAATCCCTACATTATTGTCAATTATTCCCTTTTTTATATTTTGATGGTGATACATTTTTCATTTTTTTGAAAAAACGGCTGAAGGTTTGTATATCTTCAAATCCTAACGCATAAGATATTTCATTTATATTTAAATCCCCTTGAAGTACTAATTTTTGAGCTTCAATTATAATTCTATTATGTATGATTTTGAGGGGAGTTGATTTTCCAATATTTGTAAATACGTTTGCAATTGTTTTAGGCGATTTATGAAGTAGTGAAGCATAATCTTGTACTTTATGCAGATTTTTAAAATGAGTTTCGACTAAAAAATTAAACTCCCTAAATAAATTAATATTATTAAAAGTTAAATTCTTCAACCCCTGTTTCTTTGCTAATCGAGTACTCATAATTAAATACCGTTTTAAAAGACTGCGAAGCATATCTAACACAAGATCATCGTTAGATATTATTTCAACATCAAACATTTCCCATAATAAATTGTATCTATCTAATTCTGTAGCTGGAATATCAATAATTGGATACCTTGTTGAATGATAAAATAAGATACCTTTACAGCTTACTTCGCTATCATGATCAATAACACAATAAAATTCCTTATTAAAAGAAATAACACCAAATTCGCCGCTAGACTGGATATCTATATTTTGATAACTTGATAAAAAACCCATTTGGTTTGCTTTTAAATTGATTTTCTGCCGATCAACCAAAAGGGTAGTATCGTTATTCCTTGCCCATATTATTGTTAACCCGTCAAGGTCTGATATTGTTCTTATGAATTGTGTAATATCACTAGATGTAGTAATTATCAATATTTCCCTTTTATCTCCTTTGAATATCATAGCATAATATAGGAAGGGTTTGTGATGAACTAAAAAGAAAGTTTGTAGGGTATGATTTGAAGGAGTCTCTTTAATTCTCTGTCATTTTGGTGAATTTTGATCCATTCCATTCCCAACGAACAAATCTAGAACCCTAATGGGTGTCCCTAGAATAAAGGTCTAACATCCTATTGTTATCATAATCGCCAATGTCAATCCAGAAATATTGGACATTTTCATGAAATAATGCAATTCCATTTTGGGAAAAAAAGTATATTCGACCAATAAAAGTATAATTACATTTTATGACTAAGTTTTTACAATTTCTTATAATCGCAGTATTTTTTTAAGTTGCCAAAATAATATGCAAAATAGAATTAATGATTGGATCTCAATAAGTGTTCAGTTTGAAAAAGATTACAAAAACCTAAATCTTTCTCAATTACAAATTGGTTATGTAGAAAATTTGAAGTCTATTAAAAGCATTGATTCAATAATTGACCAAGAGAATTTATTTAAGTCTCTTCAAAAATCTCTTACACAAATAGATAGTGAAGAACTATCAGAAAAAGAGCGATTGGATTATAATCTTCTCCAATATGAAACTAAACTAAATTTAGAACGCATATCTCTTTTAAAAAAAATCATAACACTAGAAATTGATAGTATTTCTACAAATGGTTTGTCAACAGTTGCTAATGGTAAAGAATGGTATGCCTATTTTTTTAAAAAATGGGTTGATATTAAAGTTACACTTGGAATTTAAATTTTAGTTATATAAATTATGACCGACCAGTCAGTCAAATTATGATAAATAAGCATACATTAATTATAGAAGCTGCTATTAAGGTTTTCGCCAGAAGTGGTTTGGAAAAAGGAAAAATTTCCGATATTGCCAAAGAAGCCAGAATCGGAAAAGGAACTGTTTACGAATATTTCAGGAGCAAAGAAGAAATTTTCAAGGCTATTGAACAATTCATGTTTTCCGAAATTTCCACTGTATTTAAATCCATAAAATCATCTCCCCTTTCACCCAAAGAAAAAATTCTTCACATTATGAATTGGTCATTAGATATGTCCACGGAAATGGGAGATACGATGCTTATTATTACAGAGTTATGGGCACAGGCGAGTCGTGGGCATTATCACGGGACTTCTTCTTCTCAACTTGTAGATTTTTATGAAGATTATAAACATGAAATTGAAAAAATATTAAAAGATGGAATTGATATAGGAGAATTTCGAGATATGAACAAAGAAGGTGTTGCCACAATGCTTATGGCCTTTTTAGATGGATTGGGACTTCAGATTATTATCATGAAAAATCCGAAAGTATTCAATAAAATAAAATCGGAAGCCATCGAATCCTTTATGCGGGGGATATTAAAATGAGCAGTCGACTTGTAATAGAAGAAGAACCATTTTATGCGCGAAGAGACGCGAAATAATAATAGGGTTATCGTGAAGTGAAATCATTTTTTAGATTTCTGTTGATATTTATTCCAATCATGTTGGTTTCCCAATCCATTTCAAGCAAAGGCCAATTTTGGGTAAGCGACTTAACAGGGAATGATGTGCCGCCCGGACAATCTGCTTATGAGTCCACGATTGGATATATTCCCACTCTTTCCTTAACAAAAAATATTTCTGAAGTATCCTTTATTGATGGTGAATGGGCTTATCAATTAGGTCGATCATTTTCAGGGGATTCTCTTATTTCAAATCAAGGAAAGATTCATCGTCTATGGATTCGCTATTCCTCGGAAAAAGTGGAAGCGCGACTTGGCTTGCAAAAAATTGTATTCGGTCCCTCACAGATTTTGCGTTCACTTTCATGGTTTGATACATTTGATCTTACAGATCCCACCGGACAAACACATGGTGTAGATGCGTTTCGGTTGCGATGGTTTCCCAATAATTCAATCTCAATTTGGACTTGGATAATTCAGGGAAAAAATGAGTTTTCTTTTGGGACCCGGGCGGAAATTTCTAATTCTCTTGGAGAATGGGGAATCACTACCCATCGCGATTCTGAAACACATGACCGTAATTTAGGACAAATGCCTCTGATCATATCTAGAACCAATAATCGTTTCGCTTTGGATTATAGATACGATGGTTTTATCGGGTTTTGGAATGAAAGTTCAATTGTTTATTTGGATGATAGTGAATTGGGATTTATGACGCTTGGTGCAGATTTCACTCTCTCTGTCGCCAATGGGATTCTCGTGATGACAGAAACAATATTCATGAATAATTCGGCTACAAATACTAACGAAACTTTAACGGCATTTATGGCAAATCTTCCCTTGGGAATGATTCATCAAATCATGTTGATTTCCCAAGTCGATTGGGAGAATAATCACTGGAATCATTTCATCCGTTGGGGCTCCACCTTTGATAAATTCAGTTTAAATTTCATTTTGTCAAAGAGTCCAAAACGAACTGATTATGAAATTCCATCTGAATTTTTACCCAATACAGTGGCAGGATTTGGAACTGGATTTCAATTTATGCTCATTTACAATCATTAAAATATGGAATGGATAACCTGTGCTAATCCATGCATCAACACAATAGATGCAATCCATAAAAAGGAAAAATATGTCAAATAATAATGTAGTAGAAATTCATAATCTGTTAAAGCAATTCCCTGTGGGTGGTGATTTTTTCACAGCCTTAAAAAAAATTGATCTTAAAATTGAAACTGGGGAATTCACTGGGTTGGTGGGGCCTTCCGGTTCTGGGAAAACAACACTTCTCAATATTATTGGGGGACTCGATTCCCCAACACAAGGCACGGTAAATGTTTTGGGAAGTAATTTGGGAACCGCAACTCATAATCAGCGGGCGGAAATTCGAAAATCAAAAATGGGATTTATTTTTCAAAGTTATAATCTTCTTCCGGTTTATTCCGTTTTTGAGAATGTTGAATTGCCACTTATTTTAAATAAGGTCGATTCCGAAAAACGAAAAAAATTAGTGGAACAAGCAGTGGAATGGGTTGGACTCACAGACAAATTAAATTCCCGCCCGAACATGTTGAGTGGTGGAGAATGCCAGCGTACAGCTATTGCCCGCGCCATCGTCCATAAACCGGACTTGGTGTTGGCAGATGAGCCCACCGCCAATCTGGATGCAGAAAATTCACATCATATTATGAAAATTTTGGTGCGCTTAAATCAAGAATTAAATACATCGTTCGTCTTTGCAACACATGATGAAAAAATTATGGCGTATCTTCGCCGCATTATTCATTTGGAAGATGGAAATATAGTAAACGATGAGCAAATTGATAATCCAAATTCTGATCACAAAAAATAGATGCTATTTCATCTCGCCATTAAAAATCTCCTTGGAGCGCGGCTCCGTACTTGGCTGAATGTTTTCGTAAC
>JABHAX010000163.1 GCA_018674095.1 Fidelibacterota bacterium
AGTGTAAATCTTGTTTTGTATGATTTTGGAATATAATGTCCATCCACTTTACTAGAATCAACCGATATTAAATCTACATCAGGTAATTCTGAAATCGCAGAGTTGTAATGTTTATACCCATTTGCAAAAACCCAATCAGAATATCCGTCAGAGAATCCTTTCCCTTGTTGAGATGATTTATGTCGTCGAAGATCAGCGATCTCTTCATCATCAGAATCTCGATTAAGATAAAATTGAGTAGGCTCAATCGTTTTTTTCGTCATTTCTAATGGGTTTGGGAGGCTATACAAATCCCATCCAATTCCAGCATACCCAGCAAATATTAAAATATCGTCATTTTTTGAAATTGTAGGTTGTTGGAGTCCTGTCAAAATATTAGTAACGGCATAAGGTAAAACCGTTTTCTTTTTCTCTTCAGACTCACCATCATCTTCAGACGCTAGCGGATGAATATAAAGATTCCAAACTCCATTTTTATCCGCCGTATAAAAAAGTGCTTTTTTCGTATTTGCCCAAATTGGATGAGATTCATTATGATCTGTTTCGGTGATACGGGTGATTGTTTCAGTGTTTACATCTATTGAAAAAATATCAGTCTGGCGGTAATTATGATCAATCATAGCTCCATCAAAATCACCCGAAACAAAATCACCCCGGTCTGATACAAAAACTATTTCTGTTCCAAGAGGATTCCAAGATGGATACGAGTCTGTAAATATATCAGTCGTGATTCGTTTTTTTGTTTTCTCATTTACATTATAAATATATATATCGCTTGAATTTCCAACTTGTCCGATAAATGCAATTTCATGTCCTTTTGGGCTCCACGCCGCCGAAAATACACCATCTAAATCCAATTCTATTTTCTGGCTCTTTCTCGTTTTGACATCAATAATATGGAGAACATCCCCCTTCCCAGCTTTTGCAGCAATTACGATTTTTTCATTATCTGGCGACCAAGAAAGACCCGGTTGTAGCCATTTTAATTCTTCGAAATCAACAGACCGGTTTCCTTTCACCAGTTTTTTAATTCGTTTTCCTGTCATGGCATCCAAAATATGAATATCAAAATAACCGGTTTGGTCAGATAAAACTGCAACCATAGATCCGTCTGGAGATAAGGCAGGGCTTACATTATAGAAATTTCTGGCTTTCTTATGATCCGTGAGTTTTTCGGACATATCTTCTAATGATTCACGGTCTTTTACATCGGGCCAATATTCCTTTTTCAAATATTTATGCCATTGGATTGTTAAATCTTTATAGTTCATCCCTAATGCTCTTTCATAACCTCGTTCTGCATTTTGGGTCATTTTCATGGATCGAAATACATCCCCAACTTTTTCACGACCATATTTCCCTGCGATAAATCGCCACAAAGATTGGCCACCTTTATAAGCCATAAAATAATTTAGTTCATTTACGGATGGCATACGTTCGTGGATGGCAATATCCCGAAGAACCATATCGGCTTTTGTATCCCAATTAGAACTCAAATATTCAGCCAATCCTTCATTAGACCAAATTGGAACCCGAATCTTAGTTCTGCTGGAAATGACATTCTGCATACTTCCACCATAAACCATATCATTGATTAAAGCGTGAACTAATTCATGATGGATCACGTGCCGGAATTGTTCGTAATTACCTTCAAAAGGAAAAACAACACGATTCTTGAATAATTCAGTAACGCCACCAATACCCTCTCGCATATAAGCTCCCACAACATTGGTTTGTTGGAATTCATTGTGAGAATTATACACCATGATGGAAACACGGCGCTTCAGATCCCATCGAAGATGGAGCGAAATTTGTTCATAAGCTTCTTCAGAAACGCCGGCTGTGAATTCCGCCAAGTCCTGTTCTCCGCCATAATAATAAATATCAAAATGGGGTGTTTGGATAAAATTCCAGTCGAAATCCCTATACTGAACCTTATTCTGCCCAAAAGATTGGGCATTGATGATCGCCGTGAAGCATAAAATAAATGTAAAAAGAATTCTCATAGGTCCTAAATCTACGACTCTCATAGACGAGAGTTCCCGAAGATTAGTATGAAATAAAGAGTAAAGTCAACCCTTCTAGTAATTAGATTTTTAGTCCATCCAGACTTGTTCCGCTAAATTGACACGAGTAATTTTCACCCGTCATGAAGACGCCCCTTTATTTTATTTCCGACGTACATTTAAAATTACGGTTAAGTCCTGATGAGAAAAATCGTCGGAAAAACTTGTACCGTTTGTTGGATCATATCAGAGAAACTGGTGGAACCTGTTTTTTTATCGGAGACCTTTTTGATTTCTATTTCGAATATCCACACCTCATCCCAAAAGCCTATATTGATTTTTATCACAAAGCGTTGGAAATGAAACGGGATGGAATTGAGCTTCATTTTGTTTTGGGGAATCATGATTTTTGGGTACAAGATTTCATGACGGAAACATTAATGGATCAAGTTTACTTTGACGATACTACATTTGAAGTGAATGGAAAAAAGTTTTACATCACCCATGGAGACGGGCTTTTAAGTTGGGATCATGGGTATCGACTCTTGAAAAAAATCATTCGTTCTCCTTTCTTCATTTGGTTGTTCCGATGGATTCATCCAACTATCGCATATAAAATAGCGAATTCAATTTCTAGGAGTGGGCGACACTATACTCATTCAGAAGATTTTAATGAAGATGTACGAATTGAGCTACAAAATGTGGCAAAAAATCATTTCGAGAATAACTTTGATTATATGATCTCCGGACACTATCATTTGGGTGAGATGTTTACCATAAAAGAAGGAAAACTGGCCATTTTAGGGGATTGGTTCCACCGCCCATCCTATGCTGTCTTTGACGGGATGGATCTTTCTATTCATTCATGGGACACAAATGCGTAGATTATTCATCATGGGGATTTGCTCCCTATTCCTGTTGAATGGATGTTCAATGATAAAAGGATTGTTTGGCAAAAAGTCAATTGGCGATCCGAATGACCCTGACTTTCTGAATAATATCCAAACGCTGAAAAGTGAATACAGAGATGGAAATATCCTAGCGTTGGACGAATTAGTTGTGGCGTATGAAGACAAAGGCCAACACATTAAAGTTCGAATTGCTGCTGGAAGAGCCCTAGCAGAATCTCAACATCCAACTGCCTTAAAATCCATCGCGAATATGGTGGGAACGACTACAGCTGTTGATTATACATTATTACATGAGTCAATTAATATGCTGGGGATGTTTGACGAAAATCCAAAAGCTGCAGAAGCTTTAGTCAGCGCTATGCATAAATTGGAAGACAGAACAAATAAAATTCATATTTCATTGGTTAAAAATCTGAATCGAGTAAGAACAAAAGATCAAATTCTTGCTTTATTAGATTTATACGAAGTAGCAAAAAGTAACATGGCTCGAACTGAACGCCTCTTAACAGAAACGTTGGGCGCTTTGGGAAATGATCAAGTGGTTCCTATTTTGACTATGGTGGCGAAAGACCCTAAAATAAATATCGGAATAAGAAATAAAGCTGTTGAAATCTTAGGCAAGAAAAATCCAAGCGATGTTGCAATTGCTTTTGCCGAATTATTAGGGGACCCAAATACTAATCTTGAAGTGCGAGAATTTGCGCTCAATACCATGAAAGGTGTGAAGGAAGAAAATCTCGTTCTTGCTTTACTAAATACTTACAATATGGGCAAAGCTGAATATTATAGCCTTTTAAATACCATGTTGGATGCATTGGGTGAATTCGATGATCCCGAAGTAAAAATGGCTGTAATTGAAATTTCTAAAAGTGATGATTACCCTGTGGATATTCGAAAAAAAGCCATTGATAATCTTGCCGGCTTTAATGATCCTTCCGTTGTAAAAGGGCTTCTCCCCATGCTAGAGAAAAAAGAGAATTATATCTATTATGACAATATTATTAATATGGTTTATGCTTTAGGCGAAGAAAATAAAAATGCTGAACTTGTAAGAAAAATGGCTTATAGAGCTCACTTTAGTCGGAGAGAATTTGATTAAAATACTGTTTAGTTTTCTCATGATCGGCTTTCTTTTCGCGGCAGATAAATTCGCTGTAAACGGTATTGTTCAATCCGAAAACGGTGATGGATTAAAAAAAGTTGAATTAACAATTTTTGATACGGATGGCGAAGAAGTTAAAAGCACAAAATCCAAAAAAGATGGTTCTTTCAAATTCAAAAAAATTGAACAAGGCGATTATACCCTATTCGGTGATCATAAAAAGTTTGGAAAAGGTACTGTTGATTTTTCAATAAGCGATGAAGATATTGTATTGAATCTCAGACTTTTTTCAGAAGATGAAGATGACGAAGAAAAGCAACCTGATGAAAAAATTGTAGATGAAGTATCGTCTGAAAAGAAAAAAATAGAAACACCACCTGTATTAATTCCTAAACAGCGAGATGAACCAAGTAAACGTCTGCTCAAATTTGAAAAAACATTTTTTGAATATGAGGCTAACTTGAAAACGTTAAAAACAGAAATTGATTCTCTCAAAAGTGTTGTAAAAGGGTATGAAAAAAATCAAAGAATGCCCAATATTAATCGAGAGATTTTGGATTTGATTAAAGTACCAAATTATGAAAACCGAATCGAATTACAAAATGGGACAGTGGTAACGGGAAATATTTTGGAAGAATCGGATTCCACCCTTGTGCTAAAAACTCAAATTGGGACGTTGGTCCTAAAGAAAGAAATGGTTATTCGAATGGACAAATTTGATAAACCTGCACCGAAAGTTGTATTTCTTGGCGATCCATTTATTGACTATTATCCTGATCGGCAAATTTTTTCTGGACGCATCAAGAATGAGGGCGAAATTCGTGCTGATTTTGTTCGAGTGATTTCAAATTTATTCGATCAAACAACGGCAAACTCAGGTGTTGATTCCATTTTTGTAAAAGGAACCCGAATTGTGTATGAAACCATGGTCGTTTCGGATACAGCTTTGGAGCCCGGACAAACAATAACTTATGAATTAACTGTTCCTATTAAAAAAGGACGAAAAGTTCAATACCATACTATGGATATTCACTGGGACCAAACTCAGTAAGTCATGCTAAAAACATTCGCATTTAACTTTCTTCTTTTTTCAACTTTATTGAGAGCGCACGGAGGGAATAATGGAATAATCGATTTTCCTGATGTCCCAGGATTTAAAACATTGGTTTGTGATCTTCATATTCACACTGTTTTTTCTGATGGAAGTGTTTGGCCCAATATTCGCGTCATGGAAGCAAAAAGAGAACATATTGATGTGATTGCCACCACAGAACATCTTGAGTATCAACCCTGGAAGGCAGATATTCCACATCCTGACCGAAATCGATCTTTCGAATATGCAAAACATTTTGCAAAAAATTCAGATGTTATGGTTATCAATGGATCGGAGATTACTCGAGGAATGCCACCTGGACATGCCAATGCAATATTTATCACTGATGCAAATAAACTATTGGTAGATGATCCAATGGAAGCTTTCAAAGAAGCGCGTAAACAAGATGCTTTTATTTTTTGGAATCATCCCTATTGGATTGCTCAATCACCAGACGCTAAAGTCATCTTAAGCGATATGAATCTTGAATTAATTAACGAGGGATTGTTAGAAGGGATTGAAGTTGTAAATGATACAACTTTCTCGGACCATGCACTACAAATAGCATTGGATTTTAATCTTACTATTTTAGGGACTAGTGACATTCATGATTTAATTGATTGGCAATATAAATTACCTGAAGGTGGACATCGGCCAGTTACTTTAGTTTTTGCCACGGAGAAAACCAAACCCGCTCTAAAACGTGCCCTAAAAAAAGGTCGAACCGTTGTTTGGTATAATGATAAACTCATTGGAAAAAGTGACCATTTACAATCCTTAATAGCATCTTGTATAAAGGTAGAAGCTTCTTCATATATTAAAAATTCAACTGTGGCTCACACAAAAATTAGTAACAATTCGGATGCGCCTTTTATGCTCCGAAATAATAGCCAATATAATTTTTATAATTCGACTGATTTTGTAACGATTCCGCCTCATGGTTCAACTATTCTTGATATTCGTATTGAAGAAAAGAAAAAATCATTCACACTGGAATTTGAAGTATTGAACGCGATTTCCGCTCCTGCAACTCATCCAATTATTCGTCTAACTGTTAGACCAAAATATTAAGATTAATTTGTAAGTTTCACCCTACGTTTTCCAAGTAATATATACTTTTTAACTATCATTATTGGGACGCGTTAAATACAACTCTCAAAATATGGACTTTAAAATTGAAAAATATTATCACATATGTTAAAATGAGAATTATTTCATTAGGGATTTTTCTATTTTTTATTACAACTTTTAGTTTTGCCCAACGACACAGTTCTGGAAAAAATATACCGAGCATAGGTGTCGTAAGTGGAACTATAAAAGATTCCACTTCAGGCCTGCCGATTGAATATGCTTCAATCTCCCTGGTAAATATGCGCTCTGATGAAGTTGTGACTGGCGCACTATCAGATAAAACAGGCAGATTCAATATCCGTGAAATACCCTTGGGAAAATATCGGGCAGTGGTAGAATTCATCGGCTATGCAACAAAAGAGATTTCACCCATTAATATTTTTCCCGGTGAAGAGGGCGGCATTAAGCATGATCTGGGAAGTATGAAGCTTCAGATTTCATCCATCAACCTTGCTGGAGTGGAAGTTTTGGGAGAGAGCCAGTTCATTCAGACCATTGATAAACAAATTTTTACTGTAGGAAAGAACTTGGCTGCTTCCGGTGGGTCTGGCGAAGATGTTTTGAATCAAGTACCTACAGTAGCCGTAGATATTGATGGTAATATCACTCTTCGTGGCGATGCAAATGTAACGGTCCTAATAGATGGTAAAAAAGTGGGCTTTGATCGTAGGTCCATGGTTGACAACCTGCAGGCATCCATGATTGAGAAAGTAGAAGTTATTACCAATCCATCTGCAAAGTACGACCCAGACGGTGTGGGCGGTATTATTAATCTTGTTCTTAAGCGAGGTGCATTTGAAGGGTTTAACGGCAGCACATCTCTTTCGGCTGGTGAATATAATAAGAATAACATCAGTGGGAATTTGAATTTCCGTACGGATACATGGAACGTTTTCAGTAGCACCAGTTACCGAACAGGCGAGCGAATTAGTAAAGGTTTAAGAGAATTTAATTACTTTTATTCTGACCCCAGTGACAGCGTCAGGTATCTGTACCAGGACACAAAAAGAATTAGAAATTCTGATAATATTTCATTCCGTTTTGGCGGTGACCTTTACCCTACCCCAAATAGTACGATCGGTTATACATCTACCTTTAGTAATAGAGACCAAGATAGCCGAGAAATCGTTGAGACAACTAGACCAGTCAGCAGCATATTGGATGTACAAGAAAATGGTTTGGAAAATGAATGGGACCATTCTTTATCCTACGAGAACAAATTTAATTCCAAGGATAGGAAACTAAATGCAGATATTAGCTATGGTATCGGAAAAGAAAATGAGACTGAAAAAAATTTGGGCAACGAAATAGAAAATTCCCATGGCCATAAAAGTATTATTGCATCATTTGATTATGAAGATAAGTTAGGTAAAAATATTGACCTGGAAGCAGGATTCAAAACCACACTTAAAATATTGGATGATGATTTATTTTTTCAGGATGGGACCTATGACTATCTGTATGATGAAGATATTTATGCCCTTTATACTACCATCGGTTATGAGATCAATGACCGCTTGGGCTTAAAAGGTGGTCTCAGGTTTGAACAGGTCGAAACTAAGGCAAACGTAACCGGCGACACGACTGCAACCACGAGTATTACTCATTTTGTTATTAATAATGCAGTTAAATCAGGTGAGTTGAATAACCCATACAAACATTTCTATCCCAGTGTGTTTTTGAATTATAAGCTTACAGAAAAACAGCAAATACAGTTTGGCTACTCTAAACGTGTAAATAGACCTGGAACAAGATCATTAAATCCATTTCCTAGAGACATGCTGGATACAACCCGTATCCGGACTGGAAATCCCTATGTAAAACCAGAATACAGTGATGTGATGGAAATAAATTTCTCTAGTAATTCCAGAAAATTCAATTTTAATACTGGCGTATCATACAAACATACAACCGATCAAATCGCCTGGTGGGATCGAGATGAAATCATTTATAATGGCCGACCCTATGAATTATTAACATCGGGAAATGCTGAGAGCGCTAAAAACCTTGGTGGGAGCGTTATCATCAACTATCGTCCTATGCCGCTGGCTAGTTTTATGCTTACAACCTGGTGGTGGAGATCTGAGACAGATGGTGGCCAGTATGAAGAAGATATGACCGGGACATCCTACGGTATGCATAACCGTGGTCAGTTAACTTTAAATATCCCTACAGTGGCACGTTTAGAATTATCAGTTGGTGGTCGTGGAACAATGAAAATTACATCTGGAACGATTCCTGCTAATTATGCTGCTGATCTTGGTATTGAAAAATCATTTATGAACAATCAATTATCAGTGACACTGAAAGTGAATGATCTATTTGATAATAGAAAATTTATTATTGATACAAGACAAGACTACGAGCAATATACACAAGAAATGTACGCCGAGCGAAAGCGCGGCCGTCGAACCACATCCCTCAATCTAAGATATAATTTTGGGAAGCAACAGAAAAAGAAATGGGATCGTGGAAATTTTGGACGTGGCAGTGGTGGTGGAATGGAAATGGATTATTAATTTAGTTAATGGTTAATAGGAGCTAAAGATTTGGTAAATATGTAATGAATGGAATTATTACATAATTCCTTTTTACATAATTAAATTCAACTAAATAACCCAAAGAAAAAGGTTAACAAAAATTGCCAGAATTACCCGAAGTCCAAACCGTTGTAGATCATTTACGGGCAGATCTCGTTGGCGAAAAGATTGGTGCGATCAGGCCGATCTGGCCTAAGGTACTACACAACTTTGCCCAGGCTGATTTCTTCAATAATAATCAGGAACAAGCAATCAATGATGTGACGCGCCGGGCAAAATTCATAATAATTCATTTACCTGCATCCCTATTGGCAATCCATCTTCGTATGACAGGAAAACTCTATTTATCTAATGAAGAAATTCCAAAACACACTTCAGCTATAATTGAATTGGAAAGTGGAATGAAAATTATTTTTGAGGATACACGAAAATTTGGAAGGATTTATTTATACGAGAATCTCGACATTATCAATAAAAATCATGGCATTGAACCGTTGAGTGATGCATTCACAAAAGACTGGCTAATAATAGAACTCCAAAAGAAAAAACGGAATATAAAAGCATTACTGTTGGATCAATCCTTCATTGTTGGCTTGGGTAATATTTATACAGATGAGTCCTTATGGGTCAGCGGTATTCACCCGAATTCTAATTCAAACACCATCCCAAAATCACGAGTGGAAAAATTGCATCAAGCTATCCAAACAATATTAAAGGATGCAATTGAAGCAAAAGGAACAACCATTATTAATTTTTCCTTTTTGAAAAATCAAAGTGGGAATTATGCGAATCAACTCAGAATCTTCGGTCGCTTCGAGGAACCTTGCCTAAAATGCGGGTGCAAAATAGAAAAAATTCGGGTGGCTGGCAGGGGAACTTATTTTTGTAAACAATGCCAGCGTAAATATCATTCATAGTTAAGAAAGAATATAGGTAACACCCGTTTTGAATCTCAACAATCAGTGAAGCATGATTTATTAATTTTCAAAAAATATTCGAGAAATAAAAAATATTCATTCACCTTTTTCTTCGTGACCGGTACTGACTATTTCGGTGTTGCAGCCGAACGTGACACGTCATAATCTTGTTGGCCAATAATTTTAAAAAAATTTATTTAGCCATTGGCTAGCAAAAGAGAGAATAACAGCCACAATCACGTCAGCAATAGGCGGAACACTTGGGAAACCAAAATTCCAAATAATAACAGCGAGAAGCCAAATAATAAAAACTTTTGTTTTAGAATTAATTTTCATTGGGTGTGTTGAGAATAAAAGGTTTTCTTGTCAAATTTAGCACCAATCGGCGACCGGTATTTTTGGAATGGAGTCAAAAGTAAATTCTTAATATTGGAATGTTCTTCTTGTTCTAAATGTGTGTCAATGCCATATTTCAATTCTTCCATTGCCAAGCGTGTTGTCGTTGAAAAAACATGATCCCAGATTGAAAAAATATTGCCATAGTTTGAATCGGTTTGTGGCAAAATGTAATGATGATGAATTTTATGAAAATGAGGTGTAACAAAAATCCATGATAATGGTTTATCCAATAATTTTGGAAATTGGATATTGGCATGTGTCATCCCAGCAAAAAAAGCTGAAATAGTCTGGTATAACAAAACCAATCCAAAAGAAGCACCCGTAACCAGCACTGCAAGAGTTGTAAATAATAATCGAAAAATGTTTTCACCTGGATGGTGCCGGAGTCCGCTGGTAGCATCAATATTGGGATCCGTATGATGAATCAGATGAAACATCCACATCCATTTAACGTGATGTTGTATCCAATGAATCAACCAAGCTCCAATGAGATCTAAAAGTGTTAATCCTATAATTACATAAAGCCAAAGAGGTAATGCAATCATGTTAAGTAAACCTGATTGATGAGTTCCACTAAAATCCACAGCAGCGACAATCAGTGAAGCGCCAATCAAATTTATCACCAATGTGATAAGCGTAAAGGTAAGGTTTATGCCTGCATGTTTTACCTTTTTATAATCCATCTTGAAAAGCGGTATAATGGCTTCTAAGGAAAGGAAGAGTCCTAAGCCACTCACCAAGAAAATTGATCTCGTTGAAGATGGGACCGTTTCGAAGAATATTAAGAGGTCTTGCATAATCTAATAAATCCTAAATATGTATTTATGTAAAGATTAAAATGTTTGGAATAATTATATAATTTTTACGTAATTACGATTGACCAGCCATTGTTACCATGATAGCATTTTGTGCATGCATTCGGTTTTCCGCTTCATCAAAGACGATGGAATAAGCCGCTTCCATCACGCCATCTGTAACTTCTCGTCCGCGTTCTGCGGGCAAACAATGCATAAATAAAGTGTCTTTTCCCGTACTGTCCATGAGTGCTTCGTTTACCTGAAAATCTGCAAAAATATTTTCTCGTTCTGCTGCTTCTTCTTTTTGTCCCATGGATGCCCAAACATCGGTGTAAATCACATCAGCGCCATTGGCTGCAGATTGTGGATTGTGAGATAATTCAAATGTAGATAGCCCCGAATCTTCCACCATTTTCACAGTTTTCTCATCTGGCTCAAATCCGCGGGGGCCACAACACACAAAATGCATTGGGAATTTGCTCGCCAGTTGCAGCCAAGAATGAACAATATTATTCCCGTCACCCATGTAGGTTATTTTGAGATCATCCAAGTTTCCGCGGTGCTCCCACACCGTAAGAATATCTGCCATTATTTGGCAGGGATGATTATAATCAGTGAGTCCATTTACAACGGAAGAATCTGAATATTCAGCTAATTCTAAAATATGCTTGTGGTCAAAAAGACGAGCCATAATTAGATCATTGTATCGAGATACAACTCGAGCGATATCTTTGATCGCCTCCCGTTTTCCCACGCCAATATCGTTGGGTCCGAGAAAAAGTGCATGCCCACCCATCCAAGTAAATCCGGTTTCGAATGAGATTCGCGTCCGAGCTGATGGTTTGGCAAATATCATGGCTAGCGATTGATTCTTGAACGGTTTATATGACTCACGATTATGAAATTTTATTTTAATTTCTTTCGCTAAATGCAACATATCCCATAGTTCATCTTTTGAAAAATCGGCGATATGTAAAAAGTGCTTGGGCATTATTTATCCTTTAATTGTTTTTCTCTCAAAGGCGGAAAGATGCAAAGATATTTTACTTTTCATAAACAAATTTACTTTGCGTCTACACGTCTTAGCTTTTTTATTAATTATAGTATGTAGCGGCTCAAGTCCGGATCTTCCACAATATCTTTCAAGGATTCTTTGACGATTGTTGCTGTGATCTTTATTTTTTTATTTCCGCGTTTTGGTTGTTCAAACAAATGGTCTTCCAACAAAGTTGTCATAATGGTATGCAATCGTCGTGCGCCAATATTCTCCATTTTACTATTCACTTCTGATGCGAATTCCGCTACTGCTTTAATGGCAGCATCATTGAATTCTAATTCAACATTTTCTGCACCCAAAAGGGCTTTGTATTGTTTAATTAAAGCAGATCGTGGATGAGTCAAAATCTTGACAAAATCTTCTTTGGTGAGTTTATCCAATTCTACGCGAATAGGAAATCGTCCCTGCAATTCAGGTATCATATCAGAGGGTGTACTTACATGGAATGCACCGGCGGCAATAAATAAAATATGATCAGTTGCAACAATACCATATTTAGTACTGACATTACTTCCTTCTACAATGGGAAGTAAATCACGCTGAACACCTTCACGACTTACGTCGGGACCGACGCCCCCAACACTTCCCACCACTTTATCAATTTCATCCAAAAAAATGATACCGGTATTTTCGGTTCGTTCCCGTGCAATTCTAATCACTTCTTCATGGTCGATCAATTTTGCAGCTTCACTTTCTAATAAAACTTCTCGAGCTTCTGATACGGCCATTTTTTTGGTTCGTTTATTTTTAGGCAATTGCCCGGAAATCATATCTTTAATATTCATTCCAATATCTTCCATGCCCATTGGACCAAAAACTTGCATCCCAACTATAGGATCATCGGAGACTTCAACATCAATCATTTTATTCTCAAATTCACCTTTTTCCATTTTCTTACGAATTTTTCCTCGGGTACGAGCATGGCGTTCTTTCAATTCTTTAGATTGCTTGGTGTCATTTTTATGGTCATCTGGGAACAGAATATCGAGAATACGTTCATTTGCTAGAAGTTCTGCCATTTCAACCACTTCATCTTCTTTTTCTCTCTCTACCATAGAAATAGCTGTATCCATTAAATCGCGAACCATGGATTCAACATCCCTGCCCACATACCCAACTTCAGTAAACTTGCTAGCTTCCACCTTTATAAAAGGCGCATTCGAGAGAGATGCTAAACGACGAGCGATTTCTGTTTTCCCTACACCTGTGGACCCAATCATAATGATGTTGTTTGGCATAATTTCATCTCGGAGTTTGCCTTCAACCTGTTGCCGTCTCCACCGATTTCGTAATGCAATTGCCACAGCTTTTTTTGCTTTCTTTTGGCCCACAATATAACGGTCTAATTCTTTCACAATTTGTTTGGGTGTTAATTGTTTCATTGAATCTCCAAAACCGTGATTGAATCATTCGTGTAAATACAAAGATCAGCGGCAATTTTGAGCGATTTTTCAGCAACTTGTTTTGCAGAAAACTTGGTGGATTGTAAAAATGCATTTGCTGCAGATTGAGCAAAACCACCGCCGGATCCGATAGAAACAACAGCCCCATCCGGTTCAATAACATTGCCATCCCCGGCTATAATAAAACTGTGCTGTTTATCCATAACAACTAACATTGCATCAAGATGACGCAAGATTTTATCGGTACGCCAATCCTTTGCGAGTTCAACAACAGCTCGCGGTAATTCTCCTTCATACTGTTCAAGTTTTTGTTCGAATTTTTCAAAGAGTGTGAGCGCATCTGCTGCTGCACCGGCGAATCCGCCAAGCACACCGCCTTTTACGGTATCGAATTCGCGCACTTTAACTGCTTTTTGTTTAAAGGCCATATCCCCAAATGTGACTTGTCCGTCACCGGCCATGGCCACTTTTCGTTTATGTCTAACACCGATAATGGTGGTTGATCTAATATCTATTTTCATTTTTAAAAGTTAACCTTTCAAAGGTTTAAAAACCTTCGAAAGGTTAATTCGTCCTCTTTACTGAGTTAATGCCTTAAATAATTTTGAATCGCCGGGTAAAACCAGAGTGGTTTTTTTATCAATCACTTTCTCATAGGTTTCAAGTGTCCGAATGAATTCATAAAATTCCGGATCCTTAGAAAAGGATACTGCATAAATATCCAATGCTTCAGCTTCGCCTTCTCCACGAATTTGTTGTGAAGTTTTATAGGCTTCTGCTAAAAGGACCGTTTTATCCCGATCGGTGGCAGCACGAATTTTCTGTGCTTCTTCTTCTCCCTCTGACCGGAATTTATTCGCTTGGCGTTTCCGTTCAGCTTCCATTCGCGCATAAATGGATGCTTCATTCTCTCTTGGGAGATCCACACGGCGAATCCTCACATCAATCACTTGTATTCCATACTTACTCGTTTCTTCATTACTGGCTAAAGTAACCTTTTCCATAATGAATTCACGTGCTTCGGTAATGATCTCATGCATATCATGGTTTCCCAATTCCTGCCGTAGTTCAGAATAGACAATATCATCTAATCGTGTTTTAGCTGTAGGAATGGCTCTAACTGTTTGAAGAAAAAGTAATGGATCCACAATCTGCCAGCGGACATAATTATCGACAATGAGTGATTTTTTATCTCTACTCAATATTTCTTCTGGTGGTACATCATATTCCAACAACCGTTTATCAAAAGAATTTAAAACTTGAATTGGAGCAGGGAGTTTGAAGTTTAATCCGGGTTCTTTGATGGTTTTAACTGGTTTCCCAAATTGAAGAATGACAACTTGTTCTGTCTCATCTACCACAATGATGGTGGATAAAACAAATAATATAACGAGCGAAAATATCGCAATAGATAATCGTTTCATTATTTATTCCCTCCTTTTCCAGGATTCAAATTCAATAGGTTTAACATATTTCCACTATCCTTATCTGGTATAATTATTTTTTCAATACCGGGTAACACCCTTTCCATGGTTTCTAAATACAATCGTTTTTGAGTAATACTTTTAGCTTTTCTGTATTCTTTCAAAATGGTTGTGAATTTTGCAGCATCACCTTCTGAACGTTTAATTCGAGCTTGTTTAAATCCTTCCGCATCACGAATCATGGCTTCAGCCTCACCTCGGGCTTTTGGAATCACATCGTTCCGATAACCTTCTGCCTGGTTCACCATCCGATTTTTATCTTCCTTTGCGGATGCAACATCTTTAAACGCACCAACTACTTCCTTCGGTGGTGATACATCTTGTAGCTGGACTGCCACTACATGGATTCCCGATTCATATTTATCTAATATCAATTGAATTTGGATTTTGGTCCCTTCTTGAATCTTGAATTTTCCGGTAGTTAATGTTTCATCAATGTTGTTCTGACCAACGACTGTGCGCAAGCTCGCTTCTGCCGCTTGCCTAACTGTCAATTCCGGCTCCACAATGTTGAATAGGTAGGCCACCGGATCTTTAATCTTGTACTGAACAATCATTTCAGCATCAACGATATTTGCATCACCGGTGAGCATGAGACTTTCTTTTTCCACAGTACGGTATTGACCATTATTTAGTGTACGAAACCCAATTTCAATCCGTTTTACTTCCGTAATTGCTGGCGTATTTACCTGCTCGATTGGATAGGGAAAATGGTAATTCAATCCAGATTGGGTCACCCGGGTATATTCACCGAATGTTCGGACAACCCCCACTTCATCCGGACCCACCATATACACACCTGTGAATAACCACAGGGCCAATGCTGTCGCCAAAAGCGGAATCATTTTAAAATTAAATTCAGGGATCTCAACTTCCTGATCCCCAAACATTACGCGTCTTGTTGCCATCGTTTACTCCTTTTTATCGTTAATAACTAAATCTCTTTTCTTAATCTTGCCACGGGATACCCCATATGGTCCCGATATTTTGCCACGGTTCTCCGAGCCAAGGTATAACCTTGTTTTTCTAATTCCACAACCAAAACATCATCGTTTAGTGGTTTGTGCTTATCTTCCGTATTGATAATTTTTTCCAAAGCTCGTTTAATGATAAATGTTCCCAAAATTCTACCTTCACTTAATTCAATTGAATCTGTAAAGTAATGTTTTAGTTCAAATATTCCGTAGGGTGTATCTACAAATTTTCCCCGCGTAGATCGACTAATCGTTGAAATATCCATTTTAATTTTGTCTGCTACATCCTGAAGTTTTAAAGGTCGCAGAAAATCCATATTTCCGGCAAACCATTCCGGTTGGAATACAATGATAGAGCGCATGACATTCACCATAGTAATTCGCCGTTGATGAACCGCTTCAATGAACCAATTCGCTGAGTCCATTTTTTCTTTGATGAATTTTTTTGCTTCACCTTTGAAACTTCCATTCTTTAATTGCTCTTCGTAATCTTGGCTAATTCGCAATTCTGGAAGTCCACCATCATTAGTTGTAATAACCCAATCATCTCCATCTTCTCGAATAATTACATCGGGAATTACAGTTTGAAATTTATCACTATATCCTTCGCCGGGACGAGGATTCAAATGAGAAATATGTTCTACTGCATCATGCAATTCTGCTTCTGTGCAATCCAAGCGATCACGAATTTTATCGTAGCGTTTATGCATAAAATCGTCAAAATAATTATGGACGATTTCATGAGGTAAAGATCCTTCTTCATCTTCCAATTGGATCATAAGACACTCTTCAAGGTTTCTGGACCCAATTCCTTTGGGTTCCAATCTTTGAATCTTTTTTAGAATCGGAATAATTTCTTCTTCCAATAATTCATAGCGATCTGCAATGAGAATCAAATCAGTATCCAAATATCCGCGCTCATTTGTATTCCAAAGAATCTCTTCCGCAATTTCCCGATCACGGTCGTTCATTTCTGAATCTTGTAATTGATCAATCAAATCTTCAATAAGTGTATGTTGATCCGGAAGAGGCATATCCTTTTTTTCTTCCGATAAATAATAGGTGGATTCATCACTATACATATCCTCCAAGGATACATCCATATCATCAATGGCTGTTTCTTCTTCGACCTCCTCCTGCTCTTCAGATTCCACCTGTTCTAAAAGCGGATTTTCTTCCAATTCTTCCAAAATAGTCTGTTCAAGATTCACAGTATTGAGCTGAAGCAGCCGTGCCTGTAACACCTGTCTCGGTGCCAGTTTCTGCTTTTGGGTTTGGATCTGTCTTAAAGAAGTTGCCATTAGTCGAGCCTAAATTTTTCACCAAGATAAAGTCGCCGGGCTTCTTCGTCATTGGCCAGGAATTCTGATGTGCCTGATTTCAATATTTGTCCATCAAATAATAAATAGGACCGATCTGTAATTGAGAGCGTTTCCCGAACATTATGATCCGTAATTAAAACACCAATTTCTTTATCTTTTAAGGATTTTACAATACTCTGAATTTCTTCTACTGCAATCGGATCTACGCCAGCAAAAGGTTCATCTAAAAGAATAAAATCCGGATCCATGCATAAGCTTCGAGCAATTTCTACCCTGCGACGTTCACCGCCGGATAATGTATTCCCTTTATTGTGGGCCAGATGAGAAACAGATAAATCTTCTAATAATTTATCCTTTTTTTTCACTTGGTCTTTTTTAGAAATACCTTTTCTCATTTCCAAAACTAACATGAGATTATCTTCAACAGAGAGTTTCCCAAAGATGGAGGGTTCCTGTGCCAAATATCCAATTCCTTTTCTTGCCCGTTTGTACATAGCATCGTGTGTTATATCAGTATCACCTAAAAAAACATGTCCTTTGGTGGGTTTAATCATTCCCGTAATCATATAGAAAGTTGTGGTTTTTCCAGCACCGTTTGGACCTAACAATCCAACAATTTCACCGCGATTTACAGATACGTCCACTTCTTGGACGACCATCCGCTTTCCGTACTTCTTAAATAAGCCTTTCGCGTGAAGCGTATTGTGCCGTTCTCTCATTCCATTTCCCTACCGGTCACACCGGATGGACTTAATATTTTCCAATTCTTCATATCCGAATCCGATTCAAATCCCACGCCATATAATGTATCTTCGTCCAAAGTTGTTATCATTATATTGTCTTTTGTATGAAGCTTTTCATCCTTGGAATTCCACGTTAATGTTTCAGAATAAAGCGTGATTCCGCTATCGGAAACGGCAATTACATTTCCCATGGCTTTCATATCATTTGAAGATTGAGTTACTTCTGCTTTTTTAGATGTGAGTATGGATGTGTGTTTTTCCTTTTTATCAAAAAAGTCAACAATGACATTGCTATCTAAAAGGACATATTCTTTCTCATTATATTTTTCTAAATGACCTGATTTCACCTTCGCCCTCATTAAACCTTCATTGGTGAGAATGATGGTAACTCCCCAACTTTCCTGATCCGGAAGCCCTTCTCGGGATGGCATATCTGGTATTGGATCACGAGCGCAGGAAGATAAAAGTATGAGTGAAATAAATAAAAAGAATCGCATGATATTAAAATTCGTTTATCAACTTCCAATTGAAAAAAATTGATGATAAAACGTAAATATATAATTCGTGCTTCATTACATATTTACGTTTTAAATAATTACAAATTGTCATGATTTCTCTAGTCATTATGCTTAACTGTTTAATACTTTTTCTTTCATTTTTTGCATCACCATTTCAGTCTCTCCTTTTTCTTCAATAATCCAAGCTACCGCTTCCCGAAATGCACCTTTACCACCGGAAATTTTTGTCGTATATGCTGCAATGGCTTTTACTTCCGACGAAGCGTTTTCAACAGCAATCGGAACTGCCACTTTTTCCATAACCGGGATATCAATCAAGTCATCGCCGATATAAGCAATCTCGGAATCATCAAGATTATATTTCGCTTTTAATTCTTTGTAGGCGTGGATTTTATTCAATCCTCCGTTGTACACATCTTCGATCTTTAATTCTTTGGCACGATATTCCGTAGCGAGAGAATATCTCCCTGAAATGAGGGCTATCCTCAAACCGGCAGCTCGTGCCATGGCTGTGCCCACACCATCCAAAACTGTGAAGCGTTTGAATTCCATGCCATCAGTTCCTTTAAGAAAAGTTCCATCAGTCCATACACCGTCCACATCGGAAATCAGGAGTTTTATTTTTTTCATTTCGATATTCATAATATTGCTTCCCTAATTGAATTCAATTTTAATAAAAGTGATTCAAATTTATCTAAGGGCCATTGGGTGGTAGCATCTGATTTTGCTTTGGAAACATTGTCATGAACTTCCATAAAGAGTCCATTGCAACCAGCAGCCACAGCAGACTTCGCTAATGTCGGAATCATCTCTCGCATTCCAGCTGTGGATGAACCATCACCACCAGGAAGTTGTGCACTATGGGTGGCATCAAAAATAACAGGATGGCCAAATTCCTGCAGAATGGGAATCGCCCGCATATCTGCAACTAAATTATTATATCCAAATTGGGTGCCGCGATCCGTGAGTAAAATATTTTCGCAATCTGATTCTTCTAATTTTGCTACAACATTTTCCATATCCCAAGGCGCTAAAAATTGACCTTTTTTAACATTCACAGGTTTCCCAGTTTTTGCGGCGGCGACCAGCAGATCCGTTTGCCGACACAAGAAAGCCGGAATCTGTAAAACATCAACCACTTCAGCGACACTCTCAGTTTGAGATACATCATGTATATCAGTCAAAACCGGGAGTCCAGTTTCACTTTTTACAGCAGATAAAATGGAGAGTCCTTCATCCATACCCAATCCACGAAAAGATGAAATAGCTGTGCGGTTGGCTTTATCAAACGAACTTTTATAAATAACAGGAAGACCCACACGTTCACAAATTTCTTGAATGGCATTCGCCATTTTTAAAGCATGATCTCGACTCTCTATAACGCAAGGTCCCGCAATTAGACCCAACTCATTCCCACCAAATGTTACATTTTTTATGGATACTTTTTTCATGATTTTTGTTTCACGGTAGCTTTAATGAATTCCCGGAAAAGCGGATGCGCTTTATTCACTCTACTTTTAAGTTCCGGGTGAAATTGCCCTGCCACAAACCACGGATGATCCGGAAATTCAATGGCTTCAACAACGCCTAAATCTTCATTCACACCAGAGAAAATCAAGCCATTTTTCTCTAATTTTGACCGATATCGATTATTCACCTCATAACGATGTCGATGCCGTTCAGATATTTTTTTCTTTCGATAAGCAGCAAATGTTTTGGTCCCGGTCTTGATTTCGCAATCGTAAGCACCAAGACGCATGGTGCCACCTTTAATTTTAATAGCTCGCTGAGATTCCATCAAATCAATCACAGGAAATTTTGTATTTTTGTTAAACTCTGTTGAGTTAGCGTCTTTCATACCACACACATTCCGAGCAAAATCTATGACGGCGCATTGTAGTCCCAGACAAATTCCTAAAAATGGTATATTATTTTCCCGAGCAAATTTGGAAGACCAAATTTTCCCTTCGCTTCCACGTGATCCAAATCCGGGAAGGAGTAAAATTCCATCAACTTTGGCAAATGCTTTTTGAGCAGATTTATCATCCTTGATCTTTTCAGTCTGAACCCATTTCACATTCACTCGCGCATTATTCTCTACACCTGAATGAATAAAAGATTCCATAACGCTTTTGTAAGAATCGATCAATTCAGTGTATTTACCGCACATGGCAATTGTGACTTCATGGACTGGATTTTTAAAATTATGAATGAATTGTCTTAATTCTTTTAAATGGGGTTTTTTCTCTATCTTTAATCTTTCATTTATCAATTCACCCGCATTTTGTTCATGCATTAATAGAGGAACTTCATAGATTGTGGGAACATCTATTCCTTCAATAACATGATCAGGGCGCACATTACAAAATAAAGCAATTTTATCACGGACGGATTGTTCAATTGGATATTCCGATCGACAAAAAATCATATCGGGTGTTAAACCAATTTCCCGAAGTTTCATGACTGAATGCTGAGTTGGTTTGGATTTCAATTCACCACTTGCTTTTACATAAGGAAGTAAAGTAACGTGAAAAATCATGTGATTATGATATCCCACTTCTAATGATAATTGTCGAATCGCTTCCATGAATGGAAGACTTTCAATATCACCCACGGTTCCACCCACTTCACAAATAACGACATCATATTTTTTAGGGGTATTCAATGCTTTAATACGTTGAATAATTTCGTCAGTCACATGAGGAATCACCTGAACCGTTTCACCTAAATATTCACCTTTACGTTCATGATCTAAAACAGTGCTATAAATTTGTCCCGCCGTAGCATTATTATTTTTGGTCATATTCACATCAATGAATCGCTCATAATGTCCCAAATCCAAATCCGTTTCGGAACCATCATCCAAGACAAAAACTTCACCGTGTTGATAAGGATTCATGGTGCCTGGATCCACATTCAAATATGGGTCCAATTTCATGATGGTAACTTTTACACCGGCTTGTTTAAGCAAATATCCGATGGATGATGCAGCAATCCCTTTTCCTAATCCAGACATAACTCCGCCTAGAACAAATATATATTTCGTTGGTTTACTTGCGCTCATTTATGCATCCTGTTCAATTGGTTCTTTTGATTCGCCCATTAATTCAGCGACTTTTTCTAAATCTTCTTTTGTATCCACAGCCCATTGGTCACAATTTGCAATCATAGCACGAATGGGAAGTCCATGGTCTAAAGCTCGCATTTGTTCCAGAGATCGTTCCAATTCTCTTTCTGATTGTTTTAATATTGTAAACTGGAATAAAGCATTTCGACGAAAACCATACATCCCAATATGGCGGTAAATGCCACCAATTTCTAAATCAAAAATATTCCGTTTAAATTCGATAGTATTCATATTTTCGTCTAAGATTGCTTTCACAATATTAGGGTTCAACAAATCTGCTACTCGAAGTTTTCGACTAACTACAGTGGCCATATGCACTGTTGTATCTTTAAATGTATCTACCAAACCATCAATTACATTGGGGTCTACCAAGGGCTCATCTCCTTGGAGATTGATTATTATTTCCACATCATCAATTTCTTTTATTACTTCTGCAACTCTATCAGTTCCAGATTGATGCTCTTGAGATGTCATAACCATTTCTATGTCATATTCAGCCAAAGCATCTCGTGTCTCTTCTGAATCAATGGCCAAAATAACTTTATCTAACTTTTTGGATTTTAAAGCCTGAGTTACCACATGAACCACCATGGGCTTGCCGGCCAACGGTGCCAATATTTTTTTGGGAAATCGAGTTGAAGCTATCCTAGCAGGAATGACACCAACGATCATTTAAAATATATTCCTTTGATGTTTTATTGAAGACATCTCTTGGGCATCCAAGTTTATAATTGGAGCGAATTTAACATGGATTAAAATAATAAAAATATTTAGATATAAAACAGGCATGATTTTTGCTATGAAATTTACCAGTCAGAAACGGAAAGAGAAATTTATTTCTGATATGTTTCAGGTATTCAAAAGATAAGTTATTAGAATCACAAGGCAACCTTTTAATTATGGACACTCTTATTAATCAAAACGTAACGATTCAATGGGATCCATATTCGCCGCTTTCCATGCGGGATAAATCCCAAATCCAATTCCGATTACTGAACAAACAGCCAATCCAAAAAATGCCCAATCCAATGGGATTACTGCAGGAATATTAAATATTACCGCCACAGCATTACCACCAGCTACACCCAAAATAATTCCGGCAATACCACCAAATTCACTCAAGAAAACTGCCTCTGTTAAAAATTGAGTTAGAATATCTCGGCGAGTTGCACCAATTGCTTTACGAATCCCAATCTCCTTGATTCGTTCAGAAACTGAGACTAACATAATATTCATAATACCGATACCGGCCACAACTAAAGCGATAACACTTACACAAAAAGCAAAAAGTTTGATGCCATCCGAGAATGGTTTTAATTCATTTAAAATTTCTTCATTCGATGTCAATTCAAAATTATTATCTTCTCCAGGTGGCACTTTTCTCAAAGTTCGTAATATGCCAATAATTTCATCACGAGTTCGGTCATACATTTCTTCTGATCGAGCTTCCACGGTAATTTCAATATTTCGACGCCAGTTTCCAAACATCTGCAAATGGGTTGTGATGGGAATAGCAATAATATTATCCTGACTTTCCCCAAACATGGCTCCTTTTTCCTCAATAACGCCAATGATTCTGAACTTGATTCCATTTATAGAAATCATTTTATCAAGGGGATCTTCAAAAGGGAAAAGTTGAGTAATAGCATCTTTTCCAATGATGGCAGTTTTTCGCATGTGGATTACATCGTCTTGACTAAAATTTCGACCATCACTAATATTTGAATTTAAAGTTCGTACTGTGAATTCATCTCCACCACCAACTTCAATATTTTTTGTGGCTTGCTTATTTTTATACTTTACTGTTGCGCCCCACTTCGTATCGTAAGCGCTTACATGGAGCGGAAGGATGGCTCGTTCTTTCAATCCTTCATAAAGTTTATAAGTAATATTAGGCCGGTTTCGATATTTCCATCGTCCACCGTGGCCAAATTGAATTGCAGGCCGTTTGCTAATACTGAATGTATTGGTTCCAAAAACGTTCAATCCGGATTCAACAGAAGATTCCAATGTTCGAATTGCTGTCATGACGCCAATAACTGAAAAAACGCCAATAGCAATTCCCATTAAGGTTAGGGATGATCTTAGTTTATTATCGCGAATCGCTTCCAGCGCCATACGAAAACTTTCTCTTAATGTATTTTTTAAATGAGAGTTTTTCTTATTCATGATTAGAATTTGTCACTTGAACACTTAAACACTTTATTATTCATACCGAAGCGCATCAATTGGATCCAATTTTGCCGCTTTGTAAGATGGAGCCAATCCTGAAATAATTCCAACAAACATGGAAAGTCCTAAAGCCGTTAAGGCTAAATCAATTGGCATTTCAGACGGAAAGTATTGATTAATAATAAAACTACCTCCCCAAGCGAGACCCAATCCTAGTAATCCACCAAATAAACAAATGGTAATAGATTCCATCAAAAATTGCATCAAAATCATTTTCGGAGTAGCGCCCAGAGCTTTTCGTGTGCCAATCTCACGTGTTCGTTCTTTGACTGTTACAAACATAATATTGGCAATACCTATTCCACCTACAACCAAAGAGAGAACGGTAATAAAAAAACCAGTTCCTCCAATCGCCAACTTGATCATTGAATATTGTTGTTTAAACGGGTCCTGTCTATTTAAGGCGAAATTATCGTCTTCAGTTGGACGCACATGACGGAATTGTCGCATTAAAGCCGTGATTTCTTCAGTCGCATTATCAATATTATTTTCATCAACTCGTACATTAATTCCGGTCCAACCTCGCCGTGTAAATAACCGCTGATGGGTTCCAATAGGAATAATAACTTGTTTGTCCAAACTGAACATTCCTAAAAATTTCCCCTGTTTTTCAATCTCACCAATAACACGAAATGTGTAATTCCCAATCCGAATTCTTTCTCCGATAGCATTTTCATTTTCGAACAAGTTATCTGCAATATCTTTTCCAATAATGGCCACACGAGATCCAGATCTATTTTCAGAACTTGAGAAAAATCTTCCTTTTTCAATTTCAGCCGTAGAAATCATTGCATATGCACCCGTTGTTCCCGTAACTCGAACACCACTTATTTCATTGGCGTCTCGTTTAACAGATGTGTACCATTCGGATACCGGCGCAACATATTTTGCATATTGAGATCGTTCAAGTATAGAATTTGCATGTTTAATTTTAATATTTGGGCGATTCCGCATCTCCCACCATTCTTTATCACCAAACCATTCATACTTTCGGATATATAAAACATCCTTTCCTAAAAATTCCATACTTTTTTCAAATGAATGATCTAATCCAGAAATGAGTGTTCCCATTAATGTTACAGCAAGAATTCCAATAACCACACCCAATGCAGTTAAAAGAGATCTCATTTTATTGGCAAGAACCGATGTTATGGAGATTCTAAAATTTTCTATAAATAAGGAAAACATTATGCCGCTACGGAAATATCTTCTTTTACTTTTCCATCTAATAATCGAATGGTTCGATGGGCATGCTTAGCAACGTCATCCTCATGTGTTACCAAAATAATGGTATTTCCAGTTTGATAAAGTGAATCAAATATTTCCATGATTTCCTGTCCACTTTTTGAGTCCAGATTTCCCGTGGGTTCATCCGCAAGAATGATAGATGGTTTATTCACTAAAGCTCGTGCAATAGCCACACGTTGACGTTGTCCACCGGATAATTCATTTGGCTTATGATGCATTCTATCACCGAGCCCAACACTCTCTAGTGCTTCTGTAGCTAAATTTTTACGCTGATCCCGTCTTACATTTCCATAAATAAGTGGAATTTCCACATTATGTTGTGCGGTCGCTTTTGGAAGAAGATTGAACGTTTGGAATACAAATCCAATTTTTCTATTTCGGATAGACGCCAACTGATTATCATCCATCTCATTCACCATTTCACCTTCAAATTCATAAAGTCCGGAAGTCGGTGTATCCAGGCAACCAATCATATTCATGAGCGTGGATTTTCCTGAACCAGAGGGTCCCATAATGGCTAGGTATTCATTTTCTTGAATGTTTACATTTACACCATCTAAAGCTCTGACTTCTTCACCGCCCACATTATATATTTTATAAATATTTTTTAATGAAATGAGTGACATATTACTTTGTCCCTTTTTGAAGCCCAGAAAAGCCTTCTCCAACAGAAACAAGTGCCCCATGATGTAGTTCGCGACTAATGGCTTTATAGCTTCCAGTTACAATACTGTCACCCATAACAACACCGGACTTCACAGCATAATGAGTTTCACTATCTACATCAACATCCACGGGGACAACTATAACATATTTTTTCCCATCCGGTGCATCTTCTCCATCAAACTCGTCCTTTAGAATAAAAACAACTTCAATTTTTTTATCCTTTTTCCAATTGCCATTTCCTTTCATTTCTTTGCCATCATATTTTTCTTCATCTTTATTACTTTTTTTATTTTTTGCCAGTGTCTCAAAATTTTCAGATCGGGCTGTTAAAGATTGAATTGGGATTGAAATAGCATCTTTTCGAACTTCAGTAATTATATTGACAGTGGAACTCATTCCCGGGCGAATATTTCCGGGCGGATTAAGCATTTTTACTTTCACCTTAAAATTAGTTACCTGTTCCTGGCTCCCCAAATTCATGGATTTTGCTGTATGAGCAATTTCACTTACAATACCATAAAAAAGGGTATCTGGAAACGCATCAACTTCAATTTCTGCTGTATCGCCCACGGTAACGGTTACAACATCATTTTCATTTACATCCACTAAAACTTCCATTCGAGATAAATCTGCAATGGTCATAACAACGCCAGGATTAAACATTCCACCAATTGCCATTTCGCCCACTTCTTTTGTAAGGCTTGTTACAATTCCAAACGCTGGCGCTAACAGTTTTGTCTTAGATAATTCATCTTCTCTAGAAAGTAGTGATGATTGCGCTTGGTCCACTTGGCTGGATGCCAATTCAAAAGATGCTTCAATTTGTTCAAGCTCCTGCTTCGAAATCAGGTTTTTTTCATATAACGATTCAGTTCGTTCTTTTTGCGCTTTCACTTGTTTCAATTTTGCTTCAGCGGATTTCACGCCAGATAAAGTTTGGTTATAGGCTGCACGATATTGTTTCTCATCCATAGAAATGAGCAACTGTCCCGGTTGAACAGTATCGCCTTCCGCCACGGTGATGGAGGTAATCCATGCCGTAATTGTAGAGGAAATTTGGACTTCCTCTTCAGGTTGAATCTTGCCATTCGCATTCACTTTGTGGATAATATTCCGGCGAATGACCTCTTCTGCTTGAACAGAAATGTCATATTCGTTAGATGAATTGTTCCACCAATATCCAATACCAACGAGTAAAACGACCATCACTGGAATCCATATTTTTTTCTGTTTTAATTTTTTTAACATTTTTAACCTTATTTATTCCGATAATTGATATTCAAAATCCAAGGTGCCGAGCAATGCTTTCAATCCTGCTTCTTGCATGCGTGCCTCATGGATCGTATTAATGAGGGTTGAGTTGGACCGCGTTAATGAAACTTGCGCATCCAACACTTCTAAAATATTTGCAGAACCAAGACTGTATCTTTCTCGAGCCAATTTAAGGTCTTCTTCCGCGGACGCCACAATGGCTTGATTCAATGGAATAATTTCAGAATAATTTTTCAAAGATTCCCGGAGTAGCTCGGCTTGTACGCGAAGATCATTCAATAAAGTGATGTAATTGTATTCAGATTGTTTTTTGGATAGTTTGGCTTGATGCTGTTGGGTTGAAAGACTATTTCCTGAATATATTGGAATACTAAGTGAAAAATTAATCCCCAAACTCCATTGGTCTTTAACCGACTCTAATAACGCATCCATATCTTTTCCATTCGCTGAATAACTCATGGAAGAATTCACTGAAGGCATTCTCAAACTTTTTGCAATTTTGTACGAAATGTCACTTAGATTAATCCGAGCTTGAGAAATGGATATATTTGGATTTTGTGTTTTTAATAAGTTCAAAACATCAGCACTGGAAGGAACGACGGGCTGTGTCCATTTTAATTCAACCGGCTGAATGGTTTGCCCAAAATCCTGCAAGCCCATATCATTAAATAAAACGCGTCTTGCATTTTGCCGATTCGTTTTTCGCGTTAATACATCGACTCTTGCTTTGCCTTGTGAAACATGTGCTTTAAGAAGATCTGTCTTTTTTACGACGCCCAAATCATATTGCTTTTGAACCAATACAACTTGTTGTTCAGACATAGTTAAGTTTTGTTCCGCCACATCAAATAGCTGTTGAGCTTGGAGCAATCCATAATAAGATTTTATTACATTTTGAATCACTTGAATTTTTGTTGAACGTTGATTCAGCATGGCAATATCCAAATTAGATTTTGCTTGTTTCACTTGATTCCAAGATCGCCCACCATCAAAGATTTTTTGACTCAATGACAATCCCGCTGACATATTATCATAATAACTACTTACAGTTGTATCTGCAGTGAGATCCTGATAATTATAAACAATGGCTTCCTTTTCTGGAAAGTGAGATCGTCCCGAACTGGTAGATGCATTTAGAGATGGTAGGAGACCACTATAAGAGCCTTTCAATCCTTTTTCTGCAGAGGCTACATTTATCTCAGCGGAAAGAAGCGTTTTCTTGCCACCCAATGCAATATCAATACAATCATCTAAATTGTATCCTTGACCAAAACTCATGGACACGCAAAAACATATTATTATAATTTTCATTAAAGAATTTTTCTTTTTGACGTAAAATATTTTAAAAAGTTGCCTATTCATTTTCATATTCCAATATATCACCCGGTTGGCAATCTAATTCACGGCAAATTGCCTCAAGAGTATTGAATCTCAATCCTTTGGCTTTCCCATTTTTCAGGATGGATAAGTTCGCCATTGTAATGCCCACTTTTTCTGCTAAATCCTTTAGAGACATTTTCCGTTTAGCCATCATGACGTCTAAATTTATTCTAATTTTATCTCCTTGCATTAGATCATCAAGTCCTGTTCTTTTTTCATTTCAGCACCGATTCGAAACGCCTCTCCAATAACAATTATTACCATGGCAGATAATAAATCTTCAATACTTAAAGATAAAGTTGATTGAGTTACAATCGATTCAAATATAAGTCTCGGTGTGATAAATAGATTCAGTAAAATATCATGAATAAAATCGAAAAATGTTACCGCTAAAATTGAAAGCCCAATCCATCGGAGTCGTTTTCCATTATCCGGAACAAATGGGTTTCCCTTTCCCACGGTTCGAACAATTTGACGTAATAAAAACAAAACCCAAATAATGACACCAAACATTCCGAACCGCATTAGTTTGACTGGAATCAATAAACCCGTAGGCGCCGGCGCTTGGATTAAAGCATACGCTTTAGCTTCTTTGATTTTTACAGGAAGTTTTTGATTTCCAATTTCTGCAAAACCTTCTTCTTCAACTTCAAATTGAACGGGGTAATATAATTTAGTTGTGGAATCAGTTATCCCCAATATGGGACCCACCATTAGCATGATGAACCGAAATGAAATATATCCAGTCAATGCAATGGTTATTCCAGTCAGAAACCAATCTGTAATTTTTATAAAAGTTTGTTGTGTTTTTCCGGGCATGTACCGTATTCCTTTAATTTTAAGACCCGAAAACTATAATTTAAATTTTAACTATACAATAATTATTTATTGTTTTACAATAACTATTTTCTCTTTTACAATATATTATGCCAAAATTTCATCTTTAATTTTTATCAAATATTTTTTTGCTGCTTCAAAAGTATTTTCAATTTCTCCATCCAAAATTGCTTCTTCAATCGCATCTTTTAATTCACCGACTTTTCGTCCTTCTGTCAATCCACAAATTGTCATAATCTCATCACCGCGAACAGGAGATTGAAACGCTTTCATGGCATCTCGCTCTACTACGTTAGACATTTTCTCTTCTACTTTTTCAAAATTTTTCAAATACCTTTTTACACGTTTTGGATTTTTGGTGGTTATGTCAGCGCGACACAAAATCATAAGATCATCCAATTCATCTCCGGCAGAAACCATCAACCGCCTAACTGCAGAATCTGTAACAAAATCTTTTATTAAAGCAATCGGCCGCAAATGTAAAAGTGTCAATTTTTTTAAATAATCTTTTAGAAAGTTTGAGAGTTTTAAACGATAAGCTACTTTATTCAACATGCGTTCACCAATGGCATCATGACCGTGGAATGTATATCCTTTCTCTTTGTCAATTCGTCGCGTATTGGGTTTGGCAATATCATGAACCAGCGCGGCAAACCGAATTTCCATTTTATTAGAGAGTTCCGCTGCATTATCCACCACTTGTAGCGTGTGAGCAAAAATATCCTTATGGTGCCACTCGGATGTTTGCTCCATGCCATACATAACATTAATTTCCGGAAAAACTGTTTCCATAAGTCCCGTTTTTTGCAAAATTACCAATCCTACAGACGGCTTTTTTGTTTTCAGGATTTTGATAAATTCGTCTCGGATTCGCTCCCAAGAAACAATATCAACTCGATGTGCTTGACGCTTCATTGAAGCGCGACATTCATTCTCAATATCAAAATCTAACTTGGATGCAAAATAGGCAGCTCGCATCATTCGCAAAGGATCTTCCGAAAATGTTTCGTCTGGATCCAAGGGTGTTCGCAAAATCTTTTTGTTTATATCGGCCATACCACCGAAAGGATCTGTGAGCTCGCCAAAGGTGTCAGGACGAATATCCATGGCCATGGCATTAATCGTAAAATCCCGCCGAAGCAAATCACCTTTCAAATCTGTATAAACAACTTCCGATGGTTTTCGGGAATCATCCTCATATTTTTCGGTCCGGGCTGTGGCCACTTCAATTTGGATTTCTTTATTGGGAATCATAGCGGTTCCAAATTTCTTGAAGGGAACAATATTTTTAATGCCAAGTTCATCTGCTAATTTTCTAGCAAACGGAATTCCTTCCCCAACAGTCATCAAATCAATATCGTTTAAAGGGTTGCCCATAATTAGATCACGGACAACACCACCAACAACATAAATTTCAACATCCAAATCTTCCGCAAGACTCCCTGCTAATTTTAGAATAGATAAAACGGAATCATTTTGACTGTGATTGAGCTCTTTTTTCAAATTCATAGCCGAGAAATTAACTTGATTCAAATATGGATTAATGAAATAAAAGATTAATCTTTTTATTTCCTTGAATTCCACCGCCACTCTTCTCAAGTTTGGGCTATGTTAATTAGAAATACAATTCTTTTTCTGTGTTGTTTTTCAAGAACAGTCGCCCAATTCGGGACTGTGGATTTAAATTTTGATACTCGACTATTGAGAAGTGATGAAAAACAAGAAATTGTAAATTTGAATAGTGATATTGTTCGTTTTTTCACCACAACAGGCTGGGACGAATCGTATAGTGATTTAAAGATTCCCCTTCATATTCAAATCGTTTTTGAAGGTATAACAGCGAAGGGGAATGAAAAAATATACAATTGCCAAGCGCTATTTTCTAATGGTCGTGACCTCCGGTATTTCGATAAAAGTGTACAGTTTATTTATAACTCCGGTACTAGCCTTTATTATGATCCTATATTATTTGAACCTCTTTCCGGCTTTCTAGCCTATTATGGCAATCTCATATTGGCTGGAGAAATTGACACTTACGAATTCAATGGAGGGAATGCATCCTATGAAATAGCAAGAGAAATTGGAATTCGTGGATCCGGATCCATGTATAAAAATGGGTGGAGTGCTCGAATTAATCAGGTGGATGATATTCATCGAAATATTGGTTTAAGAAAAGCTCGGCTCTCATGGTACATTGCCATGGATCTATTCAAAAATGGGGATATTGATGGAACGCTTGAAGAAATTAATTCTACCTTAGATGGAATAGAACAATCATTCCGGGATTTTGGACGAGACAATCATACCCAATATTTCCTGAAAGTGCATTCAGAAAAAATTGCGAAAATACTATCTATGTTAGGCAGAAAAGAACTTTTAAAAGATATGAAAGAGTTAGATCCGGACAGACGAGACTTATATCAATCAGCTTTGGATACCATTTCTAAATAAGTCTTTTTTCGCCCTAAATAGTGTGCAAAAACAATCGAAGTTTTTGTCATATTCTTAATAATATCCCCATCTTTTACGCGTCTAATTTTTGAAAATCTAGATCGTTTTTTCAAAAGAGTAATAGGATGAAAAATTATCCATACCAAAGACCGTAAAATTCCAGTTGCATGGTTCCAGTCTAATTTCAAAACAGAATATCCCAATGCAATCCATTC
>JABHAX010000164.1 GCA_018674095.1 Fidelibacterota bacterium
TATACAAGATCCACTAATAAGGTGCGGTATGCCTGCCTACAGCTTGTAACCGGCTCCTTCATTTGAGTTTTCCTGGACACTGAACTCAGAACACAATCCCGAAAGAAGAAAGATATAGCCAAATACATTTTTTCATTATTGCTTATAGCCTACTGCATCAAATGGATTCACTAAAACAGTTGTAATATTTTTTAAATGAGCTCCAATTCGTTTTAAGTAACGCGCATACAAAGCAAGAGCCACCGTTTGACACTCATCCCCAAGTCTTATTTCACCAGAAATGCAGCCATTTACAATCGTGTCGGATACATTGGTTAATGTTTCTTTATAGGTTTTCATTAGGCTCCGAGCTACATCTGCATCTTGAGTGTGGATGGCTTCTAGCGTTTTTCTAAATCGTTCAATCACTTCGTTTTCCACATGATGGAGATCTTCGGAAAAATCTTCTGACCGGATTGTATTGGGATGATTCAACGCTAGATCCAAAATATTTTTTGTATAATCCCCCACACGCTCCACATCAACAACCATATTAAGAAGAACTAATCCATTTGGCAAATCATTGATATCTTGGGATACAGCATAGTGGGTTACCACTTTTCTTCTCACATTTTTTTGATAAGCATTGATTTCCATATCGCGCTTTTTTAGGGCAATAATGGTTTCTTTATTTTCGCCATTTCTTAAATATTTAATAGCTTGGTTAAATATTTCATTGGAAAGTACCATCATTTTGTAGGACTCATCCCATGCCTGGGACAAAAGGTCATCTGAGTTCCAAAGTTTGACAATATCTTTAAAGACTGACATAAGGTTTACCTCTCTTAATTTTGCGGGCGAATTAATTACCCAATAGAATTATGGTTAATGGAATTAGGACAAATACGACCAATAAATATCCCAGTGGAATAAGTTTATTCTTCAGAGAATATTCAGAAATCATTTCTGCGAGTTTGAGTGGAATTGCTCGTAAAAATGGTATTCCATAAATAATGGCAATTCCAAAAATATTGAACAATAAATGGCTAATGGCTGCAATGAGCGCGGAAACGGTTCCGGTCAGTGCAGCTAAAAGGGCCGTTACGGTAGTACCAATATTGGCACCCAAGGTGAAGGGAAAAATTTGCCGTAATGTTAACACGCCCGCCCCAGCCAAAGGCACAACCAGTGAAGTGGTAATAGAAGAACTTTGGACCATGATGGTAAGCAAAATGCCAAATCCAATAGCACGCATAACCGTTTTAAAAATATATTGATCAAAGAAAACTTCAATTTTTTCTAAGACCAAACTGCGAAGCAATTTCACCAGAGAATAAAGCATAAGAAATGTGATAAGGACACTTAGAACCAAATATACAATATCATTATCGAAAGAGAATTGTTCGATGAATTTGGCGCCAGATTTTACTGCAGCTTTAATGGGACTTTTGGCTTGCAGAACATCCACATTATGAATTTTACCAAACACCAAACTGGCAAACCATTCTGATGTTCTCTGGATGCCGTGGAACATCATTTCCAATGGAAACAAAATTAAGACTGCCAGTATATTAAAAAAGTCATGAACTGTGGAAGCGGCAAAAGCACGTTTGAATTCATTCCCACGATTGATATGTCCCATGGAAACGATTGTGTTGGTAACTGTGGTGCCAATATTGGCACCCATAATCATGGGAACCGCACCACTTAAGCCTAATGAACCACTGCTTACCATACCAACAATTAATGAGGTTGTGGTGGATGAACTTTGGAAAAGGACCGTGGAAAAAACACCAATAAATAATGCAATAAAAGGATCGCTAGTGGCAGTGAAAATATTGTCTGCTACATCTGCCCCCATGTGTTTTATGGCAGATGACATTCCATTAATGCCAACAAGGAACATATAAAGGGCTCCGAAGACGCCTGCAATTTTCAACACGACAAACGTTGTGTCTTTTTTCATGAATGGTTTGACAGGAATAGTTTAAAACCCGTCAGTATTCTCCAAATATAATTAGAAAAATTAACGTAAAAATGGGGGGAATATTAATGTTTAAAACAACGTGTTCCCGTAAAAATCATAGCGATGCCATATTCATCGCAAGCATCAATTATTTCCTGATCGCGGATGGATCCGCCGGGCTGCATGACCACCTTAATTCCAGAATTTTTTATTGCGTCAATACTATCTCGAAATGGGAAAAACGCATCGGAAGCGAGCACACTTCCTTTTACATTTTCACCACCTTTTCGCAATGCCATGTGGACAGCATCCACGCGACTTACCTGTCCGGCACCAAGACCAATCGTTGTATTGTCTTTTGCAATTAAAATACCATTTGATTTTGCGTGACGTAAAACTTTCCATGTGAATAAAGCAGTTTCAATATCTTGGTTTGAAGGCTGCGCTTTTGTTACAGTATTCAAA
>JABHAX010000165.1 GCA_018674095.1 Fidelibacterota bacterium
GAACTGATACTTCGATCTGAACGAAGCACATCAAAATAATGAATCTCTTCCACGAGTTTTTCACTTTCTTTTTGGAGCGCTTCCGGTGTGGGTGCATTTTTTAAATATACATAGCCGCAACAAACTTCATCTGCACCATCGCCATTAAAAATCACTTTACAATCTGAATTTTCGGATATGAATTTAGAAACAAGATAATTGCCTACGCTAGCACGGACCGTTGTCGTATCATAAGATTCAATATTATAAATCACGGTTTCAATCGCATTTAAAAAATCATATTCTGATACTTCAATCTGATGGTGTTTTGTTCCCAAATGATCAGCCACATGTTGGGCATATTCAAGATCAATGCTACCGGGAAGTCCGATAGAAAATGTGTTGAGCTTGGGACCTTCATAATATTTATTCACCAAAGCAGATATTAAACTCGAATCCAATCCACCGGATAATAAACAACCAATCTCTCGCTCGGCCATGAGTCGTTTCTTAACTGCGTCTGTTAATAAAGAATGGATTTTATCACAAATATCTTCTTCAGTGTGTTCTTGAATTTTAACACCATTGTAATGAAAATACGGATTGAAAGTATCTGGCGTATCGGAGCACCACCATGTCCCGGGAGAAAAGGGCATAATATCGGAACAATGATTCACCATGGGTTTTGCTTCTGAAGCTATCATGAATTCACCACAATCACTGCCAAAAAATCCCGGTCGGATGCCCATGGGGTCGCGGCCGGCAAAAAGTTGATTTGTATTTGCATCATGAATCACAAACATAAAAACACCGTCTAATTCTTGTACTGTTTTTACAATCCCAAATTGTTTAAATAGGCATAAAATAATTTCACAGTCTGAATCGGTTACCAAATTCAAACCGTATTTTTCAGCGAGATCTTTATAATTATAAATTTCACCATTACAGATCAACGTCAGTGATTCATCATTGGGATGCTTCATGGGTTGGTTTCCCATTGCTGTTGTACCCATAATGGCCAATCGATGAAAAGAAAATAGCACATCATTCCCAATCATTTCACGGTGAGTGTTATCCGGACCACGATAAGCAATCTTGCTCACATCACTTTCTAAAGATTCCCAAGAATGTTTTGTTCCTTTATAAAAATAGATACCGCACATAATTTTTTCTTCCTTTTTTATGTAAAAAAAAACCCCCAAGAATTGAAATTCTTGGGGGTTTTTTTTAAAGCTTAACCTTTTTGTTACAAAGCTTCGCCCCCACTCATATTATTAGTGTTATTAAATAAAGTGTTAAACTGATTCGTTTTATTAGACGGCTTCTGCCAAAAGATATTTTGTAAATCCATGACCAATCTTATGCATAAATCCTAATGAGTCCAATAACAAGAATTACATTTTTTAAGATTCTTTTATTAAGGTATCAATTTTATTGGCTGAATTAACAACCACCCTTATTATTGCAGGACTGGATCCTTTATGCATGTCCGCTGTGGATAGTGTCATGAAATTGCTAAAAGCTGGCGATCATGTAGTGTGTTCCGATGATGTTTACGGCGGCGTTTCTCGCCACTTCAACCAAATATTGGTGAATTATGATCTCCATTTCACTTATGTGGATTCTTCTAACCCCACTAAAATTGAAAATAAAATTCAAGCCAATACAAAATTAATTTGGGTGGAAACGCCAACGAATCCACTTTTAAAAATCACTGATCTGGAGGCGGTAGGAAATATCGCAAAAAATCATAATATTCTCTTTGGAGTTGATTCCACCTTTGCCACACCGGTTTTTTTACGACCTTTGGAATTTGGTGCAGATCTGGTTATGCACAACAGCACCACCAAATATTTAAGCGGACATAACCAGCTCATTGGCAGCGTAGTTATTACCAATCGGGAAGATTTATTTGATCAATTGAAATTCGTCCAAAAAACCATTGGTGCTGTACCGGGACATTTCGATTGCTGGCTCACACTTTTGAGAATTAAAACATTAGATAATCGGATGAAAAAACATGATGCCAACGCCCAAACTGTTGCGGAATATTTAGAAGCTCATCCAAAAGTTTCTTCCATTACTTATCCCGGGCTCCCATCCCATCCATTCCATGAAATTGTAAAAAACAAATGTCCGGATTTAGTGGCATGATTTCCTTCGAATTGACCGGCGGAATCCCCGCAGGGAAAACTATCATGAATTCTGTAAAACTTGCGGAAAGCCTTGGTGCAGTAGAAACCATGATCACCCACCCCGCCACCATGACTCATGCAGATGTTCCCAAAGAAGAATGGGAAGCCCGAGGACTCACCGATGGATTGGTGAGACTATCCGTAGGGATTGAAAATTCCGAAGATATTATAGCCGATTTGGAACAGGCTTTAACTAAAGTATAAGCAAATTCAATTTGTAAATTTCATTATGCATCCAAAAGATAAAATTAACGAACTGCGCCAAAAGATTGACAGTTTTGATGACCAAATGTTGAATCTGCTGGTGCAACGATTCGCTGTTTCAAAGGAAATTGGGGATATAAAATCTGCTGAGAATCTCAAAGTAGGTGACCCAAATCGCGAACAAGAAATCATTGATCGCCTTGCCAATAAACTTGAAGGGAAATTGAATAAAGACGACATTGCTTCAATATTTGGGCCTGTTTACCATATTTCAAAAAAATTACAAAAGAAGTGAGATAAGGTTAGTTCCCGTTTATTCCCAGCCTTAATATTCCTATACATGATTGACATGAACACAAAAAGTTATTACAGTTGGTACTGGTTTTTTAACCACGAAGGGGTTTCATAGTCCCAGGGATACCTGTACATACTGACTATGCTTATACCCCGACAATGATCGGGGTTTTTTTTTGCTCAAAATGGATAAAACACAACTCACATACAAGGAATTTCAAGACTTAGTTTCCCAGGGATGCCAGACCGTGCCCGTCTATAAACGGATATTAGCAGATTTGCTTACGCCGGTGGCGACGTGGTGGGAACAGCTATACTAAAAAATATGGATGGGAAAGCCGATCCTGTAAATGCGACAAAAATTTTAATTAAAGATTTGAAAGGAACGATATGATTACAATAGGAATTCAAGGTGGAAAGGGAAGTTTTTCGGAACAAGCAGCCCAGGAGTTTGCCCATAATCACGGACTGGAAGGGGCTGAAATTGTTTACCAGATTTCATCAGAACAGGTGTTGTCTGGTGTGGAATCCGGTGAAACAGATTTCGGCATCTTTGCCATGGAAAATGCCCAAGGCGGTGTGGTAATCGAAAGCGTGGAAGCGCTGGCAAAATATCGCTGTGACATTATTGAAATGTTTCATATTCCCATTATTCAAAACTTATTGGGTCTTGTAGGAACGCATCTGGGAGATATAACAGAAATTCATTCTCACCAACAGGCTCTACGACAATGTAAAGATTATTTGAGTCAACATTTTTGGACTCGGCCACTCATAGAAGATGACGACACCGCAGAAGCTGCGCGAAGATTATCCGAAGGAAAACTTTCATCAACATCAGGTGTAATTGCCAATAAAGCGTGTGCCGAATTATATGGATTAGAAATTCTTCAGGAAAGTATCCATGATTTGAAACATAACCTTACCTTGTTTCTTGGAATTAAAAAATTGGGGGATTAATGAATAGTATTGGTATAATCGGGTTTGGTCGATTTGGAAAAGTCTTGGCCAATATTTTACAAAAAGGATTCTCAATCAAAGCGTTTGATCTGAAACCATCGGGGGAATTTCCCGCTGTGGAATTAACCGATCTCAATTCCGTTTTAAATGAAAAAGTCATTTTTATTGCGGTGCCGATTCGGCACTTTAAATCGGTAATTCAAGAAATTGCTCCCCAACTTTCTGAAGGAACAACACTCATTGATGTTTGCTCGGTTAAAAAACATCCGGCGGAAACTATGGTAAAATTCTTGCCGGAAAAAGTGGGTATCATTGCCACCCATCCCATGTTCGGACCCGATTCATTTGTATCAAATAATCGTCTAAAAATGATGATGAATAATACGAGAGATGCTCATGATCAATATAAATTTTGGCGACAATTCTTTACGGATCAGGGCATCCAAGTAATGGAAATGTCCCCGGATCAACATGATCAACTGGCGGCAAAAACGCAAGGCGTTACCCACTTTTTGGGACGAATGCTGAAGGAATATGGCATCCGGAAAACAACTATAGATACCCAGGGATTTCGAGATCTTTTAGATTTAGTGGACCAAACTTGCAACGATACTTGGGAGCTTTATACGGATTTGCAGCTTTACAATCCTTACACGGATGAAATGATTGACAAACTTAAATTGGCGACCACATCATTGGATAATCGCCTGAAGGAATTACAAAATGTGGCAGACTGACAGTTGGCGGAATTTTACCGCCAAACATATTCCCGATTACCCCGATCAGGAACACTTATCCGAAGTTGAAAAGACGCTTGGGAATTTTCCGCCCCTTGTTTTTGCCGGTGAAGTTCGATCATTAAAAAAATCATTGGCGAATGTGGCAGAAGGAAATGGCTTTTTGCTTCAAGGCGGAGATTGTGCAGAAAGTTTTTCCGAATTTAATGCGGATAATATCCGCGATACCTTTCGCGTGATTTTGCAAATGGCGGTAATCTTAACATCTGGAGCAAACCTGCCGGTGGTCAAACTTGGGCGTATGGCGGGGCAGTTCGCCAAACCGCGATCCAGCAAAACTGAAACAATTGATGGCGTTGAACTTCCCAGTTACACCGGCGATATAATTAATGATATCCGTTTTGATCCGGACAAGCGACAACCCAACCCAGAACGAATGTTAAAAGCCTATTCACAAGCAGCATCAACCTTGAATTTGCTACGCGCTTTTGCTGATGGTGGTTATGCCGATTTACGCCATGTAAATTCCTGGAATATGGGTTTTGTAAAAAGTGGTCCACAGGGTGAACGATATCGCCATTTGGCGCATCAAATCCAAGGAAGCTTGAATTTTATGGAAGCACTTGGGATCGATTCCAACAACACGCCCCAACTTCGAAAAGTGGATTATTACACAAGTCACGAAGCATTGCTACTCCCTTACGAAGAAGCTCTGACCCGTGTTGATTCTACGTCTGGAGATGTGTATAACACATCGGCCCATTTTGTCTGGATTGGAGATCGCACTCGCTTCAAAGACAGCGCCCATGTTGAATTTTGTCGCGGGATTAAAAACCCCATCGGCATCAAGTGTGGGCCAACTTTAGACCCTGATGAACTTATTGAACTATTGGATATTTTAAATCCAAATGATGAAGCGGGCCGGATTACACTTATTGCCCGATTCGGGCATGATAAAGTGGAAACTTTTTTGCCAAATTTGATTCGTAAGATTCAGCAGGAAGGCCGAACAGTTGTTTGGTCCTGTGACCCCATGCATGGCAATACAATCAAAAGCAGCAATGGAATAAAGACGAGACCCTTCGATCGAATTATTGATGAAGTAAAACAGAATATCCAAATCCATAAATCGGAAGGCTCACGTGCTGGCGGAATCCATATAGAAATGACGGGGCAAAATGTGACAGAATGTACCGGCGGACTGGATGATATTTCTGATGATAATTTGACCGACCGATATCGCACCCATTGCGACCCGAGACTGAATGCAAATCAAGCTATTGAACTAGCGTTTCTCATTGCAGACGAATTCAAAACAAATGGGCATTAAAGGCGAAATCACATTTCCGGGAGATAAATCTATCTCCCACCGCTCGCTCATGTTTGCAGCTTTGGCAGATGGTGAATCACGGATATCTAACCTGTCCACAGGTGCAGATGTGCAGTCCACTCGAGCATGTTTGGAAGCAAGTGGTATTATAATTCATAATGATGGCGATGATGTCGTTGTTACAGGCGGAAAATTCTCTGATCCAACCCAACCGTTGGATTGCAGAAATTCAGGAACCACGGTTCGATTGCTTTTGGGTTTATTAGCAGGGCAAGGTGTCAATGCAACATTTGTTGGGGACGACTCCCTTTCTTCTCGCCCCATGAATCGTATCTTGAATCCACTCTCTCAAATGGGAATGAAGTCCGAATGTAATAATGGGAAACTTCCCATCACAATTTATAAAAGTGAATTAAGCGAAATTAAATATAAGTCTCCGGTTGCAAGCGCACAGGTGAAATCGGCAGTCCTATTGGCTGGGCTTGGAGCCAGTGGTAATACATCTTTTACAGAGCCGATACTTTCCCGAGATCATACAGAAAAAATGTTATTAGGGCTCGGTGCCAATCTTTCCATTAATGGACTCACCACAACCATTTCACAATTGAGTTCTCCCCTTTTCAGTTTTGAATTATCTGTCCCGGGCGATCCATCAACCGCCGCATTTTTTGCTGCTGGCTCTGCTATTGTTCCTAATTCAGAAATTATACTAAATCGTGTTTTACGAAACCCCACCCGGATTGGTTTTTATGGTGCACTTCAAAAAATGGGTGCCGGTATGGATTGCTTGGAACAATGGGAAGAGGCAGGCGAAACCATTGGAAAACTGAAAGTGTTCCAACAGCCACTCAATGCAATTACAATTACCAAAGATGATGTTCCCGGGCTTGTGGATGAATTGCCAATCCTTGCTATTTTGGCTACACAAGCAAAAGGAAAAACGGAAGTCCGTGGCGCTGAAGAATTGCGAGTGAAGGAATGTGACCGAATTCATGCAGTTTGTAAAAACCTGAAAAATATGGGCGCTGATATTGAAGAGTTGGATGATGGTTTTATTATTAAGGGTCCAACACCATTGAAAGGTGCAAGGATTGAAACATTCCATGATCATCGGATTGCCATGGCATTTACCATCGCCGGACTTGTTTCTGATGGTGATGTAGTTTTAGATCATCCCGAATGTGCATCCATTTCTTACCCAGAATTCTATGATGAACTGGAGCGGTTAAAACAATGAAGGAGCAACTGCTAACATTATTGGAAACCATTAAAATAGTTTTTCTTTTTTGGATTCCATTAACCCACAACTTAAATCGTGGGTTAATTAGTATTAAACCGGAATCGTTTTAACGATTTTTATAATGATGAAAAATTTTGCAGTCATTGGCGACCCTATCGCCCACAGTTTGAGTCCAGTTCTCCATCAAGAAATTTATCGGCAACTTGGAATCGATGCATCATTTGAAAAAATTCATATTCCACCAAAAGATCTCCATTCTTTTATGAATAATAATAGATTGGACGGGATCAATGTGACCATTCCCCATAAGCAATCGGTCATTCCATATTTAGATGAATTGGATGAATCGGCACAAACCATTGGTGCTGTAAATTGTGTGCATAATGGGAAAGGATATAATACGGATTGGATTGGATTTTCCATGGCAATGGAATTAAACGATGTAGAATTGGATGGAAAAAATTGTGTAATCCTTGGCGCCGGCGGTGCGGCTCGAGCTATCGTCTATGCCTTAATTCAATCAAATGTTAATTCCATTTCAATTGTAAATAGGACTAAAGAAAAAGCCGAAGACTTGAAGCAATGGGCGGAAAAACTTTCAGATATTCGAGTGAACACTTTATCACATAAATACATGAACACTTTATCACATGACAATTTAATTATTAATTGCACTCCGTTAGGGATGTGGCCCAACACTGAAGTTATACCCGAATTTGAGATACAAAAAGATCAAGTTTTGGTTGACACAATATATAATCCACTGGAAACAAAATGGCTGAAAGCCGGAAAAGGAAAAGGCGTAAAAACCATTAGCGGGTTCGATATGTTCATCGCTCAAGGATTGGCATCGGCAGACATTTGGTTTGGTGAAAAGATATCAGAAAAAATTAAATTAGAACAGATCAAAAAGGGTTTAAAATCAGAATTATGTTAACACGACTCAAATTTCTCACAGCAGGTGAATCTCATGGGCAAGGTCTTCTGGGTATTTTAGACGGCATGCCGGCAGAATTAGAAATATCTGAAGATTATATTAGGGTTCATCTCGCCAGAAGGCAAATGGGCCACGGCCGAGGTGGACGTATGAAAATTGAAAAAGACTATGCTGAAATCTGGTGTGGTGTACGCCACGGAAAAACGAAAGGCGCCCCAATTGGACTCATAGTTCGAAATAAAGATTGGGAGAATTGGACTAAAAAAATGTCCGTTTCACCTGTTGAAGATGTTATTCGAAAAGTAACGCTTCCCCGCCCGGGACATGCGGATTTAGCCGGTGTCCAAAAATATGGATTTGACGATATTCGTAATGTGCTGGAGCGCTCTAGCGCACGTGAAACAACTATGCGGGTAGCTTTGGGTTCTGTCTGTCGAAAATTATTAGAAGACATTGGGATTCAAGTGGGTAGTCGAGTGGTTGAAATCCATGATGTGAAAGATGAAAGTCCAATCCCAAATGGATTCTCTCCAAATAAATTAAGTGAAACAGCGGATGCATCACCAGTACGATGTTTAAATAGAGAAGCGGAATCTGCTATGATGCAAACAATTGACGATGCCAAGAAATCTGGCGATTCGGTGGGCGGTATTTTTGAAGTGATTGCCACCAGTTTGCCTTATGGACTAGGTGCCCACACTCAATGGGATCAAAAACTCCACGCCCGAATTTCTGCAATGATGATGAGCGTGAATGCATTTAAAGGAATAGAAGTTGGCGGTGGATTTGATGGTGCTGAAAAGTTTGGCAGTGAAGTCCATGATGAAATTGGCCATGATGGAGAAAAGTTTACACGCTATTCTAATAATGCTGGAGGAATCGAAGGCGGTATGAGCAATGCCCAACCGATCGTTTTACAGATAGCTATGAAGCCCATCCCTACATTGATTAAACCACTACGGTCCGTAGATATACATTCCAAAGTAGCAAAGGATGCCCACAAAGAACGAACTGATTCTTGTGCTGTTCCTGCAGCATCCATAATCGCAGAAAGTATGTTATGTTTTGTCTTAGCTGATGCGGTGCTAGAAAAATTCGGTGGAGATTCGATGCATCAACTCAAGGCACACATGAATGCCACAGCAAAATATTAAAAAAGAATAAAGTGTTAATGTATTCTTGCGTTAAGGTTTCCTTAATTTAAGTTCAGTATAAATAACCGAATACGTAAATAATTAAAAACTTAAGCACTATAAAAAATGAATATTTATTTAATCGGAATGATGGGTTCGGGAAAGTCGACAGTTGGGAAAATCCTTGCAATAAAAATGAGAATCCCATTTGTGGATTTAGATTTTGAAATTGAAAAAAAAGTTGGGAAAACAGTTTCACAAATCTTTATTAATGACGGAGAAGAGACTTTTCGAGAACTTGAATCAGATCTATTGAAACTCTATTCTGAATCTGTGGTAGCTTGTGGAGGTGGAATCATTTTAAAAAAAGAAAATTGCTCTTTTATTCATGAAAATGGAAAAGTTGTATTCCTAACAACATCCATTTCTGGATTATCCAAACGATTAGACGAATCAAAAAAAAGACCCCTAATTGCAAATAAGAACGCTGTTAAAACATTAACTAAAATTTTGGCTGAACGAGAACAAACATACCTAAATACAGCAGATTTTATTGTCAAAACAGACAATAAAACGCCTAATCAAATAACAACAGAAATTTTAAAAAATATTAAAATATGAAAAAAATTGAATTAAAACTAGGAGAACGATCCTATAATATCCATGTAGAATCAGACTTATTGAAAAAAATTCCAGAAATTTTAACAGAACAAAATCACGGGCAAAAATGGCTTATCATTTCACAATATAATTTGATGGAACTATTTGGATTTGATTTAATGATGAACCTGAAAGAAGCCAATTTCGAATGCGATTATATCACGCTTCCTGTGGGTGAAGCTGCAAAAAGTATGAATGAATTCAGCCGAATTATCAGCCAAATGATTGAAATGAGTTGTGATCGTTCAACGACTATATTGGCATTGGGTGGCGGTGTGGTTGGCGATGTTGCCGGTTTTGTTGCTTCATCCTTTATGCGAGGCATTGAATATTACCAAATCCCTTCAACGCTTCTTGCCATGGTTGATTCTTCCATCGGTGGCAAAACAGGCATAAATATTGCAGAAGGGAAAAACCTCGTTGGGTCCATTTATCAACCCCAAGGCGTTTTAGTTGATCCAACGATTTTGGATTCTCTCCCTCGTGAAGAAGTGATATCAGGACTAGGTGAAGTTATTAAATATGGTGCAATTCGAGATGTGGATTTTTTAAATAATATTTCAACTTGGCTGGATGATATTGATTCATTCCCATTTAAAAAAGCGGTCGAACGAGCTTGTGAAATAAAAGCAGAAATTGTTTCATTAGACGAACGAGAAGATGGACTTCGTCGACTCCTTAATTTTGGCCATACGGTTGGACATGCATTGGAAGCACATTTTGGTTATGGACGCTTAAGACACGGAGAAGCTGTTTCCCTCGGAATGAAATGTGCAGGATGGATTTCCAAAGAAATGGGATTTTTATCAGAAACTGAAAATAAAACTCTGAATCAAACCATTGACAAATTAACATTGCCTAGCGTATCAAAAATGGATCCAAATACCATTCTCTCTTACGTGAAAAAAGATAAAAAAGTAAGAAATGGTATTCTTCATTTTGTTGTATTAGATGCTTTGGGTAAAGGGAATACTACCGAATTAATTTCAGATAAAATGATTAAAGATTCACTTAAGGTTATTCAATGAATATTTTAGTTATAAATGGTCCAAATTTGAATTTATTAGGACTTCGTGAACCTGAGATTTATGGGTCAGAGACTTTGGAAGATTTGGGAAATTGGTTGGATGAACAATCTGATGCGGATGGTCATGAGATAACATGGTTTCAATCCAATCATGAAGGTGATCTTATAGACCAGATCCAGACAACCATCACTTTATTCGATGGAATCATTCTAAACCCGGGAGCTTTTACCCATTATTCTTATGCCATCCGAGATGCAATTTCTTCAGTAAAAACGCCAACGGTTGAGGTCCATTTAAGCGATATAAATTCTAGGGAAGAATTCAGGAAAACTTCCGTCATTAAAGATGAGTGTATTTCCCAAATATCCGGTCTAGGGAAACAAGGTTATTTAGAGGCGTTAAAAACTCTAATCAATTATATATAAATAAAAAAAGGACAGTCAAAAACTGCCCTTTTCATTAATCTCTTCTATTTTTACCTAATCTTCGTTTGTTATCTCGGCGAATATAAGATCTTCTTTTTCTATTGTCTCTTTTTTCAGTTTCAACAGAATGAGACGATTTGCGTCTCTCTTTTTCTCGCCGTTCTTCGTCCCGTTGATCTTCTGACCTACGGTCCAATTCACGTTTATTATCAGTCACACATGGCTCCAAATCTAAAAAGATAACCCCGACATAATATCGGGGCTACCACTAAGTTATGCTGAAATAGGTTTAACCTGTATAATCAACGAACAGAGTAGACTCTGTCTTGACAAGCTTTACTTTATCGGTCATTTCCAAAATACTTACGGCTTGCTCAACCATAGCCATTTCGTTCTCGTGAATGAAATCATCCGCACGAGCAATGTATGCAAGGTTTTTAACTACTTTGAAACGATCTTCATCGGATGTGAACATCCCCTTAAGCGCTTCCATTGATCCTGCATATTGATTAGTACGAGCTGCCTCATTGCCTAGATCGATAAATTTATCGATAACTTCGGCTTCTATTGCGCTGTATGCATCGTCAGACACATCCGGCAACATCACTTTGACATTACCACGCATCGCTTCTTTTTCTGATTCATCCACTTCTCCATCTGCTAAAAATGATACGCAAACAAATGCATAGACTAAATCGTGATGTTGACTCCAGTTTGACATAAAATCCCCTTATGGTATTCGTTTTGGGTATTGGTTATTTTTTCTTCACTAATCCACGATTGCAAATATATGTGATAACGGGACTAGATGTATGTAAAAATTATGATTTGTAACCCACAAGGTCAAGATTTCTCAAAAATAACATTCATTTTTATTTTCACATAGAATATTGTTTCAAATCCACTTCCATTGTAGTTTTTCTTTTCTATTCTGACCGTAGATTTAGCCTGTAGGAGCCATCTATTATTAAAACATTCAGATTAGTCCTTAACGATGTAAGTATCAATATTTAAAATATTATTGAAAAAGAACCCAAATGGAAAAAATTTATTTAGCACTTGTAAAATTCAATAGCCTTCAATTCAGATACAGAACCTTCCTTTCTTTTGTAGCTGTCCTGTTAGTTATCCTGATTTCTGATATTCTATTTCATCTAAATTTCAGTACCACCGTCCAATTTTTAGAGAGTCAATTCGGAATTGTTTTATCAGATCATCAAAGTATAGACTTAGGATTCGCACCGGAAATTTGGGGTGGTGTTCTTGCCATGGTACTTGGCACTTTGATTATCGTAATTGCTATTGCGGCCGAATCATCTCCAAAACTAATGGATCTTTTTGTAAAGGACTGGTTAAGCATTAGTTATGTTTGGTTTCTAATTATAGCATCTCTTCATTCAATAGTAATTATGTTTTATGTAGAGCCTCTTAATCGGGTTTCAAGTGTCGTATTGAACACATATGTTTATTTATTCATCGCATCCATTTTTACCCTTCCCTATATTTTTTATATTTTACTTTATTCCAAAACCAGTAATGTTGTTTCAACCATTTCCGGAATTATAAAATCTTTTATTTTCAATATGAATAAACCTACTATTCATTCTGCCATGAATAATAGCCTGGAAGTTGTTGAAGAATATCAGAAAGAGATTATGGGCTCGTTGGATCAGTTGGATGATCTGCTGGCTTTTACAGAATTCAAAGAAACTCAAACAGACATTATAAGAGAAATCAGTACCATTATTCAAACATACGTTCGTGAGAAACCGGGGTTTAATTCCAATTTTTTTCATCTGACACCTACCATTCGAGATAATGCAACCTTTAGAACTTATACGGATATTCAATATCAAGACATGGCAGATTCTTTGACATTTTATGAAATAAAAGTTTTTCGGCTCTTGGGGAATTCCTATATCAAGATGATTGAAAATGACCGATTTGATATTGCATCTCTCATTCCGGCTGAATTAGTAGATATTGGGAAAGTCTGTCTTAATGAAAATGATAATGTCATTATGGATAATGTAAATATTAGGTTCAATACTCTTTTTAGATTTGCAATTAAGCACGCCTATAAAAATAATGAACCTCGAAATTTATATAATTTATCCTTTCACTATTCAAACATGATTCAAGAATATGTAAAAGCAGATCGTGTGGACATGGCCAAATATTGTTATGATAAATTTAAATTTTATGCCAATGATATTTATAAAAATGCTGAAAGAAATCCATCTCTCTATTTTATTGTGGATACCTTAACATTTGAATTACGAAAATGCCAGGTACTCATCCATGAAAAAGGTTGGAGTGAGGAGGATCAAATGGATCTTTTAAAATTAATCCTTCAATTAGACAAACCGCCTGGCTATTCCAAAGATGGTGTGGATAAAGGTATTTTGGGTGGTAATAATGGTACACGACGAATCCAAATTGGTCTAGCTTTATTTTATTTATCAGTCGATAAAAAAGATTTTGCGTCTGCGATTGCTGAAGATTACTTAGATGATTTAGCTTATTTTGATGAAAAATCTTTTAAGGCAAATGTCAATACTCAATGCTTTTTACTCTCAATTTTTGGGCCCACTTTTTGGGAAGATACGGACAGAGGAAATCTTAATATTTATTTTGCCCCAGAAAAAGATCAGTTGGATTCTTTTAAGGAACTCTTGTTCGAATTAATGGATAACCGCTTAGAAACTTTAGAACGAGATGTGCAATTCTTATCCCTTGAAGCCGATAAATTGATGCAAAAACGCCAAAAACAGGATGGATACTTAAATGATGCAGATAAAGAGCGTATGGAAGATTTACAGCGCAAAATTTCTGCCCGTGAAAAATCTGATGATGATAAACCTATCGATTGGACTTTGGATCATGATATTCTTTATTCCTTATTATGTATTTCCTTTTTTGCTGATCAGGAAATTGATGAATCAGAAAA
>JABHAX010000166.1 GCA_018674095.1 Fidelibacterota bacterium
AGTTAAACACTTGTTGGTTTTTTTATTTGGATGATGATGGGTAGATTTTGAAATGATTAATCGTATTATTCGTTTTCTTCTACTTTTTATATTGGCTATAACTTTTTTGCGGCAGGATAAAATATATGCCTGGGGTTGGCATCCGAATCTTCTTTCATAATCCTCCCACAAATATCCCTATTTAACGCTCCAAGATAAGGCGAAATTCCGCCACAAAATTTTACCATCTTTGATAAAAAAGAAGGTCACTTATACCGGGAAAAACATTCATGAGCACATTCGAAAATTTTAATCTTCATCCGCAGATTTTAACTGCAATCAAGGAATTAGGGTTTGAACAACCAACACCTATTCAAGTAGAAACGATTCCACTTTTATTGTCGTCCAATCAAGACATCATCGCAACGGCTCAAACTGGAACCGGAAAAACGGCGGCATTTGGTTTACCCGCAATCCAATTAACCAAAGTTGAAAATAAGTCAACTCAGACAATCATTCTTTGTCCCACACGTGAATTATGTGTCCAAATTACTCGAGATCTCATCTCCTATTCAAAATTTATGAAAGGTGTAAATGTTCTTGCTGTATATGGCGGGGCAAAGATTGATACTCAAATCCGAGCTTTGAAAAAAGGTGCGCAGATTGTAGTGGGTACGCCGGGACGTACACGTGATTTGATTAATCGTAAAAAGTTATTTGTTGAGAATATTGAAAGAGTCATTTTAGATGAAGCAGACGAAATGCTTACCATGGGATTCAAAGAGGAATTAGATGCTATTTTAGAAAACACGCCGGCAGATAAGCAAACTTTACTATTTTCTGCAACCATGTCTAAAAAGGTTCTGGATATCACAAAGAGAAATATGAGGAACCCTGTAGAAATTGCAGTGGCTCGTATGAATTTAGGTGCAGAAAATGTAGAACATGTGAATTATATGGTCCAAGCAAAGGACAAATACGAGGTTTTAAAACGTGTGGCGGACATGAATACAAATATTTATGGTATTGTGTTTTGTCGAACTCGCCGAGAAACGAAGGAGATTGCCAATAAATTAATGCATGATGGGTATAATGCTGATGCCATCCACGGTGATTTGTCTCAAGGGCAACGGGATGAAGTCATGGGTAAATTTCGTAAACGGAGTTTGCAAATCCTAGTAGCCACAGATGTGGCAGCTCGTGGATTGGATGTGAATGATTTGACTCATATTGTCAATTATAATTTACCGGATGACCCGGAAGTATATGTTCATCGGAGTGGAAGAACGGGTCGGGCTGGGAAAAGTGGAATTTCAATTGCAATTATTCACTCTCGTGATATGCGAAAAATCAAAGAAATTGAACGTATTTCTAAAATTTCATTTAAACGAGAAATGGTTCCAAGTGGACAGGATATTTGTGAAAAACGTCTTTATACATTAATTGATAAAATTAAAAAAGTAAAAGTAAATGAAGATCAAATTGGTCCATTTTTAAGCGAAATATATTCTAAACTGGAATCGCTCGATCGAGAGAATTTGATTAAGCATTTTGTGTCTGCAGAATTCAATCGATATTTGTCTTATTACAAAAATGCTCGAGATATTAATATGTCGGGTAAAAAGGATAAACGTGATTCTCGAGAACCTCGTGAAAGAAAAACAAGATCTGAAAGACAACAATCAAAATTTGCCACGATTTATATTAATGTTGGTAATCGGAATAAATTAACGCCAAACCGACTCATGGGACTCATTAACGAATCATTGAATTCCAGTGATGCTGTAATTGGTAGTATTGACATTATGAAAAAATTCTCTTTCTTTGAAATTGAAGACAATCGAAAAGATGATGTTATAAAAGCCTTAAATAATGAAACGTTTGAAGATGTTGAATTATCAGTTGAAATCTCAAAAGAAATGCCAAATAAAGCATCATCCAAAAAAGACGAATTTTTCAAAGATAAAAAATGGAAAAAAGGTGGACGAGATCAAAAATTTCGTGGAAATAAAAATAGAAAAGGGAGTAGTAGCCGAGGTAAAAGAAAGAACAGGGATTAATTAATTTTAGATTCTATGTAAATTGTTAATCATTTATTGAAATTATTTTTTTTGACGATATAAGAAATTGGAAAGGTGAGCTTATTTATTATTATTTAGAATTCTTTTTATCTTTTCAAACAGAAAAACAACCTTTAAGCTTCAGCGAATAACACTTTTTTACCCTATTAAATAACGTGAAATTCCGCCGCTAATTTTGGCTGAATTATTAAAATTATAAAGAAAATCATGAGAAAAGAGAATTTTAGAAATATTGCAATCATTGCCCATGTTGACCACGGCAAAACCACATTGGTTGACGGCATGCTTAAACAAAGTGGAACATTTAAAGCTCATCAAGATGTGGAAGATCGTGTCATGGATTCTATGGATCTTGAAAAAGAACGTGGTATCACCATCACTGCCAAAAACACAGCAATCAATTATAATAATATTAAAATTAATATTATGGATACACCGGGCCACGCCGATTTTGGTGGAGAGGTAGAGCGGAGCCTTAATCTCGTGGATGGAGCTCTATTACTGGTGGATTCCAGTGAAGGGCCTTTACCCCAAACACGATTCGTGTTGAAAAAAGCTCTAGAAAAAGATTTACCGATTATTTTGATTATTAATAAAATTGATCGTGCTGATTCCAGAATTGAAGAAGTTGTGAATGAAGTTTATGATTTATTTATTGATTTAGATGCAACAGATGAACAAATCGAATTTCCAATTCTTTATACAATCGCCAAGGATGGAGTCGCTCATTTGGAAATAGAAGATGGTTCAACTGATTTAGAACCGTTATTTGATACAATTTTAACAAAAATTCCGGGACCAATTGCGAGCGACGATTATACAACTCAATTTCTTGTTACCAATTTAGATTATGATTCCTATGTAGGTCAGGTTGCCATCGGGCGATTAAATAATGGTACCTTGAAAATGACAGAAACCTACGCATTGTGTGGTGCAGATGGTATAACTCGAAATCATAAATTATCCGCTTTGTACACATTTAAAGGCCTAAATAAAATTAAAGTGGAAACATTAGAAGCTGGTGATATAATTGCTATTGCTGGATTAGATGGGATTACTATAGGAGATACTATTTCTGATAATGAGAATCCTGATCCAATGCCAAGAATCAAAGTGGATGAGCCAACCGTTTCCATGCTTTTTTATATTAATAATAGTCCCTTTGCAGGAAAAGAAGGAAAATATTTAACAACTCGACATATTCAAGATAGACTCAAAAAAGAAATACTAAGTAATGTTTCACTTCAAGTTTTGGAAACGGAAAGAACGGATGTATTTGAAGTTCGTGGACGCGGTGAACTTCAAATGGCAGTCTTGATTGAAACGATGAGGCGAGAAGGGTACGAATTTATGGTGTCAAAACCACAAGTGATTACTCATGAAGAAAATGGAAAAACCATGGAACCCATGGAAAAAGTATTTTTTGATATTCCTGAGGATAAAGTTGGGATTCTAACAGAAAAATTATCCGAACGAAAAGGGCGAATGACCAATCTTCAAAACCATGGGAGTGGTCGTGTGAATATGGAATTTTCAATTCCGTCTCGTGGTTTGATTGGATTTAGATCTCAATTTATGACGGATACACAGGGCGCAGGAATCATGAATAAGCTATTTGACGGATTTGCGCCGTGGTTTGGCAGAATCCCACAACGTAATAGTGGCGCATTAGTGGCTGATCGAAATGGGAGAGTAACGGCTTATGCTTGTTTCGGTATGGTCGATCGTGGAGAATTATTCATTCCAGTTGGAACTGAAGTTTATGATGGAATGATTATTGGCGTTCGGAACAGAACGGAAGATTTGAATGTGAATATAGTTCGGGAAAAGAAGCTGACCAATATGCGAGCTTCAGGATCCGATGCGACCGTAACCCTTCGCCCACCAAAACAATTATCGTTGGATCAATCTATTGAATTTATCGCTGAAGATGAATTAGTAGAAGTTACACCTCTATCGATCAGATTGAGAAAAATGGAATTGAATCCAAGTAAACGTGCTTCCTTACGTAAGAAAGAGAAATACGCTGATGTTTAATTTAGGATTGGGAAAATCTGGTAAAGATATGGATAGTCACCATCCAATAAAATAGTATTTATTTTGCTTGTCAGATTTATTTTCCCTGCAACCCAAGCATCTTTTGTCAAATCCTTCCCATCGTAGAAACATTCCATAGAAGCGGTAACAATTTTGTCATCCGTTACCCATATATCTGGTTGCAGAATTTCCATATCTCCATTGGACCAAAAAGAGAGACTATAGATTTAGGCTAAAGGAATAGATTTTTATTTTATGAGGTTCAAATCTGAAAATAGTGATTATTTTTTATAAGTTCCGCCCCTGAATTAAACCGTTATTATATAGATGAAATCAATTCCACTCCAAGTTCTATTCATACTGTTTGTGCTTTCCCAAATTTTATATTCGGTTAGGGCAGAAGACAGTTTTACCTTACATGGCCAAATCCAATTTAACGATGATGGGATGGGAAATGGCGGATCGGACGTTTGGGGACACACAACACCTAACGGAGAAGATTATGCTATTATGGGAATTTTGGAGGGTGTAGTATTCATCCGAGCAGAAGATATGGCAATTATTGATACTGTTTTGGGCCCAATGGAAAGTGACCCTTACTATCACCGAGATATAAAAACTTTCAGTCATTATGCCTACGTTGTAAGTGAAAATACTGGCACTAATGAAGGTGTACAAATTATTGATTTGTCAGGATTGCCGGAAAGTGTCGAACTTGTTAATTCCTATATTTATAACGGCCAAATTAAATCTCATAATATGTCCATTGATACGGCGATGGGATTTGCATATATCTGCGCTCAAGGTGGTGGAGGATTTCGTGTCGTGGATATAAACACTCCAGAAAATCCTTCGGATATAAATTTAATTTATACAGAACAAATTCATGATGTATTTGCCAGAAATGATACAGCTTACACAGCGGAAGGTTGGCGCGGAACTTTTGCAATTTATAACATGACGAATAAAACTAATCCTGAATTATTGGCGCGTGTTGATATTCCAAATAATGGATATGTTCATACAGTTTGGCCATCAGATGATGGGAAATATGTTGTTACAACGGAAGAAACTGTACCAAAAACGGTGAAAATTTGGTCGATAGAAGATATGGGTAATATTTATATGGTCAGTGAATTTTTAGGTGATAATTTTGTTGCTCACAATGCACAAGTTATGGGAACCCGTATTTTTATCTCACATTATACTTATGGGATGTCGGTAATCGATTTTAGTGATCCGACTGATCCAATTGAATCTGCTCATTTTGATACATTTCCAGAGAATGATGATCCGTCCCCACCTTGGTTTGGGAATTGGGGCATTTACCAATATACCGAAAATGGCTATGTTTATGGCAGTGATTTAGATGGACTATTTACTGTTCTGAATTATCAAAAGGGCTCCGATAATGGAACGCTCTATGGTGATGTAAATGGCGACCAAATAATAAATACTCTAGATTTAACAATTTTAATTAATGTTTTATTATTTGATGTAGAATTAAATCAATTCCAGTGGATGAGAGCTAACGTGAATTTTGATTCAAACTTGGATATTTTGGATCTTTTAATGATTTCTGATCTTATTAACTCAAATTAATCATATGAATAAAAAACTATTCGCACCATTACTTTTTTTCTCAATTATTTTGAATGGATGCGCCACTATCAAATTTGATTTTCAAATTGAGACTGGGAAAAAATCTGAGTCCGAAATATTCCATGAATTATTAAAAAGTGAATGGGAAAAAGGAATTGAAAGAAATCCTGAATGGGCCTCTCGTCTTGGGGATAATCGATTCAATGATAAACTAAATGATGCCTCTTACGAAACAATATTAAATAGACAAGAAGAGGCAAAAGATTTATTAGAAAAAGTTAAAAAAATTGATCGAGCAGACCTGGACGAAACAGATCATCTCAATTATGATCTTTACCTTCATGGCATCCAAAAACTGATTGAGGGTTATCAATTTTTATCCTATTTAATGCCTATCGATCAAATGGGTGGAATACAAATTGGTTTTGCAGGGATTTCAAATTATATGCCATTCAATTCAGAAAAGGATTATGAGAATTACCTTTCGAGACTGGCAGCATTTCCCACCAAAATAAATCAAACCATCGATTTGATGAAACGAGGCATAGAAACGGGTTGGGTGCCACCTAAAATTGTATTAGGATCTGTGCCGGTTCAAATAAAAGCCCATTTCGAAAAACCTATTAACGAATCACCCTTATTTAAACCATTCAACAATTTTCCTGAATCAATGAATGAAGAGACTCAAAAGCAGCTAACGGAAAAAATGAAAACTATTTTAACCGAAAAAGTATATCCAGCTTATGAATCTCTTTTTACTTACTTTACTGAATCTTATTTACCTGTTTGTCGAGAGTCTATTGCTTGTAAAGATTTCCCAAATGGAGACTCGTATTACAAATTTAAGATTAAGAGTTATACAACGACTGACAAAACTGCCCTTGAGATTCATGATATTGGACTAAACGAAGTTGCAAGAATTCGCGCTGAAATGATGGACGTAAAAGATGCGGCAGAATTTGATGGCTCATTTGATGAATTTCTCATTTTTCTTAGAACTGATTCTCAATTCTATTTTACATCAGAAACAGAGTTTTTAAATGCATATAGAACTATTTGTAAGAGAGCAGATGCAGAATTGCCAAAATTTTTCGGACTATTACCTAGACTTCCTTATGGAGTTAAACCCATTCCGGATTATCAAGCACCCGCATCCCCGACGGCTTATTATTACTCAGGATCTCAGGAAGCAGGTCGAGCTGGTTTTTTCATGGCCAATACATACAAACTGGAAACACGCCCAAAATATGAAATGGAAGCACTCTCTATTCATGAAGCTGTTCCCGGGCACCATCTCCAAATTACATTGGCACAAGAAATGGAAAATATTCCAAAATTTAGGCGATATGGCGGCTATACAGCATTTGTGGAAGGGTGGGGACTTTATTCTGAAAAATTAGGGGAAGAAATGGGTTTCTATGATAATCCATATAGCAAATTTGGTCAGCTCACTTACGAAATGTGGCGCGCTTGCAGATTGGTTGTAGATACTGGAATGCATGCATTCGGCTGGAGTCGTGAAAAAGCAATCGATTATATGTTATCCAATACAGCCAAAACAGAGAATGATGTAAGCGTGGAGATTGATCGGTATATCGCCTGGCCGGGGCAAGCATTGGCTTATAAAATCGGAGAATTAAAAATCAGGGACCTCCGGGCCAAAGCAGAAAAAGAAATGGGCGAAGCATTCAATATTCGAGATTTTCATGATGTAGTTTTGGGGCAGGGCGCTGTACCTTTGAATGTTCTGGAAAACCATGTGAATGCATACATACAGTCCAGCAAATGAAGGGTTCCATTCCTTTGAATTAATACGCTTTTTTCACTAATTTCTATCTATGCGAATCATCCTCCAATTTGCACTTGTTTTGGGGATTGCATTTCAACCCCTTATTGCATGCCGACTTTGGGCTATCTGTACCAAACCTAGCCTAACACTCCCTACGATTTCAATTGACGAAAAAGACTTAATCGTTAATGAATTAAATACGCTGTATCTCCAATCTCAATACGCGCCCAATGGGTGGGCATTGCTTAATTATGATGCTAATTACAGTGGGAATATTGAACCGGTTCATCGGTCAGCTATACCAGCTTTGGACGATTCCACAGACTATTGGAATCATGCTTTTTCCTTATTTGAAAATGGCAGTGGTAAAGTAAGTATTGGTCATATTCGGGCAGCATCTTCCGGTGCTGGCAGTATTCCAAATCCGCATCCTTGGATGTTTTATAAGGATAATATTTCATTTTCTTTGGTGCACAATGGCACGGTGGATAAGGACCTTTTATATAATTTGATTACGAATCATGGGGCAGATTTATCTTGGCTTAATCAACATGAACCTCAGACATTTGGGAATGGAGATTGGCAAAATGAAGGTTGGTCTAGCGTGGTAGATTCGGAATTGATTCTCCTTTTTATCATGCAACAAATTGCAAATCAACAAAATACGTTGGAGGGATTAAAAAAAGTATTTACGTTAATAATAGGTGCCGGCGTGAATGAATCTCAATTAAACACAATCTTTTCAGATGGGTCATATCTTTATGTGTTTGGTGGGAATAATGGGATTTATTTTATGGAATCGGATGAACATTTTGCCATCATGTCACAACCACCGGACATGAGTGAAAATGGTATAAATTGGACAGGAATTCAGAATGGGGAAATGATTGTTGTAACGGAAGATGGAATTACAAATTACCCAAATTTTATTTTTACGGAGATAGAGAATCCAGTTGTGATTCCCCAATCTCCCCTAGTGATGCATGCAGCTTTTCCCAACCCATTTAATCATTCAATGAAATTTCTTTTAGACTTAAATACTACCGATCCTATTCAGATTAATATATTCTCCATGATGGGACACAAGATTCGGTCCCAAATACTTCCTGCATTCAGTGGGTCTCAATGGGTATTTTGGGATGGGAAGTCAGACCAAAATAAAACGGTTCCATCGGGCCCATATTTTATAAAAGTAGACAGTAGGAAATTTTCTAAATTTCAGAAGATTCTCTTTATTAAATAAACTATTAATATTAAATTCGTCGGCTTTATCCCGTACGGGGATATCCATTAAACCTTAATCAGGGGTCATTGAATTGGCGAAATTAAAAAAAGACAGTGCTGTAGCAGTAAAAGAAAAGAAAAAAATTGCTCCCAAAGCAATTAAAAATGCTAAAAAAGCGCTTGACAAGAATAAAGCTAAACCCAGTAAAGTATCCAGTGGTAGTATCAGTATGTATCTCGCTGAAATTGGGAAATTTAATCCACTTCCTCCAGAACGTGAAGTTGAACTTGCCATTCGAATTCAGGCAAATGATGAACGTGCCATGAAAGAATTGGTTGAAGCCAATCTTCGTTTTGTGGTGTCCGTTGCAAAAAAATATCAGGGAAATGGTTTGTCACTTGCAGATATTATTAACGAAGGAAATATGGGGCTCATCAAAGCCGCAAAACGGTTTGATCACACCCGTGGCTTCAAATTTATTTCCTATGCTGTATGGTGGATTCGTCAATCTATATTACAAGCATTGGCTGAACAGTCTCGGTTAATTCGACTACCATTGAATCGTGTAGGAACTATCACAAAAATCACTCGTGCTGCTGAAAAATTAGAAGCGGAAGTTGAACGTCAACCCAAAGGGGATGAAATTGGTCAACAGTTAGAAATGAGTGGTGATGAAGTCCTCATGGCAATGCAATATTCACGACGACATAGTTCCTTGAATTCTCCTTTCCAAGAGGGTGAAAACAGTAGTTTGTTGGACATCATTGAAGATTCTGAAGCTGAAGAGCCGGAAGCAAAAATCATGATGGAATCCATGACGGAAGAAGTGAATGGTGCATTGGAAACACTTTCTGAACGGGAACGAATGGTATTGGAAATGTATTTCGGTATTAACCGAGATAGTGCTATGACTTTGAATGAAATCGGTGAAGAATTTGATTTAACGCGGGAACGTGTTCGTCAGATTAAAGAAAAAGCGATCCAAAGATTACGGCATCGGTCTCGGAGTAAAAATCTTCGTAGATATTTGGGATAAAATCTCAATATATTATAAAAAGGGGCTGTTTCAGCCCCTTTTTTATTTTCCACTTTTGACATGTAATTTCAGGGAATATGAAACACACTCTAATTCGCATTCAGATAGAAAATAATATTTATGATCGGCTGGTGACCGATTCCATTAAATATGCTTTATTAAGTTTATCTTATACTATTAATCGGATGAAACTACGGGATATTCGATCAAGAATAACCAATATAGCCAAAGGCAAAATTTCAGAAAAAATATTTCTGCATTTTTGCGAGCAAAATGAAATTCCAGTTCAAACTGAAAAATGCCAGACTCCTTTTTATTTACCGGATAAGAAAGATTTTATTATGGGTCGCGAAGAATGGGATATAAAAAATAACTTTTTGCGACACACAGGACCTATTCTATCTATGGATAATTATTTGAACTTACCCGCACTTATCCCCAATCGTGGAGAGTGGGATCAATGGACGAAAAAGGATATTTGTTTACATACACCGGAAACGGAATCAGTTTGTTATTTATTTTCGTTTATGAAAGGATGGGAAGGACGTGTGCCATTTTTATCCATTGAATTAACAGACAATCAAATTTCCTTTATTTCGGAATTAGCGACTCATCGGAAAAATAAAGAAACGCCATATACTGAAGATTGGTTTTGGACAAAAATGACAACATTCGGTGATGGAAATCCATTTAATTATCATTTGAATTTCCATTCAGAATTGATTTTATGCGGTGTGGCCCAAAAAAGGGATTTCATTCATTTTAAAAAATTAATTCCCCAAAATTTCCAAAATGGGCTTTTTCAAACACGAATCAATAATATGGGTTTAGAAATAAAAAACCTTTCATCATTTTTAACGTTTTACCCAAGGTTGGCAGAAAAAATGGACTGTGGAATTATTTTAGATTAAGTTTTTTGAAAGGTAATGCAATAGTGGTGAAATGTATTACTGACGAAGGTATGTTTATATCCATACGGCGCAATTTGAAGATCATCTTGACACCAAAATGCCACATGTTTGAATTCTAAAAAGCTAATTAACCGATTTGTCAAATCGAATGCCAATGGGAAATGTTCACCTTTCTTTTTGATATTTTTTACCACAATTGTAAGATGGCCACCTGATTTTAATTTTTGAGTCGTATTTTGATAAATTTCTGTCAGCACATCTAAAAACTTTGTGTAATCATCCAGATTCCCCAAATCATTTTTATTGTCAGAATAATTTGTTTGGAGTCCCTTTGATTTTCGGTTTGCTTGAACTTCAGCACCTTTCATATTCAGCATATCCCAATAAGGTGGAGATGTTATTATATAATCCAATTCAGGAATTTCAAAATTTAAAATATTCCGCGAATCACCTAGAAAAATGGAATAATGATTTTGTGTAGAAATTTCAGCACATCGCTTGTTGGCGATCCCGTGAAACAATTCACTCAATTCAATGCCAAAAGCATGTCGCCCCAAATTCAATGCTTCTACTTGCGTTGTGCCGGTTCCGGACATTGGGTCAAAAACCGTATCACCTTTTTTTGTGAATTCTTCAAGATACATTCGTACCAATTCTTCGGGATATTTTGCAGGATGGAGAATTTGATCTTTTGATCGCGGTTTTGGTTTAAGAATAAACCAATTTTGTAAATGATGGGTTGATTGGGTTGACGCTTGATGGGTTGATTCGATGGATGGATAATTTTGGAATAAGGAATGTTCGTCTTTTCGGAAGTAGAGAGATGTCCAAGTATGACCATCAGGATGACAAATAATTTTTTCATCTTTTCTTGTAAGAAAACCGGCGAATTGATTCGATAATTCCCACGCAATTGGACTATTATTTTTTGACATTAAATCTGTCGGCACTAAGATCCACATGAATTTTCGATAATTAAGGTTTTTTCCATTCTCGATTGCCCAATCAATACCAGCCTGTAAATGAATAGGATTTGTTAAATCTAATGCTAAAAAATCGAATGATGTCTTAGTTGAATTCACATTCAGATTTTGTGCAGTTTTTTGAAACATACTTTGAAAATCATCCTGTCCAAAACTCAATACATTGGGTGCTGGAGATAGTGATGGTTTTATAAAAAACTTCAGATTGGATTGAATAAGAGATTCCATCGTCTCAAAAAGTGTAAATGATTTTTGGAACGGCAGCCATTCTTTTGGGCCGAGATCGTTGAAGTTGTTTTTGATTTTTGCCATGGATTACATTAAAAAAATAAAATAAATATGGGATAAATATAAGTGAAAAAAATGGCGAAGGAGATATAAG
>JABHAX010000167.1 GCA_018674095.1 Fidelibacterota bacterium
ATTTCGATGGAAAATTGAAACTGAATCAAGTTGGTTAAAGATATGGTATTCCGCAAACCACACAAGACAGTTTGGGCGAATTCAATTATAAAGTAGATTCTGGATGTTACACAAGCAATGCCACATGTCCTTTTTTTGTCCCTTTTGAATATCTGCTCTTCAAAGGAAATCGAAAGCATTAATTCCACCAACAGGAATAGTCGCAGATTCTTCAAAACTGGCATTTTTAGGTTTAACTGAAAGAGAAGACGAACTTTTTAGGCACATATATTCTGCATAAGCGTCAAAAAACAGGGGCCATATATTTGATCACCGATTTTATATTCAGTTACATTTTTGCCTAAGCCAATCATTTCACCGGAAAACTCTTGACCGAGAATTTGTTCCTTGGTTTTGTAATACCAACGAATAATCGCAAGGGGAGGCAAAACCATTTTACCGGGAATTTGAAACACCTTATTTCACAATCTCCCAGTGTAAGACCAACCGCCCGAACTTTAATCAAGAGTTCATCATTCTTGGGAACTGGTTTTTCAATGTGAGTAAGTTGCAGAACTTCCGCGAGACCATATCATTCAAAAATGACAGCTTTCATTAGTTTATTTAAGATTTAAAATAGAGATAATATTAACGAAGATAATACTAAAGTCATTACGCATATAACTAGATAAGTTCAGGAGAAACTGAATATTTTATTAAACAACGAGTAAGTTGTGCCGTTTGATAAAAATATACCAGACCGCCGTTGAAAAAAGCATAATGATGCAACCAGTGAAGGATGTAATCAGGGCTGTTTTTAATCCTGCACTCAAAATATGTGGTGAAATATTATTGATATTCGGAACCGAATTGAATGCTACATTTACGCCTAAATAAGTAGCTAGAATTCCAACAAAGGCGCTTAAGATTCCTAATAAAATAATTCCATTTGTATTGTAGGGCTCGCGGATATTTTTTACTGAGATGAAAATGATTATCCCAAGTAGAATGAATAATATCATCATGGATGGACCGCCATTTAATAAAGTGCTTAATATAATAATTCTCCTTTTATTTCATATTCTCAATGTTCTTTTTTATAGCCTCAATTAAATTAGAACTACGATCGATTTCTGTATCCGTGTAAGGTTGAAATTCAAGCAGATCACCTGGCTGACAATTTAAAACGATACAAATTTTTTCCAGTGTCCCAAACCGTACCCCTTTTACTTTTCCATTTTTCAACATGGATAAGTTAGTAAGAGAAAGTCCGACAGCTTTTGAAAGGTCCGTTAGAGAAACTTTTCGTTTTGCTAACATGACATCTAAATTAACTGTAATTGGCATAGCTCCTATTACACTCAATATTATCTATTACCCAAATTATTGTAATTATTATATTATATATTTAATGTTTTACTTAAAATATTAGATGGACGGTTTAATTGACTTAATCCTTTTAATAAACATAATGAAAGAATAAAACAAGCTACATAAGCTTGTCTATTCCTCGTAAGTATATTGGCGATACAAAACGTAAATCTTGAAGTGTCTTTATGACAAACGATAAAGGTGCGAAATTATTCCATGCTCAATTGGGATAATTTGGACGCTAAAACTTTTGGAGTATGATACCCCACTTTCCGTAAAATTTCATCACCTTCATCGTTTAGAATAACAATAACAGGTATAGCAGAAATTCCGAAAGCCTTAGCCGTTTTTTGCCCGAGAGCTGTATCAACATCTATTTTGACTGAAATGTAATTCTCTAGCTCTAAAACAACTTTTGAATCCTTAAAAGTCGTACGATCCATTTTGGTGCAATTATGACACCAATCAGCGTGAAACTTAATCAGTAAAGGTTTCCCATCCTTTTTCGATAATATTTGTGCTTCATTTAAACTTAAATCGGTAAAAACTGTTTGATTACCTGCCAACACGATTGTTGTTAATAGCAAGTAGAAGATACGTGTTAAATTTTTCATTTTAATTCCTTTTCAATTATTAATTTAATATGATATTTAATTATTATTGTAAATCAGATGATGGAATACGGACGTCAAAAGTCATTTGAACTAAATCGTTCACTTTCATAGGTCCC
>JABHAX010000168.1 GCA_018674095.1 Fidelibacterota bacterium
ATCGATAAAAATATTAACGATAAGTGGAAAAAAATTGATAAGAATCTGATTACAATTGTGGAACATATTTGCAGAAATTTCATGAGTAATTATGGATATATTTCCAGCAATTCCCATAGTTTATTAAAAAGTCTTTACCTAAATCAATACTTAGATTATAGATATAATTACCGTTCTTCTGAGATTAACTTTATTGATTCTATCATAAAATTCGATAATGATTATAGCTGAAATTGGCCTTTCTCACGAGGGCAGTTTAGGAAGTGCACATTCCTACATCGATGCATTAGCCAGTAAAGGGATTGATGCAATAAAATTCCAAACCCATATAGCAGATGCAGAAAGTTCTGATTTTGAGCCATTTCGAGTGAACTTTAGTAAACAGGATAAAACCCGCCAACAATATTGGAAAAGGACGGAATTCACCATCGAACAATGGATGGGTTTAAAAAAACATTGCGAAGATTTAAATATTGAATTCATTTCTACACCTTCGAGTATATCTGCAGTTGAATTGTTAGAAAAATTAAATGTTGCTAGATTTAAAGTTGGATCAGGTGATACATCAAATCTATTACTACTAAAAAGACTGGGGAAAACTCGAAAACCAATCCTTTTAAGTTCCGGTATGAGTTCATTTGAAGAACTTGAAACGTCTATTGTATTCCTAAGGAAATTTGGTAACCCATTAACAATAATGCAGTGTACTTCAAAATATCCGACAGGTCCGAAAGATTGGGGTTTGAATGTTATCCAGGAATTGAAGAACCGTTTTGAACTCCCAGTAGGCTTTTCGGATCACAGTGGTACGATATATGCTAGTTTAGCTGCGGCAGTAATGGGAGCAGAAGTATTTGAATTCCATGTTGTATTTGATAAACGACAATTTGGCCCTGATGTTTCTTCAAGTATCACAATCGATCAGGTTAAAATTTTAACAGAAGGGATAAAGGCTATCCAGACTGCCATGAATAATCCCTTAAATAAGAATAATATTTCTCAATGTGAAGATTTAAAAAAGATGTTCGGTAAAAGCCTTTCGGTGAATAAAAATAAAAAGGCAGGTGAAATAATTAAATTTGAAGATTTAGAGTCTAAAAAGCCATCAGAGTATGGTATTTCTGCTATTGAATTTGAAAAAGTAATTGGGAAAACATTGAATAAAAATTTGGCAAAATGGTCATTCCTTAATTGGGAGGATTTAGATTAGTAAGAGAAAAATATGTGTAGTAATCACTGCTCGACCTTCATATAGTCGTTTTAAGTCAGCCCTTCAAGCTATCAAAGCCCACACCGAATTAGAGCTACAAATTGTTGTAGCGGCTTCAGCATTATTACCAAGGTATGGGAGTATAATTGATTATTTAGAAAAAGATGGATTCGAAAATCCTACATTGGTTTTTAATGTTTTAGAAGGGGGGAGCCTCACATCTATGGCCAAAACCACTGGGATAGGTATATTAGAGATTTCTACAGTTTTCGATAATATCAGACCTGATATTGTTGTCACCATCGCAGACAGATTCGAAACAATGTCAACAGCGATTTCTGCAGCCTATATGAATATTCCACTTGCTCATATTCAAGGTGGAGAAGTCACCGGGAATATTGATGAAAAAGTAAGGCATGCCATAACCAAATTAGCTGATTATCATTTTGTTGCTACAGATGATGCTTATGAAAGGGTGCTTAAATTAGGAGAAAATCCTGATTTTGTTTTTAACACAGGATGCCCTTCTATTGATATAGCAAAGAAAGTAATGGAAAATCCTTCATTGGATTTTGATCCGTACCAAAAATATAAAGGTGTCGGATCACTTCCCGACTATTCATCCGGATATTGGGTCGTGATGCAACACCCAGTTACAACTGAAATGGATGAGTCTCGAAATAATATCGAGGAAACATTGTATGCAATGTATTCCATAAAGGAACCTGTATTCTGGTTTTGGCCAAATATTGATGGTGGATCTGACGGTATATCAAATGGGATAAGGGCTTTCCGTGAAAAATATGATTTACAACTATTCCATTTTTTTAAAAATATGGATCCAACTGATTTTCTTAAACTTCTTGCAAATGCAAAAGGGATCATTGGTAATAGTAGTGTAGGAATAAGAGAATGTTCATTTTTAGGGGTCCCCTGCTTAAATATTGGGAATCGTCAAAAAAGAAGAACCAGAGCAAATAACTTGATTGACATGCCATATAACCGGGAAAATATAATCAATGCTCTAAATTTAATTAAAAACAAAGCAAGACCAAGAACTTCAAATCTCTATGGAGATGGTAATTCCGGAAAGAGAATAGCAGAAATATTAACTCGACTACCACTCAATATTGAGAAACAAATTCAGTATTAACGAAATAATTGAATAATTTTGAATAATGGATTGAAACTGAAAATAAAGTGGGAAAATATCTCTGATGGTGCCCACTTTATCAAGGATAAAAAATTGATTCTTTATAAAAAAGACAATGAATTAAAAATATGTTTAAACAAATGTAAACATCAAGGAAATCAATTTATTGAATCAAAAAGTCCCCATAAAGTTATTTGTTCAGCTCATGGTTGGGAACTTGATCTTGAACAA
>JABHAX010000169.1 GCA_018674095.1 Fidelibacterota bacterium
TTAACCCACCCTCACATGTTATCTAAAGTAAAAATATTGGATAAGTTATTTAATTTAAATGTAGGACCGTATCGATCAGGCGGGTCAGACAAAACGCCCAATGCTGGTGGGTATTCATTTAATAAACCTTATCACCAAACAGCCGGGGCTTCTATGCGGCGGATTGTGGATTTTAGCAAAATGAATGAGACCCAATTTATTTTACCCACGGGGCAATCAGGAATACCGAGCAGTCCACATTATAGAGATCAAGCTGAAATGTATCATAGTGGAAAATATCGAACGACTTGGTTTAATGAAGATTTTATTAGCTCTGAGAAGAACGCCCATTTATTTCGCCATCTTATTTTAACTCCCAAATAGGATAATGTTACCTCTGTTCATCATCCTTGTTATTTTACTTGGGGTAAGGTATCGATTTTTTTGGCGAGCAAGACTTAGGCCTAATCCACCAAAAGTCATGGCCCATCGTGGCTTAAAAACCCACTCACCCGAAAACACAATCTCATCTTATAAAGAGGCAGTGGACCATGGGTTTGATGCTATCGAGATAGACTTGATACAAACTAAAGATGGGATACTCATGTGCTCTCATAATTTTGATTTAGAAAGAGAGACAAGCGGTCAAGGGTGGATTCACCAAAAAAATGAGAAAGAGTTGAATTCTATAAAAACTGGAGTGTATTCTCATGGAAACAATACACAATCTATGCCTACATTTTTTGAAGTTCTCAGCACAATACCTGAAAAAATATTTCTCAATATTGAAATAAAAACGAGGAAGTTATTTGATATGTCAGCCGCAAAATCATTGGGAAAAATAATTCGAAATAAGACCATAAATCACCCATTTATGATTTCGTCATTTAACCCGATTGTGGTAGCTTATTTCCGGATTTTTCATTCCAATGTTTCTGTTGGTTTTATTTTGCAAGATATAGAATGGCTTTGGGTAACCCATTGGATTCATCCGGATTTTTTTCACCCTCGAGGAGATTTGGTAGATGATGAGATTATTGAAATGAGTCAAAACCATAAACTCCCCTTAATACTGTGGACAATAAATACTCAACCCGCAATGACATGGTGTAAGAAAAATAATATCAAATCTATTATCACAGACAACCCGATGGGAATACATGTTTAAAGTAGAACGTGTTTTATCTAATGTAGTTCGCCCTCTTCGACATAAAATTTTACGTCCAAATTTACCATTTGAAGATTCAATTTTACCGGAAGACGATTTCCTGAGCTCAGCTCATTTTATCGTTAAAAATAATGGAAATATCGTTAGTGTTGCTTCTGTTTATAAAGAATATTTTGAAGCAATACCAACTCGAAAAGGATATCGATTACGGGGCATGGCAACTGAGAAAAAAGAGCAAGGGAAAGGGTTTGGCACCGTAGTGTTAAAGGGCGCGATTCATTATTTAAAAAACGAGACGGATGCAGATATTATATGGTGCAATGCTCGAGTGAGCGCTTTTGGTTTTTATGAAAAAATGGGATTTATCATTGTTGGAGATGAATTTGATCTCTCTAATATTGGTCCCCATAAAACTGGATATATTGAGGTATGAAATCAATCACGGTACAAGAATTAAAACAAGTTTTAGACAATAATAAAAAATTTACATTATTGGATGTTCGAGAAGAAAGAGAACTCATAATGGCATCGATCAAAGGGTTTAAGCACATTCCAATGATGGCAATTCCTTATCAATTAGAAATGATTCCTAAAGATGAGCCTGTTTATGTATTATGTCATTCGGGAATACGTTCGGCACAAGCTTCTCTTTATTTGCAGCAACAAGGAATTGATGCCATCAATATTCTAGGCGGTATTCATGCTTGGTCGTTGGAGGTTGATCCAGAAGTGCCCGTGTATTAATGACATCCTTAACAAAACTCTAACACAATGTATTTAATTTCACGATCTCATTACGGATTCTCATCTTAAAAAAATCGACCTAAATAAAAGGTGACACAATGAAAGATATAACGAGGCTTTTGACTTTTATTTATTTGGTTTCTACAGCTTTATTTTCACAAAGCAATGTGAATGGAGTTGTCTTTTTTAACCATTCTACAGAATTAGTTGAAAATGGTACAAACGCGTTCAATATGAAACGTGCATATCTGACCCTAGCTAATGATGTTAGTGAACCTGTGTCTTACAAAGTAACCTATGATATTGGAAGCAACGATGGCGGTAGCGCATACACAGCATTTTTAAAAGTGGCGATGGTTAAATTGAAAACAAGTTTTGGAGATGTCTCTTTAGGCATGCAGGGTATGAATATGTTCAAAACCATGGAA
>JABHAX010000170.1 GCA_018674095.1 Fidelibacterota bacterium
AAGGAGCTAGTTAATGCTTTCCATTCTGCTTCAATTTCAGGGATGCGTTTTTCCATCTTTTTGTATAAGACTTTATTATTGTTTATCTCTTTGTGTTGAGCTTTATTTGTATCATACGATAGCTGGATATTTTGATGGATGGGAAAATACCATAAAATCAAAATGACAAATATCGATGCAATCAAAACAAAAAAGGCGTTTCTTTGATTTTTTAAAAATTCTTTCATTATAATATGCATTTGAGTACGAAACTCATTTCTTGTACGTCAAGTCCAATTTCGGTGTGCTTGCTAACAACTTCTATTTTGCTGAAGAGTAATGTCTCTTCTAAGTCATTTAAATAAATTTGAAGAATCCGGTCTTTATAGGCAGAATTTGCAGAGACGGTTCCTGATACTTTCAAAATTCTTAAATGTGGATCAGTGACCTTAAGCTCCGCTTTTTGAGTTGCCCCATAAGCATAGAGCTGAGATTCTTCCCAACCCATTTGAAACCGAATTTCATCAAAGGTGATTTCATTGGGTGTATAGTGGCTTAGAAAACGGAGAGATGCTAAAATTCGTTCAAAATATTCAGTATCAAAACTCAATTCATCCACCTGAGCTTTAATAGATACTTTATTATTATTGATAGAGTAAAAAAGATCTTTTGTCGGTTCTAGACGAGCAGTCTCTTTTTTGAGAGAATCAAGGCCGGCATTGAAATTATCATTTTGGAAAGAAATCCATCCTGTAAATGAAAATAAACCAACGAGAAAAGCTGCTACCAAAGGGATACCAATTTTTAACATAAATCTGAATAATTCAGTTTGCTTGAAGGATGATGGAAGCAAGTTTACCGTGTTCGACAGATTTAGCGCTGATCCAACTGCCGCAGTTAAAAGAGGCATAGGGATATTTATTTGATCTCGTTCGCTTTCATCGGGCAAAATATTAATGTTTCTAAGTGGGTTTATATATGTGGTTTCTAGATTAAGATGTCCACCAAAATATTCATCGAGTGACTTAATATAAATAGAAGTTCCACTCAAATATAAGTGTGTCGCTTTTACAACGGGAAAAGCACGTTTTAAACTCGTAAGCGTTCGATCTAATTCTCGAGTCCAACTTTCTATTATAGGTCTAAATTGATCGTCCATGGGCATGCTAGAGCCAGGTTTCGCTTTTCCGGGTAAAAGCGTGGCCGGAACGCGGAAATCTTCAAGGGAAATAGATTTGTCTGAAACAGCATCTTTTAAGTTTTGAATGCCAATGGCAATGGGACGAATCACCTGAAGAAGTCCACTCGAGTATCCTAAAATATAACTTTCAGTTTCACCAATGTGGAGCACATAACAAATTTCTTTTGATTCTACAGAATAATTCCAAATAAATGCATTATGAATTGCCATGGGTAGGGGATGCCACCAACGAATACCCCAATCTTGCCCAGTTAATACTTCGCTCGATTGGTCTAGCGACTGGCGATTGGTTGTTCCAAGCAATATTGATTCTTTATTCTTTCCTTGGTTAACAGAATTATAATATAAATCAGCAAGGTCGAAGGAAAGTTTCTTTTTTGCATTCCAAGCAATAATATTCTCTCGATCATTTTGGCCATTTTTTGGGATATCTATTTTTTTTAATTGCATTAAATTCGAATTAATAGATAAGCCTATGACGGTTCCATTTGCTATTGATTCAATAGTATTTTTCGTTAAAAAATCTTTACTCGTGACAGAATTTCCAAAAATTTCCATGGCTTTTTTTAATGCTTTTAATGATTCTTCAGGTTCTTGAGAAAAATCAATATTTTCAGGATGTTCATACAATAAAGCATCGATTAATTTTTTTGTTTTACGATGATCTCTCAAGGCAACAATACCTATTTTATTACCATCAACAGCTATACCCATTACAGTTTCATCTCTGAATATCATGGGGAGAAGAATACTTTCTGGATACTGCCCCGGATTATCTAGTGTGGCTGACACTGCTTGATATTCTATTGGAGTATCTGAAGGGCTGGCTTGAATCGGTTCAACGATTATTTTATCATCTTGTGTATCATCAATATTCGATACAATGTCAGGTTCGGGCTCAATTAAATCGACCTGGACAACATTGTCAGTCGTATCATTTTCAATCGCTTCAACAACATTAATACTGCCAATAAAATCGTCATCACCCTCTTCAATAATTTCAACAGGATCATTTTTTGTTTGGGTGACTTTATTTTTGCGTAAAACATCTAATAATTTATTTGCAGAAGCTGAACTGGTTGATGTTTTATAGGCTTTTAGTAAACCTTTTGGAGGTTTTCCATCAATTACATGTTGAAATATTCTATCATCAACAAATTCTTTTTCTTCTCCAATCATGAATAATAGGAGGCTGTGACATAATTTTGTTATTTTTCTCGGATACCCATTTGTGTGGTTATAGATCAACTGAATGACATCATCCGGAAACCAGTTATTTTCCGGAGCATTTGTCATTTTTAATCGATGATAAATAAAACCGCGCATTTGGTCAATGTCTAATGGGCCTATTTTGAAATGGAAAGAGATTCGATCTTCAAAATTGGGGTATTCTTGGATAATAGTTTCCATTTCTGGTTGGCCAAAAATGATTAACTGTAATAATTTATAATCGTCTGTTTCAAAATTGAGAAGTGTTCGAAAAACATCTAAGTATTTACTATCTAAATTTTGACCTTCATCCACAATGAGGACAAGGACTTTTCCTTGGTCAACGCCAACTTTCAGTAAATGGCTTTCAAGAATATCTCGACAATCTTGGACTGTTTCCTTTTTATTATTAATCCCAAATAATTCAATTAAATGCTGAAGAAGAAAAAGCTCTGTTTCAAATTTAGGATCAAGGATTAGATAAAAATCATAAGTATCAGATTCATCTTCAAATATTTGAATTAATCGCCGACTCACAGTTGTCTTGCCAACGCCGACTCCCCCCTGCACAACAGATAAACCGCGGCGCATTCGAATCGCTAATTCAAGACCCTCAAGGCACTGGCGATGTTGAGTGGCATTATAAAAGAGCTGAGTGTTTGGCGACGTCGTAAATGGATCAGCCGAAAGTCCAATCGACTTGAAAAAGTTTAAAATAATAGGCCTTTAAATTTGTTTATTGAATCTAAGTAAGGGTTAAAAAGAAAAATAGACATAGAACATATAAACCGCCCCAATGATGAGTATTACGCCTAATGGGTATCGATATTTTATGAAAAGAGGATCGGTAATAATAACCCTATTTGCCTCTCGTTCTATTTCCAAAATTGTATTTGGGGAGATAATAAGCAGCAATCCAAAGATTGCTGCAATAATAGCTACGATTAATATAAAAATCATCATATATATCTTAACTGCCTTTGATATTTATTTAAGTTAAAAACAAAGTAGACCAATTGGTTCACTTTATTATTTGAAAAAGAATACTTTAATTTAAGAATATATAGGTCAAAAACCACCTAATGAAGTTTTTTTTGTAAAACCATGCAATGTTGCACTTTCTACCTGAATTCAGATTGTTTTATTTATAATAAATATTTATTAAAGCTTTCATTAATACTCAAAATAAGATCCTGGAATTACCATGGGATTTAGTCCAATATTGGGCCCTGTGAATTCAGGAATATTTCCTCTCGTAATGGATGCATCATTGCCTTGAAAATCTACTGAGTAGTTTATGAACCTGATTTAATCTGTACACCTGACCCGTATTTATCCATTACAATCCATGATAAAATCGTTATAAAGAATCACATTCAATCTCAGATAGATTGTATTTCCTGATATCTCTTCTTGCAAAATCTTAAGTATTTCGGCATCTGGAGCCAAGCATTCCACTAAGAGACTGTTTTGGCTTTCCAGTGTGTAATTGTTTATAATTGCATTTCGGATAGCCAATCTGGCACAATTAATCCTAGCATCTTCAATTGTTTCGTTCTCTGAAAAAGTATAAAGAGCATCGCCTTCTATAATAATATCGGTAGTTTCCTCCTGAAAAGCTATGATTGCCGTAAAGAAATAAAATAAAATAAAAACTAATCTTCTCATATGAACTCCTTCAATTAATAATTTACTATACTTGTACTCTCAGTATTCAAGGTAAGAACCGGGGATGACCATTGGGTTAAAACCGTAATCTTTTCCATAAATAGGAGGCAAGGACCCTTTCGATAACGTACTGTTTGAAACTGTTAATGCTGCTAAGGCTACCACCGACCCCGTGACTTGGGATTGGTTGATGGAAATGCCCGATGAAAAATTTATTACGCCACCGTTAACTGCGGACGTATTTGTGACAGATATGGTTGATTCTTTGTTGATTGTTAATCCATAAATAGTCCCATTATTTATTACCAGACCTGAATCACTATACATGATCACCGATTGGTCCAGCTGACTTGCATTAGTGCCCAGACGTGAACCGCCGGTAACTGTAATCGTTCCACCACAAATAATTTCTATATTTCCCGTCAAGGTTGTGGTGTTCTCGAATGTAAGGTTGCCCCCAACCATTATTTTCCCGGGACCGGTGACCGTCGCATTGTTAAAAATTACATTCCCACTGAATATGTATTTGTTATTATCATAGCTTGATAAACTCCAGGATCCGTTAATAAGATCATTGCTGGATCCACCACCGCTTTGTCCTGGGTTTAATGCATTATCCGTTATACTTCCACCAACGGCCCAGTCTGAACCGGTATTTGTATCATTATCTGATATTCTTCGGGCTACATCATTCGTTACAGGATAGGGTATATTTGGAGAACCCCAACCTGTGCCTCCTGTTGGATTTGTATTATCTCCCGCCGTCCTAAAAAAATCTATGACACTATTATTGTTATCTCGAAGTTCGCCAGCGATACCATTACTGGAACTTGCAGTCCACATCATGTTATGACCCATATATATTACCGTATTTGTGTTACTTCCATTCATTTCCTTTATTTTAAGAAAGCTTCCCGCATTTAGTGTAATATTTGGCAGGATGTAAGTGTTTGAATAACCCCGGTTATCATGCCAATACCATTTCCAGCCGTTCAAATTTATACTGGTACCGTAATTATACAATTCAATATAATCTGGAGCACCAGTATATACTTCGTTGATTA
>JABHAX010000171.1 GCA_018674095.1 Fidelibacterota bacterium
GAATGAAAGATGTGCACTGTTCTTCTTGTCCAAAAAACGGACTGCGAAGAACAGAGTCGAAAAATCAATAGAATTATTGAGAGAACTCAAATTTCAATGCCTTTACAACGCACCACATTATGCACCAATTAATAAAAAATTGAAATTACAACGGAACATAATGAACGAATGGTAAAATGACATATGGAATAGATGGAAAGGACAAATGCCAGTAATTTATAATAAGACAGTTCAATCGAATTATGGGAACCGAATAAATAGTATTCTTACTTTATAGATTAAGAAAACAACCGATGACCTTGTGTAAATAATCATTTTTACATATCATAATTAAACAAATTAAAAAAAATGAATAATAATAAATATGACTTCATCATGTTTGGCGCTACCAGTTTTGTAGGTCAGATTTTAAGCGAATACATGATTTCAAAATATGCTGATCAAGAAAATATAACTTGGGCGGCAGCTGGCAGATCTAAATCTAAACTGGAAGCGTTGCGAACTTCCCTTGGATCCAAAGCAAAGGGGATACCTCTGATAGTTGCAGATGCGGCAGTTGAATCCACACTGAAAGACATGGTATCGCAAACGGGAGTCATTATATCAACAGTAGGGCCATATGCCCTTTATGGAGAACTCTTGGTGAAGGTCTGTGCCGAAACGGGAACCGACTATTGTGATCTAACCGGAGAGCCTCAGTGGATTCGAGAAATGATTTCAAAATATGAAGAAACTGCCAAAAATTCAGGCGCACGAATTATCCACTGTTGCGGATTTGATTCTATTCCTTCAGACTTAGGCGTGTACTATCTTCAACAGCAAGCAAAGGCTCAGTTTGGAGAAGTCTGCAACCACATAAAAATGGGAGTAAAAGCAACTAAGGGCGGCGCTTCTGGAGGAACAATCGCAAGTATGCTAAATATGGTAAAGGAATTGGTTGCCAAACCATCACTCCGAAAAGTATTGGCCAACCCTTATTCCCTCTGCCCTTCTGACCACGCCTTTTCCGTACGGCAAAGAAGTAATAATCGTCCGGTTTTTGATTCCGACTTTAATACCTGGACGGCTCTATTTGTCATGGCAGGTATTAATACTAAAATAGTTCATCGAACCAATGCCCTGTCGGGAAATGAATATGGCTCAGATTTTCGCTACGATGAGGCAATGCTCATGAAAAAAGGATTCAAAGCGCCCTTATTATCTGTTGGAATAACGACTGCCATAGCCAGTTTCATGGCATTGGCCACTATCAAACCCACGCGAATGATTTTAGAAAAATTTATTCTCCCTAAACCAGGTGATGGTCCAAGTCCTGAAGCTCAGAAAAAAGGATTTTTTGATCTTCGATTTATGGGCAAAACTCCCAATGGAAATAAGATGAATGTCAAAGTGACAGGCGACCGGGATCCCGGATATGGTTCTACCGCCAAAGTGTTGGCAGAGACAGGCATTTTATTGGCTATTGGACTTTCTAAAACGGATAAACCGGGTGGCTTTTGGACACCGGCCAGCGCTTTTGGTAATTCCCTGATTGAACGGTTGAAGGCTCAAGCAGGATTGACCTTTGAGACAATTTAAAAAAAACTGTGGATTAATTAGGATATTATAATAAGGAAAATCAATGATAATGAATAAAGCAAAATTACAAATTCCCATAGTTGTAACTGTTTACTTTAATATGGGGCTCAAGAAAATGAATGCGGCTATTTATAATGCAAGTGAAATTTGGAAACTACAACAAGTACATGAATCACTCAAAAATTGGCTAAAAGGTGAAGAGTTTGAAGGGGTCTTAATATTTATTTAACGAGAACCCTGTAAAATTCGCAAAACAAGAAAAACAACGAGATGAAGATTTCCAAAGTATTGATATCTATTCAACTATTATTACGGTTAACTGGTCTTTAATTAGAATCATAGCTTTCATATTTTTCAAGAGACTCGAAATATTAAATCATTCCCTCAATCTTGTGGAGTTTATTTACACCCCCTTGAGCCAAAGCATATTCAAATGACCATTTGATACAGGCGGAACCGATTTTTCCATCTTTGCGAATGGCGATGTAAGCAATCTGAAAATCAGGATTTCCATTATGCCTTTTAATAACACGATTTAAGGCTTCTTCACAAGCGGTGGTTGGGTCGTAACCTTGTCTCATGAGTTCCACTACTAAAAAACTTCCGGTTGTCTTAATCACTTCTTCGCCCAATCCTGTTGCGGCGGCGCACCCAATTTCATTATCTACAAAAAGACCAGCACCGATGATAGGGCTGTCCCCCACTCTGCCATGCATTTTATAGGCCCAACCACTTGTTGTGCAAGCACCGGCCAAATCACCATTTTTGTCCTGAGCCAAAACGGAAATTGTATCGTGAGTTTCATGGGGTGTCATTTCGCTGCGTTTCATTTTCCACTTTTCCCATTCCGCTTTGGATTCATCCGTGAGTAGGTTCATTTCTTCAAATCCTTGTGAAACAGCAAATTGCCTTGCCCCTTCTCCTACAAGCATAACGTGTTTGGTATCTTCCATCACTTTTCGAGCCACGGATACAGGATGCTTTATATTTTGGACAAATGCCACTGAACCAGCATTGCCGGTTGAATCCATGACACAAGCATCTAAAGTAACATTCCCTTGTTCATCTGGGAATCCGCCAAAACCAACAGATGTAATTTTTGGATCTGCTTCCGGCACTCGAGCACCCATTTCTGCAGCATCCATGGCATTACCGCCATTTTGTAAAGATTTCAATGCAGCATCATTAGCAGGCAAACCATGGTTCCAAGTGGAAAGGATAATTGGGGCATTCCTGTTTGTTTTAATTTTTGTGCCACCAAAAATTGCTGTCGGTGCCGTTAAACCAATGGCACTCGTTTTTATAAAATCTCTGCGTTTCATCAACTTATAATCCCTATTTGTTCAAGGATGCAATTTATAAAGAAAAAATCGAAGAAACACAGTTTGGCAGTGTCTTTACGAAATAATTAATTGCAAATCGTAGACAAGCACGTTTCATCACAA
>JABHAX010000172.1 GCA_018674095.1 Fidelibacterota bacterium
CGTCCCATGAAATATCTATCGAGAGTTCCCGCGTATATTCATTGACTTTATTTTGTTCAATTTTCACTTTTTCTCCTAAAAAATAGCGGGCGAATTTATGAGGAGATTTGAATAAGGATAAGAAATAAAATTAAGAAATCAGATTAGGACTTGTCCGCGGTTAGTGAAATAGGATTAAGATTATTACTCATGTGAGTATTAGTCAAATGTAATTTTTACTTTCTTACAAATTATATCCACCTTTTAGAGGGGGATTTATGGGGGTTAAAAAAAGTGAGAGAAAATAAAAATTACTGTTTAAGCATCACCGAATCAATATTCTAAATGGACTAAGAATTTAGACTTGTTCGCCGCTGGCGGATTAGGAAATAGGATTAGGAATTGGCTGTCATTGACGGAAAATATTATTATTAGAACGGTGGCATATCCATTCCGCCCCGATACATTAAAAACATTCCAAACATTTGAATCACATGGAATAAATCATTATGGTTAAACTTTTCATGAATAGATATTTTCATCACCTGAACGCCAGACCCCGCTAAACACACAAGCAATCCAATTGAGACTGACAATGCGCCAGTAAGGCCATAATGAAAAAATGCAACGAGAAATCCAAATAAAGAAATCCCCATTAATGGTAAATAGAATGTAACAGCAGATCTAAAACTATCCTGATCTCGCATTCGGATATAATACATTATAAGAAGAACAGCAGCAGTTAAATAAAGTGCATTCTCACCTTTACCTGTCACAAATATAATTGCAACTGACATGGCCAAAAGCAATCCAGTTGTTGCGATAAAAATAAGGGTGGAACGCCAAATAATGGTTTGCTGGACTTCCGTTAATCTAGGACCAAACCCGTGGATTGTTCCTCCCAATAAACCTCCCATGGCCACGAAGAAAAAAGCAGTACCCCAAAGTTGGTGAAATTGAGAATCCGGAATTTGAATGGTGAACCACCCAAAAATCATTCCTAAAATAAAAATGATATAATCGGTAATTGCCGTCGTCGGCTCGTATAATATTGGATGTTTTTCTGACATAATTTTCTCTCCGTAAAAGAGAATAACTTAGTCAGAAGTTAATCAATAATTTCAGATATGCAAGTGATGTGGAACATCATGGATATATTACATTATTCACCAAATAAATTACATCTATCACATTCAAATTTTCATCACCATTAATATCAGCTACGGTTTGTGGACAAGCGCCTGGGAATTCTCCTGAGATGATGAAATCAGCCAACAAAAGAATATCTGTAATATCTATAGTACCCGAATTATTCATATCGCCTAGATTCCATTCTAAACAAGTATTCGGTGGCAACGCATAAAATTCATGCCACCCTGCTAAAGGGCTATTTTCAATTCTTCCTGATGAATCAGCAGATTGAATATAATATTGAATGGTCCCCTCGTCTTGAGTTGAAATCCATCCCGACCACGTGTTAGCCTCTTCTGGAACATCCGAACCATATAGATGTTCTGAATTCCAATTCGTCATTTCCGGAGTTTTCCAAAAAACCTTAATTGAATCTTCAATCAATCCTGCTTCACTTAAATCATCAAGTATGATTTCGACAGGATATCCATTATCAACGGCTTCTGTACTATCATTTATCGGATTATGAAATAATTGTAACATCTGTAAATCCGGAACGCCTTTAGTTCTGCAATGGAGTGCATCTGTGGATTCCCAAGAACCGGTAAAGGGTAAAACTTCATAACCTGGCATGGCCTCTTCATATACTGAAATGGCTTCATCATCCCAGCTACTTCCGGTAATGGGAACCAATACCTTATTATTCAAAATAAGTGAATTAGTATAAGGTTGATTATTTGGCGTCCAAACTCTGTAAACGTCCCATGGCTCTCCCCACTCGTTTGTGGAATTTCCAAAATAAGTAGCCGTTGCTTCAATTTGGTCATATTGGGCATGACTAGACGAAACTTCGCGAACCAATACTTTTGTGGGACTCAAATATTTCCCCCAACAATCGATATGATCTATATAGGTATTATTGGGATCATCCACCACATGGTACATTTCAATACCGTAATAATTTTCCATGAGAAGATGTACTTCATCTTCCGGCATGTTATTTTCCAAATAAACAAGATCCGATGAAGCAGAAATGCCCATTCCATCCGTCATATAATTTCCACCGGCATGTACAATATCCGAAGCAAAAAATGGGACACTCAAATGGTTAGACATTTTCGAGGGTGCTTGATTATCATTCGGACGCGGTCGATTGTAAGTAAAATCAACAATGGAAACATCACGATTACCATCTACAACCCACCAGGGTGCATAATCTCGCGTCCAATAACTATCTGTTGATCCGGTTATATACTCAACATTTTCCATGTTCACACCGCCATTCGACATAGTAGAATTAGCTGAATTTTGTTGTCCTGATGAAACAAGGCAATATATAATAACATCTTCAGACATTTCAGCGATTAAACTTGTAGTGATTCCAAAAGGATATCGAATAATCACACCCTCCATTCGTTCAAATTCAGAAATATTTCGAACCGGTCCCGGGGGTGGATCAGTTTGTCGTCCCATGGAATAAATTTCGTGAATTCGCGTTTGTTCTTCGGCAGTTAATCCAATAGGAAGTTCACCTTGGAATCGATCTGTTGCAAAAAGAGTGGTAATACTTATTAAAATTTGAAATATTTTTTTCATCGATTAATTAACGGTGCTTAGAGAAAATTTACTTACTTTTTAACTCTCACAACATATCAAATGTTATCTCATATTATAGTTTTTTTAAAAGAATAGATTCAACCTAATGTGTTAAAAAATCATCAATCACACCACACAATCAAAATAACCTCATTTATAATAGGGAGTTCGAAGCGCTCAATAAAATATAGTGCTTTTTGTAAACTGAAGAGTGAGTTATATAAAAAAAGCCCCATTCAAAATTGAATAGGGCTTCAGTGACAATTTGTGTAAAAAAATTACTGCTTCAATCTGTAGGTACAACCTTCCATCGTTTTTAAGAATTTTTCAACTTGGTTTTCCGTATGAAATAATTCATCCATGGGTACAAAAACATCACTGGGATATTCATGAATATCATAATCTCTGAGAAAATTGGATTCTAGTTTTAAAATAATATCACGCATAACCATAGGCGGAATTTCTTTGTTCCGCATGAAATTGATTTGCAGATTCAACTGTCCTGTAGACGTCATGTGAAACAACGGTAAAGGACCAACATCAGATTGACATCTGAAAGTCAGTGTTCCATGGTCTGTTCCACGACCCCAAGAGATTTCAATAGCATGCTGCTCTGTAAAATCGATTATGGAGACACCAACCTTTGCAACTTCACGACTACAACTATCCCGAAGATGTTCGATGAATTGATTTTTATTCCAATTTGACATGTACGTTTCCCCCGTAAATATGTCGTTTTATAGTAATAAGGTGAGGGCGAATTTACACCAATCAACACCCTGTATAAAAGTATCGTATTTACTTATTACTGCCCTAACCAAATGGAATAATATTCGGATTGTTTTAAGGTTGGATCTTTCAAAATTCGAAGCCTGTGCCTGTATTTCCGTTCTTTATATTTCATTGAATAGGGGAGTTCAACCATTTCATTATTTCGTTTTACAAATAAAGTTACTTCAGTTCCTTCTGCCACAGGAAACCCATTTTCATCATAAAATTCTTCTCTCAATTTTTCAGTGTCAATTTGATCTCCCACCATGAATCCTACTGGATCCTTCTTCCCAACTTTTTTAATTTTTTTAAATTTTCCAAATGATATCCGATGTTCTTTAGAACCGTAATCACTCAAGATTTGTTTTGGAACATCGTGCTTCCCCTTCATAGAATATTCAACACCAATTTGGGCGAGTCCACCTTTTACATCTAAAGGAACCGTTCCTTCAACATAATTAGCAAACCATTGACGTAATTCTGGATGAACTAACATCGTGAATTCATCAAAAAATGTTTCTTCATTAAATGATTTATTTGGTCCATAACGGGATGATAATTCTAATACAATATCCTTTAAGGTCTTTTCACCATTCGTAAGTCGAATAATCTCAATATCCAGTAGTAATCCCATGAGTGCGCCACGTTGATAAACTTGTCGATAATGCCGACCATATTTTTTCTCAAAAACCCGTTCACTCATTTCCGTAAAGGGAATTTTCTTTTCGGGATATTTTGCAGCACGTCGAATCTTTCCTCCCATTTTACCAACAAAGAAATCCAAGGGCGTTATAATTCCAGATTTAACTAAAATCAGATTTGCAAAATATTCTGTGATACCTTCATAGAGCCAAAGATGTTTTGACATTTTCGGATTCACATAATCGAATTCACCAATGAATTCACTATGAAGATTGAGCGGTGTAAAAATGTGCATGAATTCATGGAGCGCCACTCGTTTAATCATGGATGTGTAGGACGAATCACCAAATTCTGTCAAAGTGTAAAAAGATGAATTCCCGTGTTCCAATGCGCCCATGCCGAATAGGGATACATTTTGAAAAGCCGTTTTTGCTTTTGAAAAAATGTTCACTTCTTTGGATTGCATGGTTTTCATAAAATCCCGTCCATCTCGAATATACATGATAAAATGATACTCATCCACGGGAAGAGAATCGGTAAAAGTTGCCACCGCTTCCATGGAGGGTTGAATCTCTTTTTTTATTATTTCAGCAATTCCTTTTTCTTCCCCATTAAAATGGGCTTCCACAAATACTTTAGTGTTTGCCACCATGAATGTTGCTGTATCCGGTTCAGATACCATGATGGGACAATCAATCAAATGATGATAATCACGAGCATAAAAAACAATTGTATTGTCAATTTCATTTACCACAGGTAAGGCAGAAAAAGATTTCATCCCTTCCGGTTGGTCTAAAGAAACCTGAACGGGAACCAACTCCAATCCATCAAAAAAGCCGAACCAGCCTGACGCATTAATGACAAAATTTTCATTCTCTTCAATATTGGTGCCGCCCATTGCCCAGATTCGTCTCATAGTTTTAGGATGATCCCAAGTATCATCAATCCAGTAGTGAATTGAAGTCAGATTTTTTGCTTTTGTAATTTTGAATATATTTTTCCCAATTTTTTCTACTGGCAGAAGATTACCATTGCCATCTTTTGGTTCAATAGTTTCAATCATTTCGCCATAATCTAATTCTTTGTAAGTCCCGGGAATTGTTTTCGGGAAATGAAATATAACAGTTTCCTGATTGAGCCCAGGACAATGAAGGTGTACAAGAACACGGTCATTTTCCACTATATTGAGATCGACGGAATAAATGTATTTCTCTAAATTATAATCACCTTTTGGATTGTATTCCAAAGTTGGGATTGTCGGCGAACAAGCTGAAATAACTAATATGATTAGTGTTGCTAGAAATAAACGTTTCCCACCTCTTTTTTCACCGGTTGTTGAGCGGAGTCGAAACATAATGGGAAAAAGAAAGGGGGTCAAATAATTAAAATTCATTTATTATCCATTTTTAATTTTCTTTTGAAATATTTTCAATTATTGTTTCATTGGAATCCGAAATATGCGTAATAACAACCCTAACAAGATTATCTTCCGAATCACGATCTACGAATTTGTGCATAGGATCAATCCCTGCTTTAATTGGTTTTTGATTCACTTGAATTATAAAAGTTGTTAAAGAATCAGTAATCAAAACCTTTTCTAAATATATCGGAATTTCTTCCATGTCATTATTAACCAGAGTTTCACCTAAGATACCAATTTCCAACCAATCATTCAATTCAGCATCCATTTGATTTCCAAGACTATCTGAGTACACTTTCTTTGCTTCCACTTCCATGGTAACTGTAAAAGTGCCATCTTCATTTTCAACTGCTGAAGCTTTTTTCGCTTTATTCTCGTAAAGAGTAATCTTTTCAAACGTATCAGTAATGAGGTAC
>JABHAX010000014.1 GCA_018674095.1 Fidelibacterota bacterium
TCATCAAAATTCAGAGCATCGGCGTCTGTGCAACCAAGAACATCGGTTGTTTCACCGAGCTGAAGTACGTCAGAATAAGGTGCGCCACCAGCGAGAAGAACTTCCCCTGCGGCATTCACAATTTCCCAGGAAACTTCGGATTGGTATGAGCCACCGCCACATGTTACCAGGTATGTACCATCAACTAAACAAAGTTCAGCAAAAGCAGCTGCGCCACTTTCTATGGTAAGCTCAACTGTCCCAATTGTTAACACATTGCCATTCCAGCCGTCTCCATAGGAATCATACATGTTTATAGTAAGTAGGTTAGCAGCACAGGGTGCATTTATATGCCAGCCAAGTGTTGCTGGTGTATAATCTGCCGTTGGTCTTTCTCCGACAATATATTCAGAATCATCGGCTGTTGTGCCTGCGGATGTGGCCCAGTTGCCATTTCCTTCCATTACTGCATCTTTTCTTACCAGGGTGTGATCTTTGGTTGCTTCCGTCACGCCAGCTACGTCCCAACCATCGCCTGGGTCTCCCCCTTCAAGGGTACCAATAATATCAATAATGGCTGAGTCTGTACCGGAAATATGGACAAGCGCCCGAACATCATCTCCATTAAACACTGCTATGTACGAAGTCCCGTTAGCGTAGGGATTTTCAATGAGTGAGTCCGCTAGGGCCGTAATTCCGGCACTGGCATCTTCGTGGGCAACTACAAAAACATCTCCATCGGCAAGCGCCGTACCTGCCGGGAACCTTAGAGTGTCATTAAATGGATTGCCATTATAGTTCCCAAGAACCAGGTAGTCGACTAAATCCACAGTGGATCCTGTTCCATTATAAATTTCTAAATATTTATTATTGCTTGAACCTTCAGCGTATTCAGAAAAGAATACTGCTGGTGCTGGTGGTGGTGGTAGCGCGCCAACTGTGAATGTTGCAGTGACAACTTCACCTGCTCCTGCTGCACCTGTGACTTCAAACGAAAGGTAAACTGTGCCATCATCATCGGTTACAGTTAGGAAGTTTCCGTTCCAGCCGTCTCCATAAGAGTCCGCAGCGGTTACTGTATAGTCCCCATCATCAAAACAGGAAAATTCTGAACTTGTTGTGCCTGCGCCACTGGCAATTATATTGCCTGCCGCGTCGGTGATTTCCCAAGATGTTTCCGAAATGTAAGATCCTCCGCCCATTGCAATTGTTGTGCAATTTGTAAGACAGCATGAGCCGTCATCTGCTGTGGCATCTGCATTATAGTTACAGGCCGCGGCTGTCATGCAACCGGGAACATCGCTGGAAACAGATGCTGTAAATTCTATTCCCGCGGTCGGGGATGGTCCATCGCTGGCAACAAGGGTACCGTTATTATCATAAAAAGCGTAGCTGTGTTCACCTTCGTAGCTACCTGAAGTGTAGGCTGTCTGTACAATATCGCCATCATCAACAGCCAGGGTAAATTCCGCTGACGATCCAGAAGCAACGGTGATATCATCGTAAACCAGCGTCCCGTTTACTAAGACGTCCATATAGGCGCCATCCCAGCCGTCTCCATAAGAGTCGGTAAGTACCAAAAGAAAATCTTCTGTTCTGTTGTTGTTTGAATTCCAGGTCTGCGGTATACGCACTTCCGGTGCGCCTTTGTCTCCGTATTTTGCCACATCAGTTTGGGCAAACAGTGAAATACTCATTACAAAGACAGTTAAAAAAGCGATCGCTTTTCTCATAATAATACTCCTTGTTGTTTTTTGTTTATTTTTTTAATGCTTGGGCTTTATTGGTCTGTAGAATGCTTTTATAGAGAACGAGTATAGCTTCGGTCTCTTAAAAGGTATAGTAATATAGCCCACAATAAAAAAGATGGCAAGAATTAGATTTTGTTGATTGACTCTAATCATAGTTGCGCCAAATTAAAGCTTAATTCCCGTTTTAAAGTTGTAACTATTTTCTCAATTCTGTTGTCTTTTTGTTGTTTTTCATCTATGGTTTTAACAGCATGCATGACTGTCGTATGGTCTCTCCCTCCAAAATAAACACCGATACTATTTAAAGATGTTCCAATGATGTGCCGACAGAGGTACATGGATATTTGCCTCGCTTCAGCAATTTCCATTCTTCTGCTCTTTCCTACAATATCCCTTTCAGGTACTTTGGAAATTTCGGATACGCGCCTAACCACGTCTTCGACCGTAAGGTCTGATGAAATATTTTTTCCCACTCGCTCTTTTACCACTTCCCGAACTAAGGTAAAATCGATTTCTTGGTTCATGAGAGATGACCGGGCTAAAATCCTAATAATCGTGCCTTCAATGTCTCGAACATTGCTTTTAACATGCGTAGCAATGAATTCTATTGTGTCATAGGGAAGGCTTACACCATTTTGTTCGGCCTTCTCCATTAGGATGGCAACACGCATTTCAAAATCTGGCGGCTGAACATCAACAGATAAACCGGATTGAAATCTCGAAAGTAAGCGATCTTGCAATCCTTTCATTTCCGCTGGGTATCTGTCCGCGGTCATAACAACCTGCCGCCCCGATTGGTGAAGCTCATTAAATGTATGAAAAAATTGTTCCTGGGTTTGCTCCTTTCCTCGAAAGAATTGTATATCATCAATTAATAAAACATCAGCGCTTCGATATTGCTTAGCGAACTCGATTGTTTTGTTCTTTCTTAAACCGTTTACAAAATCTAATGTAAATTTTTCGCTTGTGACTAAAACAACTTTGGCACTTGGGGTCTCTGATAGTATCCGATTTCCAATTGCGTGAATAAGATGGGTTTTTCCCAGTCCTACTCCACCGTATATAATAAGAGGGTTGAATGCGCTATTTCCCGGATCGCTCGCCACAGATTCGGCGGCGGATTTTGCAAACTGATTATTCGAGCCCTCAATAAATGTTTCAAATGAATAATTTTTATTTATTAATGGTCTTAGGTGTCGGTTTGGTTTTGTTTGAATTGTTTTATTTTCGCCATGATCAGATACTTCAATTTTTTCAGCAGAAACAATAAACCTAAATTTCAAATTAGGTGTCTCTGATTTTGAAACGACCACATTCATGTTTTGCTTATAATGGGATTCAATCCATTCAAAAAAGAATTGATTTGGAACCTCTAGAACAAGTTCGTTATCTATTAGCGCCACAGGGGATATTGGCTCAAACCATGTGTTAATGGCGTGTGTTGGGAGATTCTCCGCTAATTCATTATAAATGACTGACCAAAGTGTTTCGTGCGTCATATAGTATACTTATCCACAAGTTTTCCACAGCTTAATTAAGTATTAATTTAGATGTAAAACACTATGCGAGTCCAAGGGTTAAGGATAAAATATTTCATTTTTTTCTCTCATTTTAAATTTTGTGATGTTTAAAACAATTTCGTAGCTTTGCAGGCTTTTTTGGAGATGAAATGAAGCGAACATATCAACCAAGTAATAGAAAGAGAAAAAACAAACACGGTTTTCGATCCCGGATGTCATCTGTGGGTGGTAAATCAGTGTTGCGTCGACGTCGTAAAAAAGGTCGTAAACGCATCGCGCCATAGGGCCTTTGCTGTGTCGGCAGTACTGGGGGTAATCGACCTACTTTTAAGGAGGTTGTTCGTTTACTTTATTAAAGGATATAGGTTCTTTCTTTCCCCTATATTCGGTAAACAATGTCGGTTTTACCCTACTTGCTCCCAGTACGCCTTAGACGCGCTTAATTCAAAAAAATTTATAACTAGCTTAAAACTCATTCTGGTCAGAATTTCAAAATGCCACCCGCTTAATGATGGTGGATATGACCCTATAAAATAACTATGGATAAAAACTCCCTTTTCGCATTTTTACTCATTGCGATCATTTTAATTTTCACCCCAAAATACATGGAAATGGTATCGCCCACTCCACCACAAACAATAGAACAACCAGGTATTGATTCTACTGATTTGTCTGAATTTAAAAAAACAGAACCAATTTTAGAGAGTTCAAATTTTTTAGACACAATTGAAACACACACCGATCTACCGCAACACCCAGAACAAAAAATTACAATAGAAACAGACCTTTATGATGCTGTGGTTTCATCAAGAGGCGGTGGTTCGTTTTTGTCCTTTTCATTTAAAAATTATTTTGATCATGACAGTCAGCAGGTGGATTTAATTAATGGGACCAACAAAGAAAACCTTTCAATTTGGTATAAAAACCTTGATGGTGATGCCGTTCATTTAAACAATAATTGGCGTATGAGTGGCTTTAGGGGCGGGCTTGTTAGTCGAGAAGAAATATTAGTTTTTACAACAGAGCTATCATCCGGAAAAACTATTTCAAAAACACTTACCTTTTATCCTGATTCATATATCATTGATATTAATATTGATACCAAAAGTGCATCTGATCAGTTTTTCTCTGGCGTTTACTCTTTGGGTTGGAAAGGTGGATTAACCACTACAGAAAAAAATATAAAGGACGATTTAGTTTATTTTAAATCTTATGTTTTTCAGGGGGGTGAACTTGAGGACATGAAAGTAAAAAAGGGTGAGGTAGAATCAACCAGTTTTAATGGCGCAACAGATTGGGTTGCCATAAGAACTAAATATTTTATAACAGCCTTTATTCCAGAAAAAGCAAATCAGGTAGCATCAGCATCGATTGGTGGAAATTATAATGAGCAAGAAGCTTATAATATTGAGCTGTCTTTGCCTGCGTCATCTCCATCAAGGACATCTCTTTATCTCGGTCCCCTAGAATATGAAAGAATTAAGAACATAGATCGAGAATTAGACCGCGTTATGAATTTTGGTATTTGGCCTGTTGTATATATTTCAAAAGCGATCTTGTGGACTTTGAAAAAATTGCATGAGTTCATTCCAAACTATGGATATATTTTAATTATATTCGCATTCGCTGTTAAAATTTTAGTTTATCCGCTTACCAAAAAAAGCTACCAATCCACAGCTGCGATGCAAAAAATTCAACCAGAAATAGCTGCATTAAAAGAAAAGTACAAAAATAATGCTCAAAAATTAAATCAAGCAACGATGCAAATGTATAAAGAAAAGGGGGTCAACCCACTTGGAGGTTGCTTACCGATGTTACTTCAAATGCCTTTATTATTTGCATTGTTTGTTGTATTTAGAACTACAATTGAACTTCGGGCCGAGCCTTTTATTTTTTGGATTAAAGACCTTTCGGCTCCAGATGCTGTTTATACGTTACCGTTTTCAATACCTATTTATGGTGAACACGTTGCCATTTTACCCGTATTAATGGTGGTATCCATGTTTATTCAACAACGCATGATGAGTGGAGGCGCCGCACAACAACCTCAACAAAAAACCATGCAATATTTCATGACAGGATTTTTCTTTTTAATGTTTAACTCGTTTCCGTCTGGTCTTAATCTTTATTATACTCTGTTCAACGTGCTAACTATTGCTCAACAGAAGCTTATTCCACCCGAAGTTCCCGTTTCAACATAATGTTATCTGACACCGTCATTGCCCCAGCTACGCCGCCTGGGTATGGTGGAGTTTCTCTTGTTCGTATAAGTGGGCCGAAATCTGAAGAGATAGCAAAGTCTCTCGCCAAAAAAACAAAACCTTTTAAAGATCGCGTTGCAACGCTTTCATCTATTTATAATTCGCGGAATGAAAAAATTGACGATGCAATTATAACATATTTTAAAACACCATCTTCATATACGGGTGAAAACGTTATTGAAATATCCTGTCATGGAAACCCAATCATTGTTGACCAAATAATTACATCAGTTTGTAATATGGGCGCGAGAATTGCGGAGCCGGGAGAGTTTACAAAAAGGGCGTTTTTAAATGGCAAGCTGGATCTCGTCCAGGCGGAGTCAGTAGCGGCAATTATTAAATCTCAATCCACAAAGGCTGCGAGGATAAATCATAAAATACTATCTGGGGATCTTTCAAATAAGCTACGCGAAATAAAGGATTCTGTTTTAAGTGTTCTTGCAAAGTTGGAATTTGAATTTGATATATCCGAAAACGAACTCACCCAACCCAACCTAATAAAAAATACCGTTAACATCATTAATAACAGCAGGTTATCGTGCGGCTCGTTGATTGATTCGTATGAAGAGGGGCGCATAGTGAATAAAGGCGCCCGCGTTGTTATTTACGGAGAGCCGAACGTTGGTAAATCAACTCTTCTAAATGCGCTATTAGAGAAAGATCGGGCCATCACGAGTGAAACTCCAGGAACCACGCGCGACACGGTGGATGCTCAAATTGTTTTAGGAGGTGTTCCTGTTACCCTTATCGATACGGCCGGATTACGAAATTCAAACAATACACTCGAAGCGGCGGGTGTTGAGCGATCTCGAAGCGAAATAAAAAATGCTGATTTATTAATAAACGTTGTAACCTTAGGCGAAAAGGTGAAAAAATCAGCTGGTTTTGGAAAAGAAATTACCGTCTATAATAAATCCGATATTATTGATTATCCAAAAAAAGATGGTGATACGATTAATATTTCTGCGTTAATGGGACATGGATTAGGTGAATTGAAAAATTTAATTAAAAATAAGTTAATTATTAAAAATGAATCTGGGTCCAGTCTTGTATTAACCACCCGAAGACAGGTGATGGCAATCTCTCACTGTAAAGATAGTTTAGTCGCGGCGCTTAAACACCTTGGCAACAGCGCTCCTGAGTTAGAGCTGGTTTCTTTTGAGTTAAGAGATGCAATTAATCAAATTGATACTCTCTTGGGCAAAACAACCGCAGATGATATTCTTAATAAAGTTTTTTCCGGTTTTTGTGTGGGGAAGTAGTTTCACGTGAAACTTAAAAAACCATATGATCTTATTGTTGTGGGTGGTGGACATGCGGGAGTCGAAGCTGCGTTGATTGCCGCTCAAAAACATTGTTCTGTTTTATTGGTAACCATGGATAAAAAAGCCATTGGCCGTATGTCTTGCAACCCTGCGATTGGTGGGCTCGCCAAGGGTCAAATGGTTCGAGAAATTGATATGTTAGGTGGAGTAATGGGTTCCCTTGCTGATAGATCTGGTTTGCAGTTTAAAATATTAAACAGGTCAAAAGGTCGGTCTGTGTGGTCCCCAAGGGCGCAAATAGACAAGCGCCAATATGAATCGATTGTGATGAAAACCATCATAAATGAGAATATAGAAACGCTCGTAGGTGAAGCCGTTGAATTATTGATAACAAATTATAAAATAATGGGTGTTGTTTTAAGAGATGGTTCAAAAATAAAATCAAAATCAGTCATCCTAACCTGTGGAACATTTTTATCTGGAAAAATACATATTGGAGATAGGAAAATTCTTGCAGGTAGAATGGGAGAAGAAAACTCTGATGGAATTACAGAGTCTCTTCGATCTGTTGGGTTTAATACGGGAAAGTTAAAAACTGGGACACCGCCAAGGTTAGATAGAAACTCCGTTGACTGGAGTCGAACTACCCCTACATGGGGCGATGACGCCCCCACTCCGTTTTCTTACCAAACTCGCGAATTTAATCCGCCCAATGATCCGTGTCATACCGTTCGAACCAATAAACTGGTTCACCAAATTGTTGGTGATAACTTAGATAAATCCCCAATGTTTACAGGTGATATTTCAGGAACGGGCCCACGATATTGTCCATCAATAGAAGATAAAATTCATCGATTTGCACACCACGACTCACACTTGCTTTTCTTGGAACCTGAATGGAAAAACTCAGATCAAATTTATTTAAATGGGTTTTCCACAAGCCTTCCGGAAGAAATTCAATTGAGTGCATTACGTGAAATTCCAGGTTTTGAGTCTGTTGAGTTTTTAAGGCCTGGTTATGCAATTGAATATGACTTTTTTCCACCAGCACAACTCAAAGCAACGTTAGAAACAAAAGATATTTCAGGTCTCTTTTTAGCTGGGCAGGTAAATGGAACGTCTGGGTACGAAGAAGCAGCAGCACAGGGTTTAATTGCCGGAATAAATGCAGCACTATTCATTAATGAATCAGAACAACTTATACTAACTCGCTCATCGTCGTATATTGGAGTCATGATAGATGATTTAATTACCAAGGACACCCTAGAACCTTACCGCATGTTTACATCGCGGGCCGAATACAGGCTTATGCTTCGTTATTCAAATACGGATGAAAGGTTGTTTGAGTTCTCTAAAAAATTTGAATTACTTAGGCCCACTTCATTAAAAAATATAGAAAACCGACTTGAAGAAAAAAAGAAACTTATACAAAAACTTTCTAGCTCTGTTTCTCAAAATTCTTTACCAAATAAAATAAAAATCGCACAAACCGCACCAGCCAAAACAATTCTTAAGCGCCCAGAGTGCACTATTTTTGATCTTCCAAAATCCATTACCACTCAAAAGAACTCCCTGCCTTCTTGGTCTAAAGAGGAGCTCCTCTTAGATGTGGAGGCTGAAATAAAATATGAAGGGTATATAAAGCGACATCTCAATGAACTTGAAAAACAAAAAAACAATGAAACTCTAAAAATCTCAAACAATATAAATTATAATAAGATGGTTGGCCTGTCTAATGAGGCTATTGAAAAACTGTCTTTCGTTCGGCCAGAAACGCTGGGTCAAGCTATGCGAGTTTCCGGTGTAACCCCCGCCGATATATCTGTTCTTATGGTAAATGTTTTTCGGTCCTAATTTGTTTCACGTGAAACCAGTATATTAATTTTTCAAAAAATGCTTTTTAATAAATCACTAGTTAATTCATTTTGGGGCGGCGTTTCTTTAAAAAACCTTACTCTTGACTCTGCGGCACTTTTTATAAACAGCAATAACCCTAATAGCTCCACGCCTATTTTATTTTCCTTTAAACACGAAAAAGACGCTTACGAGTTCTACCTAATTAATCGAGGGATTAACAGGGATAGATTTTTGTTTTACCCTAATACTGACCTGGGGGAAAAAGTGCCCGGGTTCAATATTGAAAGCGACAGGTATAGAGCAGAAACAATTATCAAACTACAAAAAACACAAACGACCTTAATATGTATCGGAACTGATGAGTCTTTTAAAAAGAGCGATATCCCCGTCAACACGTCTGAATCCATTTGCTCTATTTCAATTGCCCCGGAGGTAAAAAAAGACAGAGATGAAATAGTAGAATCTCTCGTTTCTTGGGGATATAAAAAAACAGATACCGTATTTGGTCCAATGGAATTTGCCGTTCGAGGGGAGATTGTAGATATATTCCCAAACCACTTTCGACAACCGATTCGTATTGTGTTTAATTATGATATTGTAGAAAATATATATATTTTTGACCAATCAACACAACTCACAACAAAATCGCTCCCAAAACTAAACATTAAAGGAAGGGCGGTCAGCGTACAAACTCTTGATTTTATTAGTTTAACAGACTATTCACGCGACGGTATTATTATTGACTGCAAGTATAAAGACGGTTTAATAGATTTTTTCCACAATGTTCCTGGCGAGCCAATTTCATTAGATATTTTCCCAATTGAGTTGAAAAATATTTCAATAAAAAATAGGATAAATAAAATTAATGATTTAATTATAAAAAACTCAAATGTTTTTATTGTTGGCGGCGAAAGAGAAAAATCTATTTTAGATGAAAAATTTAAAGACGCTATTTGGTTAAGTGGAAATATCAAAACTGGTTTCCATTCTTCTTTTTTAAATTGTTTTGTTATTTCTTCTTCTGATGTTTTGAATGAAAGAAAATCATTTCCGAAATGGGAGCCGCCACAAGCAAAAAGACATGAAAACATTACTCGAAACGACTTATCGTCATTAGCATATGGAGATTTAGTTGTACATAAAACATTTGGGGTCGGTTATTTTCGAGGCCTAACACTTCAAAGTAATTCGGTTGGTGATAGAGAGTCTGTAGAAATTGAATATAAAAAGAACACGCGTGTCTTTATTTCTCTCGAGAAAATGGATTTAATCCATCGATATATCGGATCCAACAATAACCCACCCATATCGTCCCTTGGGTCAAAAAAATGGACCGGTGAAATCGCAAAAGCCAAAAAATCAATTCAACTTGTCGCGCAAGAATTATTAGAGTTATACGCAAATAAAAACAGAAAACGAACCTTTCGCTACATCGAAGAAAACGACATAGATGATGCCCTTGCGAAGTCTTTCCCATTTATAGAAACCCCAGACCAACAAAAAGCAATTTCTGATATTTTAACAGATATGAATGGCGACTCCCCGGTCGATCGATTGATTTGTGGGGATGTGGGATTTGGTAAAACCGAGGTAGCTCTCCGAGCTATTTTAAAAGCGGTTTTATCAAATAAACAAACCACATTTTTATGCCCAACCACCATTTTAGCAGATCAACATTTTATTACCTGTAAAGAACGGCTAGAGCCATTGGGTGTTACAATTGGGTTATTGTCCCGCTTTAAAACCAAAAAAGAACAGGGTGAAATAATAAAATCTCTGCGGAATGGCGGAATTGATGTGCTCATTGGAACGCACCGGGTCTTGTCCCAAGATGTTGTTATTCCTAATCTTGGCTTACTGGTTGTGGATGAGGAACACCGTTTTGGTGTAAACCACAAAGAAAAAATTAGAACCATGAAACAACAAATTGATGTATTAACATTATCCGCAACACCTATCCCCAGAACGCTTCAACAGTCTCTTGTTGGAATACGAGATATGAGTTTAATTCAAACGCCGCCGAGATCCCGAAAACCAATTGAAACCGTTATTCGTTATTTTGATTGGGAAGCCATTGTGTTATATGTTGAACGTGAAGTTTCTCGTGGTGGTCAGGTTTATTTTTTACATAACGACATAAAAAGTCTTCCTTATTTTACAAAAAAGCTTCAAAATATATTTCCTAATGTTTCGGTAGAAAATATTCATGGGCAATTAGGTAGTAAAGAATTGGAATCAAAAATTCTTTCATTTTTTAAGGGCGGAATAGACATCCTTGTTTGTACAACTATTATTGAATCGGGACTTGATGTTACCAATGCAAATTGTATCATTATTAATGATGCTCAAAACTTTGGACTTTCTCAATTATACCAAATTCGGGGAAGGGTCGGCCGGGGATTTAACCAGGCACATTGTTTATTGTTAATACCAAGAACTAAGCTTGAAAAAAACGCCCACCGAAGGCTTAAGACAATAGAACAATATACTTCTTTGGGTTCTGGTTATGATATTTCTATGAAAGATTTAGAAATTCGCGGTGCGGGAAGTTTGTTTGGCTATAAACAAAGTGGACATATTTCCACAATTGGTTTTGAGCTTTATTGTGAATTATTAAAAAATGAAGTGGATTTGGTTATGGGAAAAGATGAGCAGGTTCGGTTCCCTAATATTGTTTTTAGTGAAAATGCTTTAATTAATGAATATTACATTACTAACTCTACACAGCGACTCGGGTTTTATAATCGTTTATCCCGGGCAGAAACACAAAAAGATGTGGATAAAGTTCAATACGAATTAAGAGATCGGTTTGGAAGGTTGCCTGTTGAAACAAAAAATCTTGTCTTTATCGCCCGAATAAGATCTTTGTTCAAAAACACATCCATCAAAAATATATCAATCAACAATACTAATGTTGAGCTCGTATTGGGCGATATTGCTCCATACGTTTCACTGGATAAATTATTTCAAGATATTGCGGCTTTTTCTATTCCAGAAAATATCGGACACCGATTTGGAAAAATAAAAAGTGGGGACTTAACACTTACTTTTTCCACTATCGGAATTGCTAATTCTATGTCATTATTATTACAATGCTCGCAATTGTTTTTAGTGAGTAAAGACTGTTAATTTTATTATCTTGAAAACACTATTTAATATATCTTTAATTTGTTTATTTGCGTCTTGCGCATCGCAAGTAGAAGATGATTCCGTTGTTTTGGCTCGGGTAAATAACCAAGCCTTAACCGTCAAAAGTCTAGAAAAACTTTTACCGCCAGAAAACAGAACAGATTCCCGACTTAAAAACTTCATTTACGATTGGGTGGACAATGCACTGTATTATGATGCTGCGGTAAATAGCGGCTTACTACAGGATGGTGCTTTGCAAGATGCTCGAGATTTGTATTATAAAAAAATTCTGATTGGGTCTTATTTACAAACAAGGTCCACACCAAAAACATCCATAGGTAATCATGAAATTCGAAATTATTATGATGGGCATATTGATGAATTTTCCAGGGACGCTGACGGGGCGTTAATTCATCATTTTTACACAAACAAACATTCTGACGCCCGCTTGATACGATCTGTGTTAAAGAAAAAAAAATCTCAAAAATCCATTGATGAACTTTTTACAAAGTATAAGGTAGAAACAAAAACGGTTTCTAAGGGACAAATGATTCAAAAATTTGACTCTGCTATTTTTAAAAATAAAACTTTAAAAGTGGTGGGGCCAATTCAAACCGATATGGGATACCATGTTATTAAGGTGGTTCGGCGATTTAAAAAAGGAAGTTCTATCGGGCTAGAAGACGCTTATGACGAAATTTATCAAAGGCTTTTAAAACAAAAACAGTTAAACGTGTCTGCCGGTATTTTGGACAGTTTAAAAGAAAAAACAAATGTATTTATTAATTCAAACTATCAATAATCATGACCTATAAAAAAATATTTTCAATTTTCATTCTCTCGTTTTCTCTCTCGCAAAATGACGTACAATATATCGACGGAATTGCTGCGATCATTGAAAACCATATTATTTTAAAAAGCGATCTCGCTCAAATGGTGAATATGACAGCCATCCAAAATAAAATAAATCCACAGGCAAACCCTGATGCGTTTATTCGTCTCCAAAATTCCGTTGTTCAATCTATGATTGACCAAAAAATTATGCTGGAAATGGCCGAGTTAGATTCCATCACCGTGGAGGAAAAGGAAGTAAACCAAGCTCTAGATCAACAAATTCAAATGTTGGTGGCGCAAGCAGGCAGTGAAGAGCGGGCCGAAGATGCATTAGGTCAATCTGTTAAAGATTTTCGACGAGAGTTTTGGTATGACATGCAAGACCGGATGATTTCTGAGCGATATCAACAACAACTTTTGAACGCTATATCCGTAACCCGAACGGGTGTAAAAGAGTTTTATAAAACCTACAAAGACAGTCTTCCCCACTTACCCATGAAGGCGCGGGTTCGACATTTACTTATTCCAATTCGCCCGAGCGAAGCCGCTAAAAAAACGACCTATAATTTTCTAGCTGAATTAAAATCTCAAATTGAGAGTGGTACGTCATTCAGTGATTTAGCTAAAGAATATTCATTGGATCCTGGCTCAAAAAATAACGGTGGAAACTTGGGTTGGGTTACTCGCGGTTCTTTAGTGAAAAATTTTGAAACAAAAGCATTCACTATTGAAATTGGAAAAGTAAGTGAACCTGTTGAAACGGAGTTTGGATATCACATCCTTGAAACATTGGAAAAACAAGGAGACAAGATTCGTGTTCGGCATATTTTAATGTCGCCGGAAATAACACAAACAGACAGTGAGCGTGCATTCAATTTTGGAACGTCTTTGAAAGATTCTATTTCTACCTTAGGTGAATTCAAAGAAATGGTAAAAAAATATTCTACCGATAAAACAACCTTGGAAATTGGTGGTGATCTTGGTTGGATTGATCCTGCAAATTATACAGTTCCGGAAATTGGACAAGCAATTAAATATATTGATATGAAGTCCTGTAGCCCACCCATTAATTCATCTATTGGGTTTCATTTGCTTTGGGTTGAAGGATTAAAAAAAGGTGGACGACCCAACTTAACAGACCATTGGCCTGAAATTGAATCTATGGCTTTAAATAAGAAAAAAATGGATTGGTACCAGGGCTGGATAAGTGGGGCTCGAGAAAAATTCCATATCCAAATTTCAGAAAATTAATATCCACAAAGTTTTACACATGTTCACCTTTTTGATGTGGATAAAGTTCGTTTAGTTTTATTTTAATTGTTTTTTGTTTTTTGCTGTGGATAACTAAAAAGTTATTCACATTGTTTTTCACTTATCCACCTTAAGTTTTTCTTTAAGTCTTATTTGAAATCTTTATATAATAAAGTGTTCTGTTAATTCTTTTCAAAAAATTTATCCACATATCCACAGCCTATATAAATAATAAATAATTTCTTTTTAAAATAAGCTTTATTTAAAAAGCGTTCAATAATGTGGATTACTTCGAATTACTCAGTTTTTATTTATAATTAGATGATGTGAAACATAGTCCAATATAATCTTAATTCTTACATCCTAATTTTACCTGCCAATTTACCTACCAACCCTTCTGGTATCGGGAGCAAGCTGGTAAGTCGGGCATAGCTCATAATTTTTACTCGACGTAAATAAACGCAGTTTGGCTTTATCTATTCAATTACCCAAACATTTATAACACTTGAACACATAATTACATCGTTGTACTTTTACCATCGAAAGAAGGACTCAAACAGGGACGAGTGCATGAAAAATAAAAGATTGTTAACCACTACTTTGTTATTGTCTTGGCTTTTTGCAGGCCA
>JABHAX010000015.1 GCA_018674095.1 Fidelibacterota bacterium
AGAATAAGATTTTTTTTCTTCTCCAAAAGGGATTCGAAGAATATTGACGCCATTACTGGTTGCTATATAGGCAAGATTCCGTTTTTCATCAAAAGCGATATCGGTTATTTCATTTGATAAAAGTGGACTGTTTGATGTTTGGAGTCCATTTATATCTGGCCAATAAGTCGTATTTTCTAAAAGAACGTGGATTCCGGCAGTTGGTGAATATGTCCACACATTTCCATGAGGATCAATTTCAATTCCAGCACCAGCCCCAAAGGATATATTAGGGAAATATGATAAGGTATTTTCCCGTACTACTGGATTATCACCCTCTTTAATATCATAATAATTCAATCCGGTTGAGGTTAAAAAATATATCCTATTATCCATCCCCATTCCCAATGACCACACTGATCCACTATTTTGAATTTGTTTCCAAGAAAATTCATCAGGGTTTGTTGGGTCTCCGGAATAATCCAACATGGCTATTCCACCATTTGGGTAAATTCCCAAGTTGGCTTCTTCTGCTTGAAAAGAAGATACCCAAACTCGATTCCATGAATCAATGGCGATAGATCCTGGAGATTGGCTAATTTTCGTATTTGTTTCGCTTGATCCATAATGTTTCCATTCATTTTCTAATGATCGAACATGAATCGGATTATTCTTATTGATACAATAAGGGTTCGCAATCCACAGGTCACCCTCCTCGTTAAACTCAACATCCAAAACAACCATATAAGGACTAGGGTTAGAAGCAATTGAATGATAACTCAAATAGCTTGTATCAATAAGTGTAATATTTGAAGGATCATCTACATCGATGATGATAACGCCGCCACTCGTCCGAATTGGTTCATTGTTTGTAATAACATAAGCGCCTCGAATCGCACAATATAATAATCCATCTGGACCTTGTTCAAGATCCGCAATAAATCCACCGAAATAATGGGGAACAGTATCTGCACTAAACTTTGAATAATCGTATTCCGAATTAATGGTATCTGTTCCGACTGTAACAATTCTTAAAATATTCCGCCAACCTTTATCATCATAAATAGAAATCCCATGAACACTTCCGCCAACCAACCTTCCATCATCTAATACGGTCAGTGATGTGAAATTGTTTGTGACAGGCGCATTGGCTAAAAATCGGGTTATTTCATCTGTCCCATCGGAATTCTCAGAATTAAAAAGGAGTCCATTATTAAGCCCAACTGCCACATTATTTTCTTTTTTGGCAATGCCAGATAACCAATATTTATTCTCTAATAAAGTGTCTTCTTCGTCTTTTTTTCTATAAAGCTTTTTTCCATCAATAAACCAATAGGTTCCATTTTGAACAAATAATTCATCCACACTAGAAAGAGGGTAAGAAAAATCAATTTCGGTCCTAACATTAGTATTTATTGATAATTGATATAAAGAATCATTGGTACAAAAAATTAGATTATTTGAATCTAAAACAATATCATTTATCTCAAAATTCAAATTGGGGTCAATACTTGTCCAATTATTTGGATCTTTTAAATTTTCAGAAAGTGTACCTTTATAAATTCCAAATTCCATTCCAACATAAAGAATTGAATCTGTCGCAACAAAACATTTTGCCGGTCCAGCATCACTGGGAAAATTTCGAAAACTATCTCTGTATTCCCATCCATCATTATATAAAAATTTCATGATACCCATATCCTGGCCATCCTGAAATAAAACGAATGCTAAAGAATCTAATATTTGAAAATTTAATATTGATGTTAAATCAAAATCGAATTGATGGATGGATTGCTTTTTTATGGGATCATAAATTTGTACAAATCCATTTGGAGATGCGCCGCCAATCCAAACATTATCATCTTTATCTAAAGATATTGAAGCTAGATTAACACCTTCTAACCCTTCAATAGTGGTTAAAGTCTCATAGGAATCATCTTTAATTATAAAAAGGCCTCCCTCTGTAGCACAATAAAGGTCATCATTTAAATATATTAAATCACGAACATTTAAAGGCGAGGTCAGCGCGCTCCAATCTCCTATTCGAACTTGCGAAAGAGATATTGAAATAAAGGCGAAGAATATTAGTTTTTTAAATAAATTCAAATGCTGGAATTAAAAATTGAATTACCGGTGAAATTTTGAATAGGAATCTACTTTATACACTTCATCTCTCGAAAAGGTTTCGAAAGCTTTCTCTTTGGTCTTTAATAAATATTTCCCAATTTTGAGACCATGAAAAAAGCAATCCTATACCTCCTTTTATCCGGAATGGCATTTGCCGGTGATAATGAACCCTTCACCATTGAAATTCGTCCACGAGTTATTGATGATGCAAAAATCCTTGTGAATGTTGAAGTTGTCAATCATGTGGGAAGACCCGTTGACTACTTAGAGGGCTTTATTGCTGAATATTCCGGTGATAAAGAGTTTATTGGTGAAGAAAGAATGGTTTTGGTTTATAATTATGAGCCGGCATTACAAACTGGTTTTTCAACAACTAAAACAACAACCTATCCTATGGTGGGTAAAAAGCCACCTACATTTACATTTACAATATCAAAGGTAAAATTTTCTGGCGAACATCGCGTTTTTGCTTGGCATCCAAAAGCTGGGTTTATTCGGATCGATTAAACGTTTTTTCATGATGCTTGATAAACTTATCTTCAATTAGTTTACTATAGTTTAAAGTATCCAAATCAAGCATCAGATTATTTATCCACCGACGTGTTACTAAAATATATTCTTCAATAATAGGAATCGGGACTCTTTCACCATACATATTTGCAATAACTATTGCTGAAGGAATCGGGATGTAACTATTAAGAGGATCTTCATAAAAAAAGTTAAGATTTTTAATAAGTTCCCGTGGGGTTAAATAGTCCACAGTTTCACTAAAAACATCATCCGCTATAAATTGGTCTTTCGTCCATGTTTTTAAATATCCATAAAGACGGCCATCCAAAACACCTGTTAAATATGCACGCTTTACGCGTAGGGTCATTTCCGGGTGATATTCCACCGATTTTGAAACTTTGTTCCAATCATTCCCATCCCAAAATAATTTATTTTGTTGAGAAAAACAGATTGAAAATAATAGGGCTGATAAAAGAAAAAATCGAATTTGCATACGGGTAAGTTTACAACGTTCAAGCATTTTTCACGACAATAGTTTTTACATTTACAAATTCCATGATTCCGTAGATAGAAAGTTCGCGACCATACCCTGATTCTTTTATGCCACCAAAAGGCAAACGTGGGTCTGATTTCACAAAATCATTTACAAAACAAGCACCAACATTTAATTGCGTTTTTGCAATACTTTCTCCCTTTTCAAGATCTGAAGTAAATACTGCCGAGCCCAAACCAAATTCTGTCTGGTTCCCTAATTCAATTGCGTTGGCTTCATCTCTCGCCTTTATAACCGTAAAAACAGGTCCGAATATTTCTTCATCAAATGCTGTCATTCCCGGTTCGACCTCCGACAATAGGGTAATGGGATAAAAGGCACCTACTTCTTTTGGTATTATACCACCCAATTTTAGTTTAGCACCCGCTTCAATGGATCGACAAACTTGATCATGCACTTCATCTCTGGCTTCAATGGAAACCATTGGGCCAATATCTACATCATCTTTGGGGTCGCCCATGATTTTGTCTGAGAGTTTGTCTTCTAACTTTGATAAAAATGTATCATATAAATTTTCGGTTACAATGAGTCGTTTGGCCGCAATACAACTTTGACCAGTATTTAAGATTCGTCCGGAGATACATGCATCCACCGCAAGATCTACATTTGCATCTTCCAAAATGATGTATGGATCGCTTCCTCCCAATTCCAGGACAGTCTTCTTTAATACACTTCCGGCTGTCATTGCAATGGACTTTCCTGCTGGCGTGCTTCCTGTTAAAGTGATGGCGGCAATTGCAGGATGTTTTATTACTTCTTCCATTTCTCGTCCGGGAACAACGATGTTTCTAAAAATATTTTCAGGGAATCCCGAATCTTTAAAACTTTTTTCAATAGCGAATGCACACCCCTGAACATTGGATGCATGTTTTAAAATGGCACCATTTCCCGCTGTGATTGTTGGAATTGCAAAGCGAAACACTTGCCAAAAAGGGAAATTCCATGGCATTACACCTAATATTAAACCCATGGGTTGAATAGAAATGATACTTTTTTGTCCAGCAATTTCAACAGATTTATCGGCCAAAAACCCGAATGCTTCCTCTTTATAATATTCACAAAGCGAAGCACATTTTTCAACTTCTCCTAATCCTTGAGAAACAGGTTTCCCCATTTCTTCGGCCATAAGTATCGAATATTCTTTTGCGCGATCTCTTAATATGCCAGCCAATTGTTCTAAACAGGAATTCCGGAGTTCTAAACTGGTATTTTTCCATTGTTGTTGGGCAACCACACTTTGGTCTAAAATGTATTTAACTTCAATTGAAGAATGTTGGGGATAGGATTGAATTTCTTTACCCGTTGCCGGATTAATTGAAACCAGTGCCATAATTACTCCTAAATGGGTTTATCGTAGAACGATTCATTTCATTTATTTTAAGATAGAATACGCTTAATTATTCATTTCGAGTTTATCTAAAATAAAAGCATAGTAGAAAGCAACATCTTTCAAATAATCAAAACGCCCCGATGATGAAAAATGTCCTGCACCCATAATGGTTTTAAGCAATAAATCATTTGAATCTGTTTTCATATCACGAAGTTTTGCTGTCCATTTTGCCGGTTCCCAATATTGGACTCGGGGATCGTTGTATCCTGCTAAAACCAAAGTGTGAGGATACGCTTTCCATTCCACATTGTCATAAGGGGAATAGGATTTCATGTAGTCATAATAATCTTTTTCCATGGGATTTCCCCATTCTTCAAATTCAACAACTGTAAGCGGAATGGATTCATCGACCATGGTATTAATTACATCCACAAATGGAACACTTAGAATTGCTATATTACATAAATCTGGTGCCATATTCATGACTGCACCAATGAGAAGACCACCGGCACTACCGCCATAAATTGCCAATTTTTCTTGAGAAGTAATCCCCTCTTCTGCTAGATATTTTCCAGCAGAAATAAAATCTTTAAATGTGTTTTTTTTGTTTTTTAATTTCCCGTCTAAATACCATTCTCTTCCCAGAAAAGATGAACCACGAATATGGGCAAGTGCATATACAATTCCACGGTCAACTAAACTTAAACTATTGGACATAAACCAAGGATCATAGGTTGCGCCATAACTCCCATACCCCCAAAGGAAGCATGGATTATTTCCAGTCAAATCTGTTCCTTTTTTGTATAAAAGAGTAATGGGGATTTTTTGACCATCATGGGAAGGCGCCCAAATCCTTTTTGATTCATACCGTTCCGGATCAAATCCGCCTAAAATTTCTTCCTTTTTTCTTAATGTTTTTTCATGAGTGGTGAAATCTAAATCATATACAGAATAAGGCGTGAGAAATGACCCATATCCAAATCGGAAAAATTCCGAATTCCAGTCATAGTTTTCTTCAAATTCTATGGAATAAATTTCTTCATTCATTTCAAGTGGATACCAAGATTCGTTAATAAAATTAAAAATTCTAATTTTAAGATTTCCATTAATGCGTTCCAAAACAGCCATGTGATTTTTAAACATGGAAATAACATCTAAAGTTGTTGTTCCTCTGTTTGGGATTATTTCTTCCGCATTGGTACCATCTAAATCAGTTCTAATTAATTTAAAATTAATGGCATCTTTATTGGTTATTTGATAAATATAATTGCTATGATGATAAACATAATATTCTACACCTTGCTCACGGGATTGCACTATTTTCCATTCTTCTAATGGAGTATCCCGGTTCAAAAGATGAACTTCTGTTGTAACTTGGCTCCCTAATTCCATTTTTAAATATTTGCCACTTTTGGTTCGATGAAGCCCAACAAAAAATCGATCATCATTCTCCTGATAAACTAAAAAATCCTGTGATTGTTCATCCCCCATTTTATGTCGCCAAAGTTGATAGGGTCTATGGGCTTCATCCAAAACGGAATAAAATATTGTTTCATTATCATTCGCCCACTCTACCGAACCGTCCAAATTGGAAAGATTGTCATCTAAAATTTTTCCGGTTTCTATGTCTTTAATAATGAGTTTATGTAATTCAGCGCCTGAGGTATCAATCGTATAAGCGAGATATTTTTCATTTGGACTTATTTTGTAAGACTCTAAAACAAGATAATCGTGCTTTTTTGCCAATTCGTTTAAATCCAAAGTGATTTCTTCTTCATGATCTAAATCGCCATGTTTTCTACAATAAATATCATATTGATCTCCTTCTTCCGTTCTTGAATAATACATGAAATTTCCAAACTTATACGGAACAGTGGTATCATCTTCTTTTATTCGTTTCCGCATTTCATTATACAAGATTTTTTGAAGGGGTTCTGTGTGTTTCATTTTTGCATAGGTATACTTATTTTCTGCCTCCAAATAATCTAATACAGGTTTTGTATCCCGTTCCCGTAACCAAAAATAATCATCAATTCTTTTGTCTTCATGAAGGGTCACGTCTTTTGGGATTTTTTGGGCGATGGGTGGTTTTAATTTTTTGGAGAATGTCATGGTCATACCTGTTATAATAGTACATAATAATAGAACTGTTAATAATTTTTCTATTTTGGTCAAGATACCGTCCTTTTATTCATGAAGTGGATTGGAGCATATGCAGCGAAATAGTGTAGAATCGCAACAAATTCACCTACCAAAATATACCACGGCCATGGACCTAAATAATCTAATAAGGAAGCTGTTAATGGTTTTTCACAAATCCAAAAATAATTTGAGCCTAAACCAAAATTTATAATGGCCGCAAGAACCAAAAATAAATTGAGTCCCAAAAATGATTCCCATAATCCTTTCAGTGTTGGCTTCAACTCATAAACAACAATTGCATAAATTAACGTTAGGACCATTCCATTATGCCCAATAAAAAATCTGAAAAAATGAAAATGGGGAAATCCATGAGTCACATCCGGCGTAATAGCACCTTGAATCATTCCAGACATTCCCCAAAAATATAGAATTTGGAATAATCGATTTTTCTTATAAATCATAACAATCGGGATTGCAAGATTTGCAAAACGACATAAATGAAACGGTAAATGAAGTTTCATATCAAATGTGCCAGCCACCCCTTCTAAAATTACCCAAATGATATAATTGGACATGACCATAAACCCTAGTGCAATTCCCAATTTATTTTGATTACGTTTTGATAAACTATTTTTAGAATATAACGGAACTAAAATCCATAATATCAATGAAATGACTGTTGCCCAAAAATGATCCGATCCAAATAGAATGAATGGATTGGGTTCCATCATATATTCTTTAACCCATTCTCTCATTTCGTATATTTTTTAGAAACACCTTTTAGAATCCAATCGCTACCACCCCAAATTGCCAGTAATGATAACATGACAAATTGATTAAAATCCAGTCCTTGGTTTTTTAACTCAAATGCATAAAATGCTGAAAAGCCTGCCCCAATTACCATTCCAATTCCGCCTAATAAACGGATACGCCAATCTAAATCTTTCATCTTTATCCTCTAATTTCAACTAAATTTTGATGGAAATATAATTATCCCTTCAGTACAGATTGGGATAAATTCCAACCCATTTTTAAAATAATCTATTGAAATATTAACATGAATCTAAAAAATATAATTGATAATCGAGAAGCTCAAATTGGTGTAATTGGATTAGGATATGTGGGACTTCCACTTGCCATTGAATTCGTCCACGCAGGATTTACTGTCACTGGAATTGACATTGATGAGTTAAGAGTAAAAACACTGAACGAGGGAAATAATTACATTCAAGATGTGAGTGACAAGCATCTTAGAGATGCAGTTGAAAACAATAAGTTTAGTGCAAGCACAGAATTTTCAGTCATCAAAAATCTTGATTGCGTCATCATTTGTGTCCCCACACCTTTAAATAAACAAAAAAACCCTGATGTTTCTTTTATTAATAGTGCCATAAAAGAAATCAAAAAATACATTCATCCGAATATGCTGGTTGTTCTTGAAAGCACAACCTATCCAGGCACAACAAGAGAATTAGTCGCACCGGAATTAGAATCAACGGATTTAAAAATAGGGCAAGATTTTTACCTATGTTTTTCTCCCGAAAGAATCGACCCGGGGAATACAGTTTACAATACAGCTAATACACCAAAAGTTTTAGGTGGCATTACGCCAAATTGCGGAAAAATAGGTGAATGTCTTTATGAAACAATTGTTTCTAAAGTCGTCCTCGTCTCTTCACCCGAAACTGCGGAAATGGTAAAATTATTAGAAAATACATTTCGTGCAATCAATATAGGTTTGGCCAATGAAGTCGCCATTATGTGTGAAAAATTGGGCATCGATGTCTGGGAAGTAATTGATGCTGCTGCAACCAAACCTTTTGGTTATATGAAATTCACACCAGGACCAGGATTAGGAGGACACTGTATCCCAATTGATCCACATTATTTATCCTGGAAATTAAAAACATTAGATTACAATGCACGGTTCATTCAATTGGCTGGGGAAATAAATACATCCATGCCATTTCACGTTGTAGATCTTGTGCGTGCAGGACTTAATCGAAACCAAAAATCTATTTCGGGATGTAAAATAATCGTGATTGGTGTTGCTTATAAAAAGAATGTAAATGATGTGAGAGAATCCCCTGCTCTGGACGTAATGAGGCTATTAGTTAATGATGGAGCGGAATTGTCATTTCATGACCCATTTGTACCCAATATTAAGCTTAACGGTAGTCAGCTAGATGGACTGAGTCATCTCACAGAACCAATTCTAAATGAAGCGGACGCAGTCGTCATTATGACAGATCATGACCAAATTGATTTTGACTTTATAGAACAACACGGAAATCTCATAATTGATACAAGAAATTCGATTAAAAAAAGTAGTGCATCTGTCATTAAACTTGGCGTTGGTAATTAATCGTATTCTAATTCTAAATAAAAAATAAAAAAAGCGATCAAATGATCGCTTTTTTTATCACAAATTTATTAATGTCATATTCTATCATCATACCAATACATAATGAAGAAAAGCAAATTCCTTTTCTTCTTAAAAATATTACTCCCCTTTCAATAAACCATGAAATAATCATAATTGATGATGGAAGTACAGATGGATCATTAGTCCATTTAGAGCGATGCTCTTTTATTACATTAATCAAACATGATAATAAACTTGGAAAAGGTCAAGCTATTCGAACGGGACTTGATATTGCTAAGAATGATAAAATAATTTTATTTGATGGGGATATGGAATTGAATCCAGTAGAATTACCAACAATTATGGTTTTGAATAAAGAAGAAAATATTGATGTAGTATTTGGAACTAGATTAAACTTTTTATCTCCATTAAATACTATTTTTGATTTTGGGAATTTCTTATTAAATGGGTTTTTTAATTTTTTAAACCAATCCAATTATTCAGATGTATTATGCGGCTGTAAAGCATTTTATAAATCTGATTTGGCAGAAAGAATGCCCTATTCTATTGGTTTTGATATTGATGTTGAAATCGCTTCCAACCTTGTAAAAAACAAAAAAAGAATTATTGAAATTCCAATCTCTTACTCAAGACGAAGCCAATCTGAAGGAAAAAAATTAAATGTATTGGATGGATGGCTTATCTTAAAACGAATGTTATTTACCTTAAAATATAAAAAAAAGGCTCCATAAGGAGCCTTTTTTTTATCAATCTAATTGTTTTTAAGCTTCGGCTTCTGGCTTAATTCTTAAAATGACCGGATCTTTTAAATCGTCTCCCGGCTGGTATTCTGGAATGAGAGCTGATAAGGAACTTCGAAGTTTATTATTATCAAACTCATTACCATTTAATTCACCATTCATTATTCTTTGTGTTATAATTTGAGCATCTTCCTTTAAGATTGGCGAATCAACAATCATAATTTTTTCATGCAACGTTTTACGAATATTTTCATCATCTAAAACTAATTCTTCTTTCTTCTTTTCTCCAGGTCTCGCACCAATAAAACTTATAGGGATATCTAATTCTGGTTCGTACCCAGACAAACGAATAAGTTCATTCGCAATATCGAGAATTTTAATAGGTTCACCCATATCAAGAACAAAAACTTCTCCACCTTTCCCAATACTTCCTGCTTGCATTATTAATTGTGCCGCTTCCGGAACTGACATAAAATATCGTTCCATGTCCGGATCAGTAATAGTTATAGGACCACCCGATCTGATCTGTTCTTGGAAAATTGGAATAACGCTTCCTGACGAGCCAAGAACATTTCCAAATCGAACAGCCATAAATCGAGTTCCAAATTTAGAATTTGCTCCTTGACAAATCAATTCTGCCAATCTTTTTGTTGCCCCCATAACATTTGTCGGTTTGACTGCCTTATCTGTACTGACTAAAACAAATTTTTCAACATCATGTTTTAACGATTCACGAACAATATTTGAAGTCCCAATAACATTCGTATTGATAGCTTCCCACGGGAAAGCTTCTTGAAGCGTTACATGTTTATAAGCAGCAGCATGAAAAACGACCTGTGGCTCAAATTCAGTAAATACCTTACTCAGAATATTTTTATCTCTAATATCTGATAAAAGTGGTTTTATTAAAACATTCGATAAGTTTGAAATAATCTCTCTTTCAATTTCAAAAAGATTTAATTCACTATTGTCCAACATAACCAATAATGCTGGATTAAATTTTAAACATTGTCTTACAAGTTCTGAGCCGATACTCCCACCAGCACCCGTAATGAGAACACGCTTTCCTTGAAGATAATTTGTAATTAGATCTTCATCTAATTTAATTTCATTTCGACCCAATAAATCAATTAGTGATACCTCTCTAAATTGATTTACGGAAACTTTCCCTGATACTAATTCTGATACCGATGGCAACGTACGAAATGGCTTCCCTGCTTCCTTACAAATATCAATAATTCGATGCATTTGTTTTCTAGGGCTATCAGGGCAACAAATCAAAGCTTCATCATATTGACTGACTAAATCTGAAAGATCTTCCAATTTCCCCAAAACTTTTTTTCCGTGGATCTCCCTTCCCTGCAAATCAGGATTGTCATCTAAAAAACCAACAGGTTCCATGTGATGTTTAGAATCATTCATTAACTCTTTACAAATGAATTCACCCGTTTGACCAGCACCTATTAAGATCACTCTTTTAGAAAAATCTAATTTATAAGGATGAGGATTTAATAAATGTGAAAATATAAGGCGAATCCCTAATCGTATCGCACTCGTAAATCCTGTTGCTAAAATTAAATCTATAATAAATATTGCCCGTGGGATATCCTGAAATCCTCTAAAATAACCAAGGGTAGCTATAATGATTAATGACCCAATTATATTAGCCTTGGCGATATTGAAAATATCTATCACACTAGTGTATCGCCACATTCCTTTATAAAGGCCAAAATATTTATAAGACATTATTTTTGCAACAACTAAAGCACCTAAAATAGGAAAAATATTAATATCTGAAAGTAATTCTGGTGTTAAAAAATCATTTCGGATATAACATGCAAAAATAAAACCAACTAATACGGCAATAATGTCAGCGAAAATTAATTTTCGTCGATTTGCTTTTGGATCTTCAAGAATCTTATCCTTTTCAATTTCTTTAATTCTTACTGTGCTAATAATATCCTTCAACCGAATTTTTTCAGTATTATCAATTTTTAGCAATTCCATCAATAGGTAATGTCCCATTTTTTTAGGAATAAAAAGAGACACAACAGTAATCATAACCAGTTTTAAATCTTGGATGAAACTTTTTTTATTTACATAGTACTTGGCAAGACCAACTTTTATTTTTAGAATATCTTTATAAGGATCATCAGAATCTATCATTGTCCAAATTTCAGATTCATTTCGAAATAAAATTGATGAAAATCCAGATAAACCAGGTTTAATTAAATGTAGAAAAGAAAATGATTCTTCAGACACATATTCTGGAACCTCTGGCCTCGGACCGATAAACCGCATGTCTCCTTTTATAATATTTGCAAGTTGGGGTAACTCATCCAATTTTGTTTTTCTTAAAAAACGACCCCATTTTGTTAAAACGGCTGCTTGCCCTGAGTTAAAATTATTTCTGTCTCCATCTTCTATTCGCATAGTTCGGAATTTATATATAAAAAACTCTTTAAAATGTTTCCCAACCCGTGTTTGTCTATAGATAATTGGGCGACCTTGTATAATAAGACTTCCTATTCCGATGATCAATAAAAATGGGGATAAGATGATTAAAAGGAGTATTGCCGTCGCTCGAGAGAGTAATTCCATGGTAGTAATATTAATTAATTTTTAGAGCAGAAAGTATTTTAAAATTAGTTTAAATGCAAATGAGCTAATTCACGAATTGAATCAATTATATAGCTTGTTTCTTCTTCGGTAAGGTTAGGATAAAGTGGTATTGATATTACGGATTCAAAAAGGGATTTTGAACGAGGAAAATCGCTTGGTTTATATCCGAACTTTTTCTGATAATAATCTAACATGTGAATAGGTTTATAATGTACTGATAAACCTATACCTTTGTCATTTAACAATTCTATGATTTTATTTCTGGATATATTCCACTTACTTCGGTCTATTTGGATAACAAAAAGATGCCATGCATTTCCATCATATGTATCTGCTTTTGGACACACAATGCCATCAATATTTTTCAATTCATTTATGTAAGTTTTTGCAATACGAGTTCTTTTACGATGCCAGTCATTTATCTGTTTCAATTGCCAAATTCCGTACGAAGCAGATATATCAGACATATTATACTTATAGCCAAGATTTATGATGTCATATTCCCATTTTGCATTTGCTTCAAATCTTTTCCAACCATCTTTTGTAATACCATGAAGTGATAAATTTTTAACTTTTTTAGCTAAATCCGAATCATTTGTTGCTAAAGCTCCTCCTTCACCAAAAGTAGTCAAATTTTTATTTGCATAGAATGAGAAAGCAGCAGCATGGTTTGTATTTCCAACTTTCCCTGCACTAGAAATTGTTTCTAAAGCATGGGCTGAATCCTCTAAAATATAGATATTTGATTTTTCAGACATTTTCATAAGCTGCTTCATATCCACAGGAATACCACCATAATGAACTGGTACTATTGCTTTTATTTTGGGATCTTTTTTTATCAAATCTTCGACCTGGTTTAAATCAAGATTAAACCCGTCTTTTTGGCAATCTACAAAAATTGGTTCCATACCCAAGTATTCGCCACATTCAACCGTTGACACAAATGTATGAGTTGGAACAATGAATTTATCTCCTGGCTTAAAACCTTTTGCAAGCATGCCTAGATGAAGAGCTGCCGTACAAGAATTAACTGCAATAACATGCTTAGAACCAAAAAATTCTTTTAACGAATATTCAAATTTTTCAACCTGACTCCCCGTTGTTAACCAACCATTTCTAATGGAATCAGCATAAATCTCATTTAGATCCTGAGGTAGATCGGGTCTATGAAAGGGTATTTTCATTAAAGGTATCTCGATTAAAGTGTGAATCAATTAAATTTGTATCATTCCATTTATTAAAGAAATAGATCATTCCAGATAAAAATCCAATCCCGTATGAAAAATGTAAAATAAAAAAAGTTATAGGGAGCAGAAAAATAGATAAAATATTTTTGGGAGATTTTAATAATTCTATGAATATCGAAATAATCATTAATGCTGCATAACTCGCACCTAACAGTATCGCTGGAATGGTAATTCCATAAAGAGAATAAATTAAAACTGTAATTATCGCGATTATAAATAAAGCTGGAACCAAATGTCGCAAAGATGCAATTCCTCGTCTTTTTTGCATCACCCTGATTTTATAAAAACCATATTGGAAATATTGCTTAAATAATTTTACAAATGATGTTCGGGGAAAATATTTTGAATTAATAGATGGATCAAGCCAGATTTTTCCACCGTTTTGAATTAATCTAAAATTAAATTCATCATCTTGGTTTCGAACTAATTCTTCATCGTAACCACCTAATTCTTCGAGAACTTCCCTTTTATAAGCTCCAAAAGCTAGCGTATCAACAAACTCACCCCCGATTAAGCCTTGTCGGAATGCAACTCCACCCACTCCAAATATTGAAGATTGGGCAATTTTTATAGAAGAGCCAATAAAACCGAAAGCAACATGTTCAGTTGCACCACCCACGCATACAGCATCAACTTTTTCGAATGCATTTAAACAGTGTTGCGTGAAATTATTGCCTAAAATCGAATGACCATCAACTCTAATAATCACATTGCCTTTAGCAATCGAAAGCGCTCGATTAAAACCTGTTGAAACAATTTTTTCTAGATTATTTATTAATATAATGTATGAATTCCTCTTTTGAAATTCTTTAACTATTTCTCGTGTTCCATCATCAGACATCCCATCAGCCACAAGAATTTCAAAGTCTTTACCATTGTTTTGAGATAGAATTGATTGAAGTGTTTTTTCAATAAAACCAAATTCATTTCGAATGGGTAATATATATGAAATCATTACCTAAATAAGTTGATTAAACTTATCTCTTCGATTTTCAATTGAAAATTTGGACAATAATGAATGATCTATTGAAAATAATTCTGACTCTAAAACAGTTTTTATTTTTAGAATTGCTTCATCAATATTTTGAACAATAAACCCATTTCTGCCTACTATTTCAGGTAATGCATATGAGTTTGTTACAATCGGAGTACAATTATAAGACATAGCTTCTACTACGCTTATCCCAAATGCTTCATGGCGCGATAATTGTAAATAAACTTTAGATTCTAAATAATATTGTCTTAAAACTTCTGTATTTACATACCCTAAATATTTAATATTTGGTGGCGAAATACTTTCCACATATTTAAACATTTCATCTGTAAGTCTCCCTTTATTATTTGTCCATTTACCAATGTGATAAAATTGATAATCTGGCATTTTTGTTGCGATTTGAATAAAACGATCCAGTCCCTTTCTCAAAAATGTTTCTTTATTAATTTCTCCAACAGTTAATATTTGTTTTTTTTTATTCGAATTAACCTTTTTTCCATTAAATAAAATTGCGTTGTAAATCAATTCTACTTTGTCTGGATTTACATTTGCATTAAATAATATTTCCTTTTTATTTGATTTTGAAACTGCAATAACCCTATGAGCTCTAGATAATATCCATTTACCCAATACAGTCCTTGATTTGCCTCTCATACTACCGTAAGACGACTTCGGTTCATTGGCAACATCAAATCCACCTGCGATAATAATTAACCTTCTATTGAAAATATAATTGAGTATGATTACAGGAATTGCATGGATGGAAGCAAACCAAATTATTATTGTCTGGCACCAAATAACGTTTAAAAACGTATTAAATATAAATAAATTAAAATTGGATTGATAATCCATTTTACGTACAGTCCCAATTGAATCCAGAATTTTTTCATCTGTTTTTTTGAAACCAGTTTCGCCAGAAATGATATATAGAATATTTATATTAGAATTGTATTAATTATAAAACATTATTATAGCTTGGATTACTTTCATTTGATATTCCAAACTAAAGGTATAATGAAGTGGCAGCCTTATCAAACATTCAGTAAAATGATCTGAATTTGGTAAATCGTCACCCACATATTTATTTTTATAAAATTCAGATTGATGTAATGAAAGATAATGGAAGGTACTCTGAATTTGATTCTTCTTTAAATAAGTAATTAACTCATTTCTTTCTTTTCCGCTATTGCATATCAAATAGAATATGTGCCCATTATGATTAGCAAAATCGGGTATTTCCGGCAAAGCTAATTTTCCTTCATTTTCTAAACATTTTAATGCGTCAAAATAAGTTTGCCATATTTTTTTTCTATAATTAGTTATTTGGTCGAGTTCTTCTAATTGAGAAAATAATTTTGCAGCCAATATATCAGATAATAAATAAGAAGACCCTAAAGATTGCCATCCATATTTATCAATCTCTCCCCGAAAATAAGCTGCACGATTTGTGCCTTTTTCTCTTATGATTTCTGCTTTTATTTTCAATAATGGATCATTTATTAAAATTGCACCACCTTCTCCACATGATATATTTTTTGTATCATGGAATGAAATACAACCAATATCACCGACTGTTCCTAAAGGCATTTCTTTGTAGAATGCACCAATTCCTTGAGCAGCATCTTCAATTATTTTTATATTGTTGGTTTTTCCTATTAAAATTAATTCATCCATTGGGCAAGCAATGCCGGCGTAATGAACCGGAATTATGGCTTTAGTTTTAGTCGTAATCAATGATTCTACATGATTTATATCCATGTTTGGATGATTCTTCTGACTATCACAAAAAATAATTTTCGCACCACGAAGTAAAAAAGAATTTGCGGTGGAAACAAAGGTAAATGATGGCATTATTATTTCATCACCCAGTTGAATATCAAGTAAAAGTGCTGCCATTTCTAAAGAATGTGTGCAGGACGTGGTTAAGAAAGGTATAGAATTTTTTGTATAATTTTTTAAATACGTATGACAAAGTTTTGTGTATTTTCCATCTCCTGATTGTACATCTAATGATAATACATCATCCATGTACTTTTTCTCATTCTTTGCAGAATATTTTTTATTAAAATGAATCAATTAAATACCTTTACGATTTTGTTCAATTATCCGTTGGAACTTTTGCCCATGAATTGAAATATCAAAATTATTTTTACCTGCTTCTCTATTCAATAATCCAATCTTTTTTCGAATTTCATCATTTTCATATTTTTTCATTAGCGCACTCATTTCATCAAGTTTTTTCGGGTTAAAAATATCAATATAATTACACTTATCAGCAATTTCAGATAAACTATCTATAGTTGACATACCAACTGCTAGGCCTGATGAAATGGCACTTATTAAAGCTAGTGGCGATGTATCTTTTTCAAGAGAGGGATATAGGAATAAGTCCATAGCCGAGAATAATGATTGTAAATCATTGCGATACCCAGGCATAATGACTCGATGCATTAATGAATGTGATTCAAGAATCTTTATTATTGAATTATAATAAAGATCATTATCAAATAAGGGTGTACCCACCAAAAAAAGATATGCATTTTCATTTATAGATGAATAATCAATAAATGCATTCAATAAAGCTTCTTGCCCTTTCCAGGGAGTCATTCTCCCTACATGTCCAATGACATAGGCATCTTTTGAGATTCCAAACTCATTTCTAATTTGATTTCTTAATACATCTGATCGCTTTAAATCAGAAACATTTATTCCATTTAAAATCACTTTTGTTTTAGGTAAAACAGAATTATTCAATTGATTTTGAATTGATTGCCCATCACAAATAATATAATTGGGGATAATTTTCGCAAATATATTAAATATAATATTCATGAGTCCAAAATATCGATTTGTAATTAAATCTTGAAGATGACAGATAACCGGAATATTTAATCTTTCACATGCAAGACCAGACGCAAAATGATTTATTAAACCCTTGGTAATCACCAAATCTGTAGTGGATTTAATATTTTTTTTTATTCTAATTATATTCAATAAAATGGCAGACAAATTCCAGGCCCATGCGATTGGATTTGGAATTCTAATTCGATCATTAAAAAAAGATTTGGATGTAGATTTATATGAAATAGGTTTATAGAATATTATTGGAATTGATTTTTGGGAAAGTTTATCCGCAAAAGGGCCAGAGTTTGGTAATAGTGTTTCTATATCATATTGACCCGTTAACCATAAATATTCTGCAAGTAATAAAGTACTATGCTGTACACCACCCATTTCACTTGAGTCTTCAATAAAAGTTATTTTTACTCCGGACTCCTTTTCAATTTTAATGTTTCCATTTCAAATAATTTGGCCTGGCTTAAAAAAAAATAAAAACCAGCATAAACGGCTAAAAAGAAACCACGCCAGCCATCTCTATATCCTTGCAATAAAATATACCTTTTCATAAAATAATAGATTGGACCTAAAACCCATTTAACGAAAGAAAACTTAATCTTTTTCTTGCTTAATTCATCTGCTTCATATCGAGTATACCGATTCAAATTGCTTAACTGTTTGCTAATATTAGGCATACCGTGATGAATGAGTGGTGTTTCAAGTGTTTGGACTTCCCCGGGTACAACTATCCTGGAATGCACTTCCCTATCCCACCATTTCCCGTATACTTTCCTGAATAACCGGTATTCCCAATCAGGATATAAACCACCATATTTTACCCACTTTCCTAATACATGGTTTTTACGAGGCATTTTGAAACAATGTGTATTTTCGCCTGCATTATTAATTGCATCACGAATAATCCCTTCAGCTTTTTCTTCCAAGATTTCATCTGAATCAATCTGGAATATCCATTCATTCGGACAATGCTGGATAGCCCAGTTTTTTTGTTTCGCAGAATTAATATATTCATGCTGGAATACCCTAACCCCATATTCTGTTGCTATTTTAATTGTATCATCTTTACTAAAAGAATCTATTACAATTATTTCATCTGCCCATTCAACGGAAGCCAATGATGCTCTAACTGATGTTTGGCAATTAAAAGTCGGTAAAAGAATTGAAATTTTCTGTATTTCTTTCATCTTGACAATTAGGATGAATCTACTTGTTTATAACAGGTGAGGTAACCATCAGCTATTGCCCATAAAACTAACAGGGGAGCGCCGGATTGCACCTTCATTATATTACCATTTAAGTACAGTGAAATAATGATAAATATTAATAAACCACAGCAAACAAAAAAGGCTGTTTGATCATTAATGGGAGCAATTAAATAAGCGCGGTACATTCGAAATAAAAGAAATAATGGTGCAATTAGGAAAATTATTCCGGGTATAATCCCAACGCTGGCAGCAATCTGTAACACATCACTATGTACCCATCCCTGACTGCCCCAGCCTGTACCTAACGGTTTTTCGACAATAGAATTGATTGCTATTTGAACCCTGGCCATTCGTGCGCCACCGCTTGAATCGTAACGAGTATCTATCTTCCCTGTGAGTGCTTTGAAAGTGGATATATATCGGCCTTCTACCGGTTGAGAATAAACATATGCCACAAAGATCATCGTTACCAATAATGCGTAGGATTTCATATAAGGTACTAAGAAGTTTCTGTACTGGAAAATTATGGTAAGAAGTAAAATTGTTAATATCAGCCAGGAAATCCTGTTGCCTGATAAATAGATCGCTATAAGATTAATCATAAGCAAAAAGGTTAAAATATAATTGTTTTTAACAATGGAGTCTTTTTCTACTTTCAGTAATAATATAATTGGGAACACAGGTGCAATAAGATTCGCTGCCAAATGCGTTCCCCAAAAAAGAAAGGCTAAACGAGTGAAAAAAATACTTTCTGGGGTGTTCATAGACCTACTTTGAAAACCAAATATAGATGACATGAATGAAGGGAATAGGTATTCTATAACACCCAGAATTGATATTAATGACGCTGCCATTAAGTAATATTTTAAGAGTCGAACAAAATAGGATTTCGAAAAATGGATGTGTTGAGTTATAAAAAAGATCAAAATCAGTAAAAAAGCATTCTTGAATTCTAATAGCACCATGAAATGATACCCCGTTAAAAAATCAATGAAGAAATAGGCAATAAAAAAGATACCTAGTAACGATATCGCTAATGACATTTCCCTATATTTGACTGCATTGGATATAATAATTCTAATAATGCATGAGTAAATAAATAATTCAATGGGGTGTAGTTTCAAGCCGGGGATAAGTTCAAATGTACGGTATCCCAAAACAAAGGCAAAAATAATAAATTTCAGGGAATTTTCTAAGCCATTCTTCGTCAACAATATGGATCGAATACCTGCTAGAGTAAATAGAATAACTAATAAGTTAATCATATATTTATTGGGCCTTGAACTTTACAGGGAACACCAAATGCAATAACGTGATCCTGTATATCTCTGTTCACAAGTGATTTTGCTCCAATAATTGATTGACTACCAATATTAACAGACTCTAGAACTGTTACATTGATCCCTAAATAGGCTCCATCATTAATTTTAATCTCCCCACTTGTATTTACTAATGTTTTATTGGCGATGGGGCTTTTTCCAGCATTGGTGTGTGTATTCAAAACAATGCGATGCGATAGGGTAACTTTATGCCCTATACTAATTTTACCCATTAAATCAAAAATGCAATCTCGACCAATATAGCAATCATCTCCTATAATTAAATTAGAATAAATTGGATAAATTTGATCTGCATTGTGAATAAGAAATGGCGCTTGAATGCGGACATCTTTCCCAATTTTTGCTCCAAATAAGCGTAGAATATGAACGATAATATTTGATGGTAGACTTTTGAATAAAATATTTATACCTTCATATTTATAAAAAAAGTATAACAACCTCGCTATCAAGACCCCTAATAATTTTAGAATTATCAAATTAATTACTAATCAATATTTGTTGAATGGCTAATAACCTTTTTTCCCAATGAAATTGAGACCTTATTTTGGGTATAATATTTATATAATCTTCAATTTTGTTATTAGATTTAATTTTTTGAATACCACTTCTTATAGATTCAGCATCTGGTTCTACAAGTTTGACCCAGCGATTAAAAATTTCTTTTTCATTAAGGCTCAATTTTTCAATAGCTAATGCAATTACTTCTGGAATCCCACCTACATTTGTTGCCACAACAGGGCTTCCACAACATATAGCTTCTGCAAGAAAGATGCCATATGTTTCACACCTAGATGGAATAACTGTTATTTCAGCAACTGATAAATAGTGCGCAATTTCATCATGTGATAACGATCCAAGCAATGTGATTGAGTCATTTATTGGTATTTCTAATTTCAATAAATCATTTTCATTTCCACCTGCAATCAATAATTTATTGATGATATTATTATCTGCTGCCTTTACAATTAAATCAAGGCCTTTGATTGGTGCGAAACGGGCAGCACAAAAAATATAATCTCTTTTATGTAATTTTAATTGCTGTGTCAAAAATACTTCACTCACACCGTTATACATTGGAAAACATTTATTGGTATATCTACCCTTAAAATTTCTTTGTAATTCATTAGCTAGAAACTTCGAACATCCTGTGATATTAACCGCAGATGTGAACAATTTATTATAAAGATAATATCTTATTGATCTCTTTGATAAGGAACGCATTCGTTCCACTTCATTACCATGAAGTGAAATAATGAGTTTAAACCGAAATAATAGCATGAGCAGATAACATTCTAATAATTGATGATCCGGGAAATGAAGGTTCACTACCTTTGGTTTAAATCGAATAAAATCAATAATCAGTCTTAGCAGGGTCACTGGCTTGAAAAATACCCAGGCAAAAAATAAATCTATTCTTCCTGAGCGGAGATAATGAAATGGGTTGGTTAAAAAGGTATACCTGTTTACTTTTAATTCACTAATGGTCTCATACGATTTTAAGGCTCTTGGGTATCGATTGGTAATGACACTGACATTCCAGTTATTTTCACTTAAATATTTTCCAATTTCAAAGGTGGCTGATTGTAGGCCTCCAATAACAGGCAGGAATGATGATGTCCAGATAATGATATTATTTATTTTAAGAGTACTAATTAATACTTTCCTTACTAATTAATAAAATTTGCAATTGGGTGAATTAATACAATCATGTATAAAAGAATAGCAACTAAATATTTATTAAACGAATATTTTTGAATGATTATTTGGAAAACAGTAAAAAGCCCATGCATTATAAATACAATCATAATTGGAAAAATACTGAGAGTGTAACGAACCGCAACATTCTTCCAAGTAAAAAGGGTAATTAATAAAAGAACCAAATAGATCATTAAAGTGATAGAATAGGCGGACTTTTGCAAATACATATGGTAAATACCGTAAAAGAAAAAAATGATGCCAATTATACCTAGGTTATAAAATATAAGGTTTATATAAAATATCCCTGAATTAGTGGATGATAAATTTGCGATAATGGTTCTATATTCATCGGAAAGATGATGATATTGGGCAGCTGAACCAATCTTCATGTGACGATATTCGTACATAAAATCAGAAAACGATTTTTTTAATTCGATTATTGTAAATGGAGAAAATAAAGCAAAACCAATTATGACAATAAATATTGTGAATAAATGAAATGGCGAAATAAGGAATCCTGCCCATTCATTTTGAACCAATTTGTTCCATAGACTA
>JABHAX010000173.1 GCA_018674095.1 Fidelibacterota bacterium
CGACTCTCATAACTATTCTTTTCTCCAAATTGCGTGTAGCACCCGGCGAATAAAAGAAGAAAACAGAATTGTATTATTTTTTTAAATAATAACATGACCTAATCTAATGTACGACATACATTCTTAGGTGGCGAGTTTTTTTTTGACTTCAGTCATTAGTATAATTTGTCATTGCGAGGAACGAAATGACGTGGCAATCTCGTCTGTAATATAACATTGAGATTGCTTCGTCGCCTGTAAAAATTGGCTTCTCACAATGACAAGCTTTTTTTGGGGGTTGATTTAACATGGGTATTAATATGGTCTGTCATTGAGAATGAGGACAAAGTCCGACAGTGGCAATCTCGTTTTTTAATATCAACTGAGATTGCCACGTCATCTGTCAAAAACAGACTCATCGTAATGACAGTTTTTAGTTTATTTCTATTTTTGAAACAATTCGGAATGAGAACCAGTTCTGATAAGTGAAATTCATCCTTTTATTCGCGCTAAATCAATAGCCAATCTGGTTCCAAATGACATTCAAAATGATGGATCCAATTCCCTTTTAATTGATGTTTATTTGGCATAAGGCATCCTATGAAATGATTTATAATTTCTAAATTTACTGAATGAATATGGAATCAGGTATTTGTTCCATTTTATGAAGAAATTTTATAAACCATTAAGGAAACTTCTTTCTTCCCACCATCGGTTTCCTGAGTTCCCACTTGCTCGAACCCATATTTTTTATGGAAAAGCAAAGATTCATCATTTTTTGGTTTCAAATTCACTTCGCAAGTTATTATAGGCGTGTATCGTTGGGAGAACATTTTCAAATCATCATAAAAAGCTCGCCCAAGTCCCTTGCTTTGGAAAGACGGGTCAATAACAATTCTATCAACATACATGAATTGAGAGTATTTTTTTTCAAACCATTTGTAATTGGGGCTATGATAATCTTTTCCCGGTGCCAGCGCTATGAGAAATCCGGCAATATCATTTTTTACTTTGATAACCCGGAAATAATCAGCCATTTCAAGAAATTGAGTCATATCATTGAGCGTAATGCTGCTGACGGCCGGGAGAGCATGTTGATTTAGATCATGAATATGTGGAAGGTCTATTGTATCCGTTTTTGAAATATGGAAACCCATTACTGCCCTATTTTATATTATTATAATATTAATTTTATTAGCATTAGTATTCGAAAAGAACCATTAAATTCTGCCACAAGAGGCTGAAACAGTTCCCGTTGTGTTTTTAATAAAGAAGATGCTTGGGACTAATTTTCGGATGTGAGTTTAGTTAAACCAGCTATATCGGTAAAGACAATGGCAACGAGTTTGCGGGTTTGTTCAGGCATTCACCTTCTCCCAGGCTTCTATGATCTGTTTTGGTAATGGCGCATTTAGAAACGATTCTTTCACTGTGTCATCTAGTCCATTTGCGATTTTACAAACTTGCTTAAAGGCCCATTGTAAATATTTCTTTTCTTCGAATAGTTTATAAATGGTGTAATTAGTCATATATCTCTTATCATCTAATGTTTTATCTTCAATAATATTGTCGATTTCTTTTTTATCATAATCCTTATTTAAGTATTTTTGTGTGAGAGACAGATGTATCAGGTGATACAATTTCCACATTTTTTTCCCTAATTCTTTTCTCAGTGAATAGGACCTTTCAAGATAATCAAGGGCTTTTTCATAATCAGATCTATAAAAGTGTGTAATACCAATTCCTTTCGTGGCAAGCATGATGCCATTTTTATCATCTAGAGATTCATCAATGGCAAGTGCTTCTTCAAAACTGGCCTGTGACTCTGCGTATTCTCCCATATCAACAAGGATGTAACCTTTTAGTCGTAGGTCAAATGATATTCGCCATCTGTTGCCTAAGGATTTATCAATGGCCAGTCCTCTGTTATTGTAATCTAAGGCAGAATTAAAATCACCTTTGGTAAAATATTGGAAACCAATATTCACAAGATTTTTGGCGCTCCCTGCTTTATCCTGGAGTTCTTCTTTTATCACTAACGCTCTTTCTAAATATTCAATCGCACCATCTGAGTCACCAATACCATTATATACAAGAGCAATATTATTGAGCGCTGTACTTTCACTCCATTTATCACCAATTTCCTCCGCAATAGATTGAAACCGCTCATAATATTCTAAAGCCTTCTTAGGCTGTTCATTTCTCCAGTTGACGTTACCAATGCTATTTAGAGCCAAACCGGTTCCCATTTTGTCACCCAAAGCTTCAAAAACAATCAATGATCTTGTGAAGTATTCCAGAGCTTTATCCAGGTCTCGCCTTATGAACCATCCCCCAATGAATCTCAAGATATCACCTACCGCTCTTTGATTGTCTTGCTTTTCGGCTTGCTCAAGGGTAGTATTGGCAAGGGATAAAGCTTTATTCTCATCATTGCCTTTCGCATAAATTATTTTAGCCAACTGAATTTTACCTTCTAAAAATTTTTCATCTATCTCAACTGCTTTCTGGGATAAGCCCATAGCTAATTCAATGTCATCAGCCGTCTGCCTTTTTTGAAATTTATGCTCTGCCCTTAAATAATATTCATACGCTTCCGGATTTACTATCTCTTTATTTTCTTCATAGCTCGGTTTAGCATTCAAAGCCTTTAAAAGCCCATCAGAAAGATTTGATTTAATACTTGGTAAGTTATCCCAATTTTCCTGCCACCGATCTGACCATATAACTCTGGCATCTTTTGTATCGTAGAGTTCAATTGAGAGTTGAAACATATCTCCCATTTTCCACAAGGTTCCATTTGCGATATAACGGATGAATACTATTCTGGAGATTTCAGCACTTTCAAGATTTTGATAATCCAGTTTTTCAATATCTTTTAAACTTGCAACTCTGATGAGTCCTGCACTGGCCACCGAAGAAATAAGATCTGCAGAAATACCATAAGCGTAAAATACATCTTCTTGTGCACCTTTATTATCAAATGGGATAATGGCAATAGATGGAACTTCATCATCAGTATGTTTTTCAACTTTTGTTGCTTTATATTGGGATTTGTCCGGTTTTTTTAGTTTATCTCCATTTAAAGCAAAGACTTCCACAAGCCTACCTACACCTTTCAAACTTTGCAACCCAAGTGATGTGCCATTGAATTGTTTCTTATTTTCCAGTTCATCAAAAACATTTTTAGAAACACAAATTCCGCCTGCAGGAGATATGCTTTCTAAACGGCTTGCAATATTAACACCTTCTCCAAAAACATCTTCACCATCAAAAACGATATCACCAATATGGATGCCAATACGAATATTTAAGAATTCATCATCAAAAGTTTTTGTCTGTAGTTTTACAGCACAGGTCGATGCATCTATGGCAGACCCAAAATAAGATAATGTACCATCACCAATTTCTTTAACAAAAACGCCGAAATGTTCTTTGATCAACGGCTGAATTATGGAACGTTTTTTCCTAACAGCTTGAATAGCAGCCTGTTCATCAATAGACATGGATTCGGTATAACCGACAATGTCTGTGAACATAATAGCAGCAAGTTTGCGTTTTTGTTTGGGCATTCTCTATTTTTTATTGTCTAATAATCGTGTTTGCAAATACAAATTTTTGGGCGGGTTGACATTATGAGTCTACAATTAATTTTCCATTTTTAAGGAAAGAAGCTTTTTATTCAAGGCATTGTGTTTAGTTCAGTACAATAACAAATTCTCCAACCATTCTTAAGTCAAGGATTCTCCATTGTTGGGTGTGGGATCCTATGATTTAACGGGTCGAATCATTAACTAAAGTCTTGCAAGCATAAGTAAAGTAAAGTCTTTGAATATTAGGACCTTTCTGTTTCTGGATTGTCCTTATCGTTATAGGCAGAATATCCCAATAACCCAACCATGATTACCAATACCCAAAGCGTTGCGTGATGGTATTGTGCGCTTGAATAGGTAATCAATTCTACAAAACGTCCAATAAGCAACGAAATACGACCCATGACGGCAAATCCAAATGAAGCGCCAAAAGATATCATTAAGAAATAAATTCCTACACGAGTGACTTTTCCAAAATTTCCTTTATGCTCTTTTGAGAAAAAGAAATAGAGCAAACCTGTTACCGTTCCTACCAAAATAATTAAGTTATTGAAATGAGATGCACCCAACAGGCTAAACATAGGCAGATCAGGATCCGCCAATGGGATAATTGTTCCTCTGATCTGTCCAAGGACATTGGAGTTTAGATAGCCATAAGCACGAAGTCCTGCCGCCATACCAACTGTGTATGCTATACCCCATCTTGCAAACCAACTTAATTTTTTAAAAAGGCTCAACAACATCATGATACCCAACGCAAAGGGAATCAAATAGGTCAAATGCATATCATGGCCTTTATCAATCCCGCCTTCTGGAAAAATTGATGAGGAAATCATCCCAAAGAAATTATAAATCCCGTACCAAAATCCATCTGAATATTGAGCGGATGGCCAGAGCCGTCCAAACAAATTAGGCTGGATCTGTGTCCAGAAGAACATGGACGTCCAATATCCGGCAGAAACACCTACAAAGATATGTTCTGCAATTTTGTAAAATGGATTATCCTTATACAGGAATGAAAAGATTGCAAATGTTAAAAAAACTGCGACCCAGGCACCAAATATTTCACCAAACATCACGTACTCCTTAATACTTTTTTGAACGATTACGTTCAATTAAATAACCAACATTCCCCAAAACAATAAAAAGAACAATCACTAAGTGAGCAATAGACTGTGCATCCATTCCACTGGTTCCAATTCCTGGAACGCCAATGAGAGCTTCATACTCTGCAGCCCCAGGCATGCCAGCCAATATACCTTGAACTTGACCTGCAGCAACATAAGGCATCACTTCATTCACTTGAATCGATGTGGTTCCAGTACTCATGGGGACATTCGTTGGATCAGCTGCATATTGCACCCATTCAATGGTACCGGGATAACCCGCAGATGCTGAGAAAAGAAAATCAAAATCTTCAAATCGGTTCACACCGTTCATCATTGGAATTTCAGTAACCTTTGTCCCTTTTGCATCAATCGTGTAAAGTTTCCTAATATCACTCACTATACCTTTAACGACTGCTTCATTGCCCGGGCGAAATCCGAGTAAGACATAATCTTCGCCATAGGTTAATTCATATTCATCACGCCCGACTAGATCCAATGCTTCAGATGCTAGGAATTGTCCATCTGGCCAAAGGCAAGTCACATAAACTTTATGTTCATACTTGAATAAATGACGTAAGACAGATAAAACCATGGGATGAATTTCTGGTTTTGTACTGGGCCCATATTCACAAGAAACCAATATTTTAGACCCATGAGGTAAGGCATCAATTGTATCATAAACCTGTTGTGTTGTTGGCGTCGGCCTAATGGGTAACCCCAATGGGAAATATAATGGTAGAATAACCGACAAAGCGATAACCAGGAAGATCCAACGTCGATCCACTGAACTCATTTTTAAAATTAAATCAGATATGTATTTCATCATTATTCTCCAATATAAGATTTTTCAATGCCGAGTATATATCGGATTGATGTTGCAATAATGCCTAACCCAATCCCCATCATGATGGATCTCGTACCAGCAACATTTGGATTCATATAAATCCATTCTTGCAAATGAGGTAAATAGAAAATCCCCGGTTGATCTAATGGCCACCCCATGGATGAACCGGCAGAAGTGACTATTATGATTCCCACAGAAACAAAAATGGCTGTGTATTGTTTATTTTTGAACACTGAATTAATAGCGATACCTCCTATCAGAACCAATAAATACAGAATAAACCAACTGGAAATACTACTACCCAACGGAACACGACCGATCATAATAATAATCCCAGATACCAGCAGAAGGGTCGCTTCAAAATTTCGAATTCTAAAGGCGCGGTAAGATGCGGATGCTACAAAAAATGCAAGCAATGCAAACATAGTTGCACCGAGTGGGGCAAATATATACATAAAGATCCATTTAAAAAGAGTGCCGTCTGCTGTTACATGAGTTCCCCATGCAACATCAGGGTTCCCTTTGTAAAAAAAACCGGCAATAATGGCCAATATAAAGCCACCTATGGCAAACAGGCTGTATTGCCAGCCTTGTTTCTTTCGGAGCACTTTCTGTAATTGCATTTTGAGTAAATTGAATCCACCAAGAAATATGGCGAAACTGGCAAGAATATCGAACCATTGCGTTGCATCATCATTCACGAAGGCTTTAATGTTCGGTTCGTCAATAAACCATCCAAATAGAGTAAGTGAGCCAATTACGGCTACAATTAAAATTGGGATATGTCTTTTCCAAAGCATAATATTTTCCTTAAGTCACTTTTAAGAATTGAAGAATATTAAAATTTATTAACCCGATATCATTAAGTAATCTAAGCAGAACGCCTCCAAGGATTGTAGCGATTACAATCACCTTAATCATATCTTGTCCTTTCACGCCACCAATCAATTCTGGTCGTTGAGATAAATAGGCGCTAGCGGCGAAAAATTCTTCACCAATTAATGTATAATCACAGGCCGTAACAAAAAATGGAATTTGAGCTTGAGATGCAGTTCCAGCAATTTGGATCGCACCAATTGAATTCCCAGTTTCTGCCAAAATTAATGATTCTGCATAGAATTTGCCCATATAGAGACAAGCGGCGGGTTTTTCACGAACCATAATGCCATTCACACCGGCAGCAAAAGCAAATTGTTCATCCGTAAGATAATGAACCATATCATCATGAAACATATCTGGACGACCTTCCATAAGATACGATTCTTTACAGGCTTCCTGAGCCGCTTTCATCACAATAGCACGGGAGACAGGAACATTCAATGTGGTTTCGTATCTTGCCGTCATTTTAGAAACATGACCAAGTACGATAACACCAGCAACCGTTTCAACTTGATCCATATCCATAATACCAGGAACATATAAAACAGGCTTCCCCATTTCTGTGGATCGCCCTACCGCTTCTTCTATGGCTTTAAGTCCAGGTATGTCCCTTAAAAAGATATCTTCCCCACGACGAGCTTTTCGGATATAAAACATAAGTGTACCCGAAAAGATCATGATGGTAAGAAACATCACAAGTCTTTCCGTAACAAAATATGGATGTCCAGCAAACCAATAAATCAGAAAAGCAAGCGAGATGCCACCTGCACTGATCATAAAATCACGATCATTCATGATTATCTCCATTAGCAATCTTGGCGGTGTTTTCTAACGCTTCGATCATGTTTAATAAAATTTCAATATTTTCAGATTCTTCAAAAACCTGGACTGTTCTATAATAATTTTCGGATTGAATAAATGCATTTAAAATTGGGCCTAAAAATACAAGTGCATGACTCCCTAAAAGTGATAAAGGTTTTGTCATTTCTAAGAAAAATACTGCTGGCGTTACAAAACCGGAATCATGAATCTTTTTTGCGATTTTTTCAAGGAATAATTTATCCTGCTCTTCTATTGACAGAGATGTTGTCTTTGGATCAATATTTCCAATAAGCATATCTTTTATACTATCAATCATATTTCTTTCTAATATTTTTTCTTGCCATAATCATCTTCTCTCCATACTCAAACAATTCTTAATACTAATGCCTCATTCCTAATCTTAATCCGTCTCAACCATTTCCAAATTAGATCGTGGTATGATTAATATATCATCATCAATTTCAACTTCAGCAACACGGACCATCGTTTCCGATTCCATTTTTTGAAGTGCGGATGGAAGTGATTTCACAAGCCCCATTCTTCCAAAATAAGGCGCACGAATCACACGAACCAAACTTCCTTCTCCAATCCCTTTTTCTTCTGATTCATGAATAGGAGTTTTAGGGATTTCATCATCTTTCAATGGGATAACAATTTCCGGCCGAATCACACCTGCACGAATCTGGGTTGCACCATTGATTGAAACAAATTTCCCATCATGCTCTTTTAATAAATCATAGGTTCTGCTTCCCATGCGGATATTCCCATACCCCTCTGTTACAATGAGCGATGTGACCAAATCTTCTGATCCTGTAATGGCTACACCAAGCGTATATCCTAATATATCTTCCAAATCATAATAATTGAATCCACCGATTACAACACCGGCTACACCAAGAGATAATGCTTTTTTATAGGTTTCGAGACTAATAAAGGAACCGCCCACCACAATTTTTCCTTTGTGAGATTCATTCAATAAATCTGCAGTCAATTCTTGTTCTCTATCCTTGACAAGAATTTCCATATTTCCACGTGATTCTCCACCAATTCCAAATATACCTTGAATAAATGCAGCTTCAGATTCTACAATAACCCCTTCTTCTGGAATAATCTCTTTTACAACACCCGTCATATAAGCATCCACTTCTACGGGAATTGGCGCATCTCGCATGACAATTTGCCCCGTAACACCCGAGATTGATTCAATAGTTCCATCGATGGGAGATTTTACATCAGATTTGAAGAAACCAAACATTCCTTCCGTTTGGGCAATCATTTCTCCCTTTTTCACAGAATCACCATCACTTACCATCATGACATCCAATACATCTGCCGGACCAATATTCAAAAGATTTGCAACCTTCACCATTTGGACATTCCCGGGAAGATCTGTGGTTGCAACGATGTCATTTGGGTTCAGAATGTCGCCAATGTTTTTTGTTACCTTTCCTTTAATAGGAAGACGACGATTCTTTTTAACTATTGTGTGATGTAATACTTTAAGTCCAGGAGTGTATGCGTGTGCCATTATTTATCTTAGCTTAGGATTAAGAATTTGTGTTAGGATATTCATTTACTGCTTCTGACCAACTTTTAAGTGCAGCCAATCTACTTTCAGAATCATTAGGAATCGTAATCGGTCGATCTCGACCATCTAGGATTAGTCCAACAACACCGCCATAAACTGTTGTTTCGATGGGCTCACCTTTTCCAGCACCAATATTCATTTTTTTGTCCGGCGTTAATTTTGCTTGAATCGGTTCATAAGGTGCTTCGATTCTGTAGAGTTCATTCTTTTTCAAATTATGATGAATTGTTGAGCCATCAGGCATAGCAAATTCAGCAGCAAGGACTGTTGCGCCATCTTTTGCTTTTCCAACCGGCGCGATACAGGTTCCTAGGCGAATCAAACAATCTTTGTGAAATACTTCAAGTGCAGCAGTCCTTGCTTCTTCGGCTAAATCTTCTTTTTCTATATTAGCTAAAACGCCAAGTTGTGGCATCATAAAAATAGAATCCACAGCCAATTGTGTTATTCCTTCTGGCATAAACGCGTCAATCAACATTCGTGCAGATTGTTCTCTCCGTGGTGCGTGACTCAATACTCCACCGGATCCAACCAGTAAATCTAAATCCATCATATTCACCAATGATTCTCCCGAACTTGTTTGATCAAACGCATCAGAAATGGTTCTCTCTTTCTGGACCCCTTTTAAACTGGTGGCAAATTCCTTGTGCTGAATAAAAGAGAGTCGAAGTGCTTCTCGGGCAATTGCCTGTTCTAGAAACAATTCTTCTAAGGATTGTGGAACCGTGGTTGGGCGAATCATTTTATTTCCAATACGATTTGTGAGTTCTTTCCGATCGATATCAAATGGAACCCAACGAAGCACATTATCTAAACCGGCTTCAGCTAATACGTTACAAATAGAATAACTCATCCCAAGATTGGCACTCACTGTCCGATTGAATTTTCCTTCAAATACAGAAAATATATCAGTCGTTGCGCCACCTATATCCACGCCAACAACGGTAATTTTTTCTTTTTCTGCTATCATTTCAATTAAGGATCCAACTGCACCAGGTGTTGGCATGATTGGCGCATCTGTCCAAGACATAAGTTTTTTATAACCTGGAGCTTGTTGCATCACATGTTCCATAAATAAATCGTGGATTTTATCTCGTGATGGTTCAAGGTTTTCTCGTTCAAGAACTGGACGAATATTCTCTGTAATATCCAAATCAACCATATCACCTAATGTGGTACGAATTTGATCTTGAGCATTTTTGTTTCCTGCATAAATCACAGGCAATTTATAGTTTTGACCTAAACGGGGTTGCGGGTTTGCCGCATGAAGAATTTCAGCAAGTTCAACAACATGGGAAACTGTTCCCCCATCAATTCCACCAGATAATAAAATCATATCTGGGCGAAGATCACGAATTCGTTTAATTTTCTCATGGGGTAAACGACCATCATTAGAAGCCATTACATCCATTACGATGGATCCTGCTCCCAATGCTGCTCTTTCGGCACTTTCACCGGACATGGACTTCACTACACCTGCCACCATCATTTGGAGTCCACCGCCAGCAGAGCTTGTTGAAATGTAAATATCAACACCTTCCCCATTCTTCTGTGGGGACATAATTTCATCTCCATCCAAGATTTTTCGTTCGGCCAGTTCTTCAATTTCCATAACTGCATTAAGAACGCCGCGGGTCACATCTTCGAAAGGAGCTTCTACAGTCGTTGGGGCTTCGCCACGATAGGTTAAACGATATTCACCATCGATTTTTTGTATTAAAATGGCTTTGGTTGTGGTTGAGCCACAATCTGTTGCTAAGATTGATTTAAGTTCCATTGGGTTTATGTAAAAAGATTAAAAGTTCATGAAGATATGAAGGTAAAGATAAGTAATAGGTGTGGCAAATATCAAGGAGTCAAAACGATCTAGAACACCACCATGCCCTCGTAAAAGTGTACCACTGTCTTTCACACCAGCATCACGTTTTAAAAGAGATTCCGAAAAATCGCCCATTTGTCCGAAAACGCCTGAAATTATTCCAAACGCTATTGCATCATTCATAGAGAAATAATCTCCAAGCCACCCTTGATGATAAAATAAATGAAATACGCTCATTGATGCAATTAATCCGGCAATTGATCCAACCCACGATTTATTTGGACTCACACGTGGGAAAATTTTTGCTGACCCAAATTTGGTGCCAAAAATAAACGCAGCCGAGTCACAAGCCCAAACAGATAGAACCAATGCTAAAGTTAATTGGGTGCCCATGAATGTATCAAATTGACGAATATCAATTGCAGTTCCGAGTAAAATAGGAACAAATAAAATTCCGGCCATCGTTACGGAAATATTTAAACCGGAATTCTCCTCTTTGGAGAATAATTCCCAAATAAAAGTTAAGAGAACAATTAGTATGACGCATCCAACCATTTGATGCCCTGTGATTATGGGCTGAGAATAATAAAAATCCGCAATAAACGCTGCACTACACATTCCCATCCACCTTAGTGGCTTAGTACCTTTTTTCTCCATCATATCATAAAACTCACCTAAGGCAAATACGATACATATTAAAATAAAAAAACTATAATATAAATCACCTTTCCAAATAAGGAATAACCACCCAGGAATCCCTAACGCGTTTATCAAATTCCGTCCTTTGAACATACTCATATTTTTTTCCTTTTTTACCCTGATTAATTCATTAGCCACAGAGACACCAATTATAACGAAGAAAAAATGTATAATGGTGACAATAATAAAATTATTTTAAATATGTACATCATGCATTGTATCTACTTTGTTATTAGTCTTTTGTGAATTTTTTGCTAATAATCTAAATTAGACAAGAACGTCTATCAATCCCTGTTCTACTGTTACATGAATGGGCGTACTACCAATCATTTCACCATCGATATTTAGAATATTGTCTTCCTGCGGAATAATAGAGAATTCTTTCACTTGGCGATAATCCACTAATGGATCACCAACATGAGCACCACTAAATAATTTCGGAAATAACCTCAATAATTTGAAGCGGCTTGCTTTCCTAGCAATAATCAAATCGATTAATCCATCATTTAATTGAGCCAAGGGCGCCATCATCATTCCTTTACCGGTATGAATCGTATTGCAGCCCAAAATGAATCCGTAATCTCCCACAACGGTATTTCCTTCTATTATCAGTTTTGCTAATCGTTGTTTTCCCCGCATGACTTCAATAATAGATGCAATATTGTATCGTTGTTCACCGAGCCATCTCATTTTTTCTGCCAACGCATTTATATCAGTTGGCAAGCCCCACCCAACGATATTAAATCCATAAAGCGTCTCACCATCTGCATCAACTTTTGCAATATCAATGGGACGAAGTCTTCCAGTTAAAATTCGTTTGGCTGCATTTTCAGGATCGAGGCAATCTAAATCATGCATAAAGGAATTGCCCGTTCCGCCCGTTACCAAACCAATGGGTAACTTTCTACCATCTGGTCGCTTCAGCATACCATTGATGACTTCATGCATCGTGCCATCTCCTCCAATAGCGCAAAAACCATCATAGCCAGTAAAATCTTTTTCTTGAGCAAATTCACGGGCATGCCCGGCATATTCAGTTTCCAAAACCGTGAGTTCAGCACCACCACTTTCAAATATAGGTTTTACCCTATCCAGTATTCCAATCCCTTTTTTTAATCCACCATGTGGATTTACAACCATAAAATATTTACTCATTTTTTATTCTCTCGATGATGCATATAGGCTCCATCTCCCCATTCGATAACTTCAATTTTAACATTTGTGGTCCCTTGCCTTAGGAAATCTAACTTTTTTGCAGCGCCATAGGAACAATCTAATATTCGACCTGCTACATAAGGTCCACGATCATTGACACGAAGAATGAGAGATTTATCATTGTCCAAATTTGTGACACGACAGACAGTTCCCAAGGGAAGTGTTTTGTGAGCTGCGGTAACGCCATACATATCATACACTTCTCCATTTGCAGTCAGCTTACCGTGGAAATCTTCAGCATAAAAAGAGCTTACACCCTTCATCACTTTTTTCTTTCGATTATGCTTTGTGTCTTTACTACTTTTTGGTTTAAGAAATTTTACGGATTTAGATTTTTTGGGTCGACTCACTTTTTCAGTAAAATATCTTGGGGAACTTGAACACCCTTGAACCAATATTAAAAGAAGAATTAAAAGTTTAGATTTCATTAATTTGCCGAATTGCTTCATAAAGGACGATACCCACACTCGTGGCTAAATTTAGACTTCTAATATTTTGATTTTCCATGGGTATTGTACACGTATTTGACCAATGCTTTTTTAAAAATGCTTCATCAATCCCAGCTGTCTCACTACCAAATACAAGATGATCTCCATCCTTAAATTGCCTCGAAGTGTACGATAAAGACGATTTAGTAGTCAATAGATGAAATGATTCATTTTTAATCATTTTAGAGCAATATTCATCTAGTTTGGGAAAATACTCCCAATCAATATGGTCCCAATAATCCAATCCCGCACGTTTCAAAGTTCTATCCGATAATTCAAATCCCAATTTCCCAACTATATGAAGTCTCGTATTGGTTGCGCCACACAATCTGCCAGTTGAACCTGTATTCGGTGGAATTTGTGGCTCTAGAAGTACAATAGTAAACATTTAGAGTTGAGAATTAATTTTTGGAACACAGTAAGGATCTAATACCAATGCGGTGGCCATTCCGAATAATACTGCACCATTTTGTTTGGCCGCATTTATATGGTGAATTGTTGAAATCCCACCCGTGGCCAAAATCGGTATTTTAAATTCAGAAAATATTTTCACCATTTCTAAGGTTCGCAAAAATAATGACGGACCGGAAAAACCACCTCCTATCATTGAAAAGTCATTTGGATAAATACCAACTTCACTCGGTTTTTTATAGTGCGTATTTCCTGCATTAATAAATATTTTTTCATGTTTTCTACACAGATCTCCAATTTGTTTCAATTTCTCATCCGACAATTCTGGGGAAACTTTTACAGAAATCGGAGTTGAATTACCCTGACGAATTTCAGTAAGGAGACCATTTAAAAGCTTTGGGTTTTCGCCTAATGTTCCTCCGTTTTCAGTATTTGGACAACTAATATTTATTTCATAAAAAAACGGAAAAGATGTAGGCAACATAGCGTCCTGAATCTTGGCTATATTTTGAATATATTCTTTATATGAATCTCCGCCAATACTAATACCCAATGGTCGATTATATTTCCACAATTTTGATTGAGTTATCGCTTGGGCAAAAGAATCAATTCCAGGGCCAGGCAATCCCATGGAATTCAATAAGCCTGCTTCTCCATCTAAATATGCGTCTTGTAATCTTGGCTGTTCATTTCCATTTCGCGGATTCTTTAAAATTGTTTTAAAAATGAGTCCACCTAATCCCATCTTAAGCCAAATATTTAGAATTGATGTTTCTGATTTGAAAGAACTTCCTATTAATGGAGATGGAAAAATTAAATCGAAAACTTCTACATCTTGATAAGTCGGAAGTGGGAAATTGAAAAATGGAGTGCCAACAAATGAGATGGTTGATAAAACAGAATCCCCCAATTTAACTGCCGGTTCTAAATCTTTTGGTTTAAATAGAATCGCCTGAAAAAAATAAAGAGTTTTTGTAACAATAAATCGGGTAAATCGATAGCAAAAAGAAAAGATATTTGCTCTCAATTTTGTTCCGGAGCAATTTGAGTCGAATCTTGCTCAACTTCCAAAGCGGATAAAACCATTTGAAGTGATTTAAGTCTAAGACTTGCGCTCTGCGCTTGGTCAGACCGCGGGTGGTTTTCTTGAATCCACTCATAATATTTCATCGCACTGTCAATTTCTGCATTTTGGTCATAGTAATAACTAATTGTATAAGCTGCTATTACAGAGACTTCCGTTTCCGTATTAAGGTTTATTGTTTTTTTAAATAACGAAATTGATTCTTCTGGATTTAAAGAAATTTCTTTATTTGCTTGTGAAAAAACTAATTCCTGTTCCTTTTTTTCAACAATGATATCGTCAGATAAATAAGCTGCATATTCGGATTTTGGGTAATCTTTTTTCAGGCGATTTCTCATGAGTAATGCATTAAGTGAATCGCCATTACTTTCATACATGAATGCAATGGTAAACATGGATTTTGCATGAAAAGACGATTCTGAATAATCTGTTATAATTTTTTGTAAAAATGCTATTCCTTCCGAATTTCGATTAAAACTAAACGCTTCTAAATCGCCTAATTGATAATAAAGTTCAGGAATGGACCTATCTGGTTTGATAATGGAAACACTTTGTTTTGTGGTATCTGATTCTGAGACTAATAAAGTCGAATCTTGATTCAATAAGATAAAGTGGGATTCTAAATCTTTTTCAGCTTCTTGATAGCGACCAATTGCGTTACTTTTACTTTTCGCCATTGGCGTAAAAAGAGATTTGCTCGATTCTTTACTCACGAGATTGAAATAGTCTTTAGATTTTTCTAAATCCCATTTTTGAGATGTATAAATCTCACCCAAATAATAATAAGCTTCGGCTGAAACAGGTGTTCTTTGATACGCATTAACAATAATCTCCAATCTTGATTCAATTTCAGACTCTTCACCCTGTGCTCTATAAAGTTGGACTAATTCTAATTCGAGATATCCAGCAATTCGTTTGAATTTATCATCTGTCAGCATTCCTTTAATTTTTCGAGCCGCAGATCTATATTTTTTTTCTAATCGAAGAATTTTCAATATTTGCAAATGTGCTTTTTCAACCTTTTCTTTCGACAGTGAATTAGCGACTACTTTTCCATAAGCATTTATTGCTAATTCATAATTTTCCCTATTAAATGCCATTTCCGCAAGTCGAGTATAAATAACCCCTTTCTGTGCACGGTCTTTTGTCAATTTTGCACCTTCCTGTAAATGCGTAAGTGCTAAGTCAGAATCTTTTAATTCATTCGCAATTTCTGCTAAAGATAAATGACAACGAGATTGAACTTCTTTTGATTTAGACTTACCCAATAAATCCGTTAATTCATCAATCCCAGTTTGGGCATTACCTTTTTTCCATTTACATAAGGATCGCCAATATTGGGCTTCTTCAATTTGTTTTTGATTCCCATCAGCGGAAACAACTTTCAAATCATCAATAGCAAATTCGTAATCTTTTCGATAATACCGAGCTTTCGCCATTAATAAAATAGCATCAATTCGAAATTTAGTTTCCGGGAAATCATTTAATACTTTTTGACATTTCTGGATGGTTTTTCCGTATTTATCCATGGCAGTGATCGGAATTGATTCGCCTTCTTTTTGTAGTCGGATTTTTTCAGCTTCTTCGTAATATTGCCGTGCGTTATAAAAGGTATTGAAATAAGCACAGCTACCTAACCCAAGTAAAAAAACGCAATAAATAATTGATTTTGATAATAAATTGGAATTCATTTGACATGAATTTAGTTATTTGATTTCAGGGATAGATAAAAATAATTTGCCATATATGGAAAAGACAATTAACATCCTAATTGGGCTCATTTTTTCACTTACAGTGATGTACGCCCAAAACGAAAAGGATATAAACAAATTTGGATTCATTGAAATTAAAACAGACAGTATGAATGTTGCATTTTTTGTGGACGGGTATTTTGTTGGAAATCATCCCTTAAATGGGCCGGTACCCGTTTTACCCGGATTTCATGAAGTCAGTTATATTCCGCCTGACATCCAAAATAAAAAAATCAGAGAAAATTTAAACGAAGGAATAAAACGAGTTTATGTGGCAGAGAATGATACATTGAATGTTTTTTTATTTTATGATCATTATTTGTCACAAGTCGAATCTTATGAAAAAGAACTTCGAATTCAAAATTACGTTGGCATCTCTTTAATTGGTGTCCTGCTATTTGTCCTTCTTTCAATTTTCTAAATCACATATTTAATCACGGGAAAAAACACTGTAATTTCTATCTATGCAAGAACATCATACTTACGAAAATGGGCTGAAATATCGCCCAGATTATAAATGGCCAGAAAAAGGTACTGAACGAGATTGTCCAAGATGCAATGATTCTTTAGAATTGGTCGAGGATTTAAAAACCTACTTTGGAAAACCATGGTGGTGTGTTCCATGCCAATGGCAATTTTCTGAAGAGGATCTTGATGCGGATAATCAATCCGCAGAAAAGAATGGTTGAGTTAAGATTTCACCAAAGGCGGGATTTGATCACGAATATCATTGATGACCCACTCTACCACTTTTATATCGTCTAAATACCCGTATCCAGGAATTACATCAGGGATTTCATCATTTTCATCTACAAAATACATCATGGCAAATAATATTTTTTTAACAACTGATTTTGGAAGTTCTGGATTTAATTTTAAGATTCCCATTAAAATGGTAATATCATCAATGAGGGCAACTTCGACAGAATTGAGATTCCCTTCATCCAACATTCCTGATATTTTCGACCCTATAACTCGCGTAATTGACAAGGAGTGTGCTGGGTCAATTTTTTCGATTATTTCCCTATAATGGGATTTATCTTCATCGGTTAATTGAAATAACTTAGGATCTGACATGCAGCAAAATTCTAACGGATTGTCCGAAAAAACAATGGCAATCGAAACTGAAATGAAATTAAGATTAAATTCCAGTCTAAATCTCGAGCATTTTGAAGTGAAAGATTTTACAGGACGGCATTTGCATCATGAACTCCATAAAGGCGGATTCCACCTTGAAGCGATTATTGTTGCTATTGACTTCGAGGGGCAAAATTTAGTCCAAAGACACCGAAAAGTGTATGAAGCCATGGGTGAACTTATGCAACATGAAATTCATGCTTTAAGTATGAAAACATTCACACCTCAAGAATGGGAGACGAAATAATGGGCTGGTTTTCGAATAAAAAGAAAGCGCCAGAATTCAATTCACCCGAAAATATGTCACCTATCGAAGCGGTCACACACCTTTGCGCGTCGATCCATTTAACAGATGGACAAGCTGATTTTGAAGAAAGAGAATCTTGGGTTGGTGCCATATCTGAATTGTTTCCAGAATTCTCGGAAGAACGTGCTGAACGATTTTTGAATGAAGCTTACCAAGCTTTAGGGCAAAAAGGTGATCATGATAAAATGAATTATATTGTGGATGTATTAACCCGAATCAAAATTTTGTTGAACACTGAACAAATTAATTCCCTCGGTCCAAAAATTGCTGAACTTATTGAAGCGGATGGAATTGTTATGACATCAGAAATGGAAATTGCAAAACTTGTTGAATCACACTTGAGTATTTCAATTTCTGTGAATGAAAATTTGTAATTTATTTAATAAACTGTCCCATAAAAATTGCACCGATATTGTTGTTAAGGTTTCTTGCCCATATGCTAAACCCAAAATAGAAAAAACAATATCAATATTTTAAACTGAAATTTTGAAGAATAAAATTCCAGCGCAATGCTGGCAATGGGCCTTCCAGTTTATCCGTGTCCGGTTTGTATGTATCAACAGATTTAAAAACGCTAAATTTATCTTTCATGAAATCATTTTAATAATATCATTTTTCGAGATTGTGAGAAATCATCTATCTCTATCTTGATTAAATAAATCCCCGATACAACATTTTCCCCAGTTGCATCCCTTCCATTCCAATCTGAAAAATGGAGGCCCTGACTCTGATTTTTATGTACTAAAGTTTTGATAAATTTTCCTGTTATATCAAAAACGGAAAGATTCACAAACCCATCTTTTCCAATAGCATAATTTATAGTCGTTTTAGGATTAAACGGATTTGGGTAATTCTGCTTTAACTTATATTCAGTTGGAAATTTATTAATTTCGATTTCTAAAGCTGGAGCATATTCCAAAACGAATAATCCCAATTGCATATCTGATGCAATAATTTTTCCAGAATCAAAATATGGAAAAACTGACCAACAACCTTCATATCCATATTCATTTTGCAAATGAGTATCGTAATAACCTTTTTCTTCTGGATAAGTCGGGTCAGAAATATCAACAATGCGAACACCTTCTGTATAATGACCAATATATAAAAGATCACCTTTTACGTAAGTATTGTGTACAACCGATAAGGGATCCACGATATATTCAGCAACCATAATAATATTATTCAAATCTTGAATATCAAAGATTCTTGCCCAATTACCTGTGCCAATTTCGTCGCCTACAATCACATAATTTCCATCTTCAGTGGTCCAGCAATTATGAGCACCACTTCCTTCATAATTAAAATTGGCTAATAATTGAACATTTGTTGGATTCGAAACATCCAAAATATCTACACCATCGCCATAAATACCAGCAGCATATCCAATACCATCTTTCACATAAATATCATGATAATAATACGTAGAATAATCTCCAACCCATTGTGGGGACTCAGGCGTAGATAAATCATATATTTCAATCCCACCGGCATCATGACCAATAGCATATAAATATTGTCCATCAATATAACAGTTGTGTGACCCGCCATCAGAACTTGACGAACCAAAATGGATTGTACTTATTTCGACAGGATTTGCAGGATCAGACAAATCAATCACTTTAGCTGGAGTATATTCCATAATTAAGACTGCATAATTCTCATAAACTTTAACATCTTTTGCATCCGATGCACTTGAAATAAATCCAACCTCCACAGGTTCATTTGAAATATCAATGATACTTAATCCATCGCTCCGTGCACACAATAATGCATATTCTATCCCAGTCGCTTCATCAGTATAGCCCCAAATATCACCATAATTACTACGGAGATCCCAATTCCCTAATAAATTCATATTCTCAGAAATTGGATGCGCCTTTCCCCAAATGGATTGACTATTGTATAATACATTACCATCCAAATCAATTCCCTTTAATTGATAATATTTTTTTTCATTATTCTGCACATCGGTATGGGTGTATTCTCTGAGTTCCGAGTCTAGTTGTACTAAAAAATCTTCCGGTGGAAATGTTGTTGAAGCAAATAAATCGAAATGGTCAATTCCATCTTCTTCAAATTCCCATTCAAGGCTTATTCCATTATCTTGAGAATATGATTTGAAATTTGTAATATAAGCGAGCCTAACGCGAAGTTCTGCCGGATCTGTTTGGAATAATGTTGCACCAGTTTCTAAGCGAGGCCACCAAGCATAGACCATATCCCCACCGATTGCAATATTTTGATTATCATATGTTGTGCCCGTTCCATCGTAATTACTATCCATAATAAAAAGATATTCTCGTCTTCCAAGATCTGTATCATCTGGATCCCAAAGTAAATTTGGATTATGTTCACCTGAGCCATCATCCCACTCTACAAAACAGACATTTAATCGTCTTGGGGCTTCTGGTACAGAAATGTCCCAAACTGACCCTTTAAATACACCAATACCTCCAGCAGCATAATCTAAATCTCTCCGATAAGTTTGGCAGTAAGTTGTTTCATCACTATCGAAAACGATCTTTATATCATACGTATTATTTGCAGGAAAAGATGATCCTATAAAATATTCACCCGGGCCAATACTGCCAAAAAAAGTTGCAGCTCCCCAATTACGACCAGAAAGCCAGCGGGGTTCATTGTCCCATTCCCAATAAAGTTCAGGGTCAGATTCCCGGCTTTCATTTAATCTGAATTCTTCATCAAGGCCTTGATCCAGTTTTGCAAAAGCAATTGTGACTAAACAAAACGTTAACCCAATTATAATTTTATTCATTTCAATCTCCCTTTCATATTAAAATTCAACAATAATTCTACATAGTTTAAATCACCACTCATATAAGTCATCCAAAAAGTTAATAAAATATGCGACTTGGAATTTGAAAATAAGTTTTATTCATACAACCATTCAAATATTCCCTGTATTAGCATAGAGCCAATCAGAACAGATATAGAAAGTTCGATTGATTTAATTGGGTCACCTATCCAGAGCCAGGAGCAGAATACAACCCAGATAAAAGTAAATAGTCGTATAAGTAACGATTTTTTAGAGAAAATGTGTCTTATTATTTTTCTTAAATTTGACATATTCGTTTCGTAATTCGTTTTGTAATTTGTTTCGTAATTCTTTTTTAAATTAAGCAGCTAATATTAAAATAATCTTCTTTTATGATACAAGAAAATGAACAGTTAGATAAGGTCCTGCAAAAATTCCCTGATCAAAATCCCAACCCGGTACTTCGTTTTTCTGATAAAGGAGTTTTGCAATACTACAATAGTCCATCAGAACCAATTATTGATGCATGGAAAATAAATATTAATGATAAACCAAATAAGGAATTTCTAGATAAGCTTAAAATAACTTTAGCAGAAAATGAGAATTCATTTGAGATAAATGTAGATTCAAAATCATTCTTACTTAAAGCAGTTTATATTAAGGAATTAAGCTCCATCAATGTTTATGGCACTGATATTACCGCCAAAAAAGCGATCGATAAGTTTCCTGACCAGAATCCAAACCCGGTGATGAGAATTAGTAAAGAAGGAATTCTAAACTATTATAATAAGGCTTCGTATGATATTGTGAACTCCCATAATCTAAAGACTGGGGAAGTGATATCAGATAATCTCATTGAACTGGTTAGCAAGACTATCCTAACCAACAGCATCACTCAGAATGAATTGACTGCCGGCAATAAAACATATTTAGCGAATTTTGTCCCGGTTCAGGAGTTTGGTTTTATCATTATTTACGCAACAGACATTACTGCAAAAAAAGTAATAAATAAATTTCCCGATAAAAATCCAAATCCTGTTATGAAGTTAGGCCAAAATGGTGAATTAAAATACTTCAACGATGCTTCTAAATACATAATTCAAAACTGGGATATAGGACTTAACGATACTATACCCAAAGAAATAATTAAAAATTTAACAAAACAAAATACTAAAGACGTCCATAATATGGAATTCGAAGTAGGCAATAAAACATACTATTTAAATTTAGTAAAAATTAACGAATTTGACTTTTTTCTCCTTTATGGTACTGATATCACAGATACAAAAGACAAAGAAATGATTCTTACAAAGCTATCAAAATACTTTTCCCCTCAAGTATACAATTCAATCTTTACCGGAGAGCTTGATGTTAAGATTGATACCAATAGAAAAAACTTAACCGTATTTTTTTCAGACATTAAAGGTTTTACAACTATTACAGAAAAACTAGAACCTGAAATATTAACTGAATTAATTACATATTATCTTACCGAGATGACAAATATTGCAATTGAATATGGCGGCACGGTCGATAAATATATTGGCGATGCAATAATGATTTTTTTTGGAGATCCCAAGACAGATGGGATTACAAAAGATGCTGTTTCCTGTGTTTCAATGGCATTAAAAATGAAAAGAAAACTTAAAGCTATAAGAAAGAGATGGATATCTTTTGGTCTTACGGAATCATTAGATGTGAGAATGGGGATCCATACTGATGTATGTACAGTTGGAAATTTTGGTTCACATGACAGACTTGATTACACAGTATTAGGCAATGGGGTAAATATTGCTTCTCGCTTAGAATCTTTAGCGAAACCTAACGAAATATTAATTTCAGAAAATACATTTAATATTATCAGAAATGATATAGAGTGCATCTACGCTGATGAAATTATAGTAAAGGGTAAATCCCATCCAATTAAGACTTTTCAAGTCCAGAATTTAATTTCTAAAAAGGATCGTAGAGAAACGATAGAATATGAAACGGATGGATTTTCACTAATGCTGGATAAAGAACAAATAAAAAATACAGAAAAAATAATCAGCTACTTAAAAAAGAGCCTAGATCATCTCAAAGATTGAGTTTATAAATAATATAAGATTAAAATTCTAAACATTATGCCACAAAATTTAAATAAAGATACCTATTCGTAAATAGGCTCACCCGTTGCTGGATCATACTCAATAATTTTCTTTTGTGTTTGAGTTTCAATAGTATTGCCTTCCGTCTTTTTTACCCAGCCCTCACCTGTTACTTTTATTATTTTAAAAAATAGATAAGTTTCAAGTTCAAAAGAAGCATTTGTAATTAAATCTGCTCCAGAGATGTTCAATGCATTTTGAATTGGATCATTTATTCGTGGCATTTTGTCGGCTGAAGAAGCAAATATTGTTTTCTCTCCTCGGATTAAACCAATCGATTTATATTCATTGCTGATATTTGTCGGCCGGGTACTAACGATAGAAAGGTTTCCTATATTTTGGCTACAACCGGATAGTATGATTAATGATATAAATAAATATTTTTTCATCACAATGGTATAATCTGTTTCTCTATTCCTAAGTCTACTCATCATTACACAAACAAAAAATAATTGCCATTATTTTTCATTTAACATTTTTCGAAAATTTTTGTTTACTGTGAAATTATGTCCTCTCTCACCATGAATGCTCACCACTGAATGATGATATTTGTTTATATGACTAATAAATTCTTTGATATCAATTTCTACATCATTACCTAGGTTGTCTTTTATAATAACTATATCCTTCACTTTCACATCTATCATTTTAATTCTTCGTTCATCTAGATCCGGTAATAAATATATATTCCCTAGATATTTCTGTTCATATGTTTCGCAATCAATCTTCCTCCCCCAGGGTTCCCAACACTCGCTATCAATTAAATTATTTTTATCATAAGTCTGTTTTCTTGGCCAGTAATATGGCTTACTTCTGATATATTTTGGTTCTGTGAGCCAATCAAAATCATTATATATATTATCATTATAATACCATTCACCTGTTTTTTATACATTCGAATATTGGCCTTTAAGAAGCAGATCATCTCCGATACTAGGGTGCTATGAGTTTTGCTTTAATTTCATAATATGCATCTACATGGAATGAGGCATCACCAGTTGTAAATTCTATAATCAAAGTATGAGGTCCTGGGTCTAATATTTGAGGCCCTGCATTATTTACTAAAACGGAATCGGCAGTGCAACCCAGACCACCGCCAGGAGCTTGCCCATCACCAATAACATTTCCATCTAAATAAAATATAATTCTATCGTATCCAGCTGACTGAGCTTCACCAATACCTGAAAAATCTAATTCCAAAGTAAGAGGAGAAGAGCCATTAACCTGAATATTTGCCGTGGCTGTTCCATTTTGTGTGTTACCATTTCCACCACCACAATTAGCACTATCCTCTACTTTAAATTGAAGAGACTGAGTAATTGAACTATCTGTTTCTTCTTGGATTGTTACATTCCATCCAAAATCTGCATTTTCTACAGTACCATCCCAATAATCAGTTATCCCTGTATTATTTTCATTTGATGAATTTGTACCATTTATTAATCCATCATCTGTCAATGTCCAGTCTAAACCACTTACTGGAACAAGACTCGGTCGAGTTACCTTAATTGCAATACTCCCAACAGCAGAAGCACCATAATCATCTGCAATTGTACATGTTATAAAATAAACACCAGTATCCGCAGGCGCAGTCCATGTGGCGCTGTCACCATTTTGCACCAAAGAACCACTGCCGCTCTCCCAAATATAGCTAAGTATGTCACCATCCTGATCACTTGCTTCACATGCCAATTGTACAGTAAGACCACCCCTGACTGTTAAATCACTAGCTGTAATAGCAATGATTTCATTTGATTTATTATAGAGATCAGCACAACTCCAGATTGCCAAAAACAGAAATGGTAAATATATGGTTTTGAAGGGGCGTATCATGATACAATAATATCAATCGTTTCTATAGCACTGCCGTGGTTACTATCCATTACTTCACAAGAAATGGAATAAATACCAGCTACATCTGGTGCAGTCCAAGTGGCTGTATTTCCATCACCAATAATGGTTCCGTCTGCACAGTCCCAAGTATATGTAAATGATTTTTCTTCCGCATCATGTGCTTTACATGTGAGAGTTACAGTACCTCCCATTGTTATCGTTTCAGGTTCAGCGCTTAGACTACTTATAACGGGTGCGGTGTTTCCACAATTCCAATTAACCAAGCCGACGAGAAATATTAATGGTAAGATGCGTTTAATCATACCATTAATCTAAAAATTTTAACAGGGAGTGTGTTAGATATTTCGGGCTAAAATAAGATTATCATTTCAATAAAACTATTTTTCGTGATTCATGATGACGTCCTGTCTCAAGTCTTATTAAGTAAATACCAGCAGGTGCCAAAATCCCAAAATCATTTTCGCCATTCCATACTATCGAAAATTCACCTTTAGATTGAAATGAATTCACCATTGTTTTTATTCTCCGCCCAGAAATATCAAAAATACTTAAATCAACGAATGCATCTGATGTTAAAGAATAGTCAATTGTTGTCTTGGGGTTGAAAGGGTTCGGGTAATTTTGTTTCAAACTAAATTGAGTTGGTAAATCATTGGTGATAGACATCATAGGACCACAACCCACATCAAACGCACCCATATTATACTCACCTAAGCCTGTACTCACACAAGGCGAATTTTCTGCCAAGGTAAAATCCAATTCCCAAGAAGTACAGAAAAGTGGATCTTCTCCAATATTACCTTCATTCCAGATTACATCACCGTTATTATTAGTCACGACGCTATTCATTCCGTCATTAATGTCAGAATAACTGATACTGGCAGAATTAGGATTACTTGTCCCAGAAAATTCAATTTCTGAACCTTGATTACCCCAAAGAATACAATTTGTTAATTGGATTGCAGAATTCGTTTTACAAAACATGGATGATGAATTCTCTAATTCGGTATCACCATTTGTAACAATTGTTGTGTTTATAAAATTTGCTTCACTATTAATATTTAGATAAACAGCATCCCCGCCTTCATTCGCTACATTTCCAATAATAGAACTAAAAGCAATTTCAGGATTGGCATTATTACAATAAATGCCTCCACCTTCTCCCGATGAGTTGTTCCATTTAATAGTACAATTAGAAATCTGTGCATTTGCATTATCACGGAAACGCATCCCACCACCTTGTCCAGCTAAATTCTCCATTACAGTAACATGATTGAAAACAGGCTCACTATCATAGCGAGCATAAATACCACCACCGTAATCTGCCTGATTATTTTTTATGAGTAAATATTCAAACCTGGAATTGGAGGATTCAATCAAGATGCCACCACCGAATTCAGCGTTCCCATTCTGAATCGTGAATCCAAATAATACAGTCGTAGAGTCTTCGCCTGTATTCAGGGTAACAACAGATCCATTTCCGCCCCCATCAATCGTCGTTTGATGCATGAAAGTTTCTTCATTTTCATAAAGAAGTGCGTAGGAAGCAATGACGATACTTTTTCCTGTATAATCAATATTTTCAGTATAAGTGCCAGGTGCAACTATAATAGTGTCTCTGTCTTCAGAAAAATCAATGGCTTCTTGTATTGTGGCAAAATCCACGGGCACATTCCAAACATTGCCCGGCGCTTCCCCTTGTATAATTTTAAGTACCCAACCTGTCCAATTCCCATCTGGATCTTTTCCATATCCTGCGATTATATTTCCATCCGCTGATACACAAAGTGCTCTCACTAAATCCCAGCTCGAAATTTCGTCCATGCCCAATTCGGTTAAATAATCTTTTAAGTTTACGAATTGACCTGTTTCCTGTGTATAAATGCAGGCTTTATAAAAAACGGGTGATTCATTGAGATATTGGCCCACAACCACATCATTTTCAGAGATCGCAAATGCCAAACTGGAATTATTGGTAGCTGAATTTGACGGAACCCCAAGTCCAAACATTCCATTTTCTTCTGTCCAAATATATCCTTCAACATTATTCCCAGCACTACCAGCACAGAAACCGATAACTTTTGATCCATCATCAGTTATGGCGTTTACTTCTCCGTAATTATTGCCGGTCTGTAATGAACCTAAAAACGTAATATTTCCATCTCTATCCCATAATACAGAATTTCTATTTGATGCCTGTGCCCAACCACCTATCAGAAGTCCATTTCCAGAAACAGCTTGCGCTTTTGTACTGTTCCCTTGATATTGTCCCAGCTCGACAATTCCATCTTCATCTGTCCAATAAAATGCGGAAGTACTACAATCAGTCCATCCCATCCCAACACCGGTTAAACCATCTCGGCTAATACCAAGTCCATGACTGTAAAACGCATCACAAGTATTCCCACCTTCAACATTTCCAATAAATGTCGCTTCACCATTTTCAATTAATGCCGCTTCCCAATTGCTATTTTGATTTGCCAATTCAGCAATGATACGGTCGTCATCGGAAATTCCCCAAAGTTCACCAACTCCTAAAGAAACTGTCCCAGTTGAATCAGACCAATAAACCGCTTGCCCACTGTAATTTGTCCCAACAATTGCAGAACCGTCTCCTTTCATCTGCAAGGGGGTATCCATTTCAGGGATTGCGGTAATTTCAAATTCATAGACCGGTTGGCCAATACAGATAGATAAAAAAAATAATGTAGTAATTGTAAAATATTTAATAGGAACAGTA
>JABHAX010000174.1 GCA_018674095.1 Fidelibacterota bacterium
CCCGCCACTATAAATCAAATCAATGATACAGAACGGATTCTCTATCCATTAAAACGAGTCGGTGAGCGTGGCGAAGGGCAGTGGGAGCGCATCACTTGGGATCAAGCGTTGGACGAAATTTCGGAAAAGATTGCCACATCCTTGCGAAAAAGTAAAGAGAAGGTGGTTTATCATGTGGGGCGCCCCGGACACGAAGGATATGCGGACCGTGTTCTCAAAGCTTGGGGTGTGGATGGGCATAATTCCCACACCAATATTTGTTCTGCCGGCGCTCGAACCGGTTATGCTTTATGGCATAAATACGATCGTCCCAGCCCGGATCATACCAATGCGGAAGTGATCTTGTTGGCATCTTCCCATTTGGAAACGGGACATTATTTTAATCCACACGCCCAGCGGATTATGGAAGGCATGATGAAGGGGGCCAAATTAATTGTCATGGATCCACGTTTGTCTAATACGGCTTCTATGGCGGATGAATGGATGCCCACTTATCCTGGCAGTGAATCGGCAGTTTATCTAGCCATGGCAAAAATCATTTTAGACGAAGGTATGTATGATCGCCATTATATGGAAAATTGGGTGAACTGGGATGACTATCTAAAAAATTTACACCCGGATGATCCAATTGAGTTTGATCAATTCATCAAGCGCTTGAGTGAAGAGTGGGCGGAATTCACACCGGAATATGCAGCTAAAGAAGCCCAAATTGAAGCGGATCAAATTATTCGTGTAGCGCGCCTGGTTGGGAAAGCGGGAAGTAAACTCTCTACCCATGTTTGGCGTGGCGCATCCATTGGTAATCTCGGTGGATGGCAAGTATCACGGACACTCCATTTATTAAATGTACTCACCGGTTCGGTTGGGACAAAAGGGGGTACATCTCCCAGTGCATGGAATAAATTTCATCCTGAATTTTTTGATGTTCCACCGGGTCCGGACGCATGGAACGAATTGGCTTGGCCGAAAGAATACACATTGAATCATTATGAAATGAGTCAGATATTGCCCCATTTAATCAAGGATGGTCGCGGATCTATGGATGTGTATTTTACGCGAGTATTCAATCCGGTGTGGACTTTTCCTGACGGATTCTCTTGGATTGAAATGTTGTCCGATGCAGAAAAAGTGGGCTGCCATATTGCCCTAACACCCACCTGGAATGAGACTGCATTTTTTGCCGATTATGTGCTTCCTATGGGACACGCATCCGAGCGGCATGATATTAATTCTTACGAAACACAAGCGGGTATTTGGATTGCTTTTCGCCAACCTGTTTTAAGAGAAAAAGCACGCCGCGATGGAAAAGAAATTGAATTCACTTATGAAGTGAATCCCGGAGAAGTATGGGAAGAAGATGAATTTTGGATTGAACTTTCCTGGCGCATAGACAAAGATGGCGATTTGGGAATCCGAAAACATTTTATGAGTCCCTATCGGGACGGTGAAAAGATCAATGTTGATGAATATTATCAATACATTTTTGAGCACACGAATGGATTGCCTGAAGCAGCAAAAAAAGAAGGTCTTTCTGCTTTAGAATACATGCGGAAGTTTGGCGCTTTTATGGTGGACGATAATGTGTATCGGAATAATGAAAAAGAATTTGCCGATAGTGATGTAACTGTGAAGTCCAATGGGCAGATTGAAAAAGATGGCGATATTGTGGGATTACAGGTTGATGGAAAAAATTATGCGGGATTTCCAACGCCGTCCAAACGGCAGGAAATTTATTCCCAAACTATGGTAGACTTTGGTTATCCGGAACATGCCACGCCGGGATACCGCATTAAAAGTCATGTGCATCCAGACGAGATGGACACAAGTAAAAATGAGTGTGTATTATTACCAAATTTTAGATTGCCAACGCATATTCATTCCCGTTCTGCCAATGCTAAATGGCTTACAGAAATTGCCCATAAAAATCCCATTTGGATTCATACCAAAGATGCGAAACGCCTTGGCGTGAATAATGGAGAATTACTCAAAATCACAACAGAAATTGGTTGGTTTGTAGATAAAGTTTGGGTGACGGAAGCAATCAAACCGGGTGTTGTGGCTTGTTCACATCATATTGGCAGATGGAGACGTCAGCAAGATGCGGGGAATCGATTCATGTCGAATACAGTTGACATTAAAAATATGGGTGATGGAAAATGGCAGATGCGTACGGTGACCGGTGTTGAACCGTGGGAATCGAAGGATCCAGATACGAATCGTGTTTGGTGGCGAGACGGCGGTGTTCACCAAAATATTACCCACGCTACAAATCCTGACCCAATTTCAGGTGCCCATTGCTGGCTGCAGAAAGTAAGCATATCTGTGCCGAAGTCCGGCGAGAAATATGGTGATGTTTTCGTAGATACGAATAAATCATTTGAGCATTTCAAAAAATGGAACAAATGGGCAAAAGATAGAGAGACACACCCCGATGGTTTGCGTCGACCGCTGTGGATGGGACGACCTTTAACACCCCAAAAAGCGCAGTTCTATCTTAAAAAAGAATAGTAACTTTAATAGGCAAAAGGCGAAATAATTAACAAACCAAATGGTGCCAAAATGAGTGAATTTAGTCTAAATATTAACGGTAAACAGCGCATTGTAAATGTGGATGGCGATACACCACTTTTGTGGGTAATACGAGATACGCTGGGATATACAGGTACGAAATTTGGTTGCGGACGTGGACTCTGCGGCGCTTGTACAATTCACTTAGATGGTGACGCAACTCGATCCTGTGTGACGTCCATAGATATGGTTGATGACGACATTGAAATCATAACTATCGAAGGTCTCACTGAAGATAATCCCCATCCTATTCAAGAAGCATGGCTGGAAGGCGATGTGCCCCAATGTGGTTACTGCCAGTCCGGCCAAATCATGACAGCATCTGCTTTTCTTGATAGAAATCCGAATCCCAATGAATCCGATATTGATACGGCCATGAAAATGAATATTTGCCGTTGCGGTACTTATCCCCAAATAAAAAAAGCGATTTTAAGCGCAGCCGAAAATAAAGCTGCTAGCAATGGGGGTGACCGTGGATAGACGCGATTTTATTAAAGTTATTTCCACCGCAGGATCAGGGCTCGTCCTTGGATTATATTTACCATCAACCAATAAACTAATTGGAAAACCAGTTGCGACAACCCTGTTTGAACCCAATGTTTGGATCACGGTTCAGCCCGATAATTTGGTCAAAATCCTGGTTTCAAAATCTGAAATGGGTCAAGGTGTTTTAACATCTCTGCCAATGATAATCGCTGAAGAAATGGATTTGGACTTTTCAAAAGTTGTCATAGAAAAAGCGCCGGCAAACAGAAAAAAGTATGGCTGGCAAATGACGGGCGGGAGTAATTCAGTTTCTGGTGGATATAAAAAGTTGAGAAAAGCCGGGGCGACAGCACGGGAAATGCTTGTGATGGCTGCATCCGATGAATGGGGCGTTTCCACAAGTGAATGCAAAACCCAAAATGGAATTGTCATCAACAAAAGAACAGGAAAAGAATTATCATATGGTGATTTAGCGGAAAAAGCGAGTCAACAAAAAGTGCCTAAAAAACCAGTTTTGAAGGACAAAAAAGACTTTTCAATCATCGGCCAAAATATAAAAAGAACGGACACGTTTTCTAAAGTAAATGGAACGGCTCAATTTGGCATGGATGTTCAATTGGAAGGAATGGTTTATGCAACAGTGATTCATTCGCCAGTCTTTGGCGGAAAACTGAAATCTTATAACAAAGCCAGCGTCAGTGATATTTCGGATATTATTAAAATCTTTGAAATTGAAAGCGGATTGGCCATTGTAACCAAAAATACTTGGGCTGGTCTTAAAGCGAGCAAACAAATTAAAATTAAATGGGATGAAGGGGAAGCCGCCGGACTGGATGATGAAAAAATCAGGAAAGATTTGATTGAAGCCAGCAAAGAAAAAGGATCAGTCGTCCGCAAAGAAGGTAATGTAAAAAACGCACTTAAATCTTCGAATAATATTATCAAAGCTCTTTATGAATCGCCACTTCAAGCCCATGCCACCATGGAACCCATGAACTGTACTGCTTATGTCCAAAGGGATAAATGCGAAGTTTGGGCCGGAACTCAAGATCCCAATGGCGCTCGGAAAATTGCTTCAAAAATAACAGGTTTATCCAAAAAACAAGTTGAAGTGAATGTCACTTTTTTGGGCGGTGGTTTTGGACGTAGAGCTTTTAACGATTATGTAAGTGAAGCGGTCGAGATTTCAAATGAAATGAAAAAACCGGTTAAGATGATTTGGAGCCGCGAAGAAGATATGCAGCACGATTACTA
>JABHAX010000175.1 GCA_018674095.1 Fidelibacterota bacterium
CAAACATCAAACAGTCCACTTTTATCAAATGAAATAACCGATATCGCTTTTGATGAAAAACGGAATCTTGCCTATATAGCAACCAGTAATGGCGTCAATATTCTTCGAATCCCTTTTGGAGAAGAAAAAAAATCTTATTCTCAGATAAAAGTGTATCCCAGTCCTTTCTATCTTCCATCTGAGTCATCCTTGGTTGTTGATGGATTGCCATTTGAATCTTCTATGATGGTTATGACTTTGGATGGTAGAGTCATTCGAAAAATTTTGAGTCAGGGGATAAGCGTTGACGGAGATCAACTCTTTTGGGATGGGCGGGATGAGATGGGCGATTTCGTATCAAGTGGAGTTTATCTATTAGCGATTTATGGGATGGATGGTTCTCAGGTGGTAGAGAAAGTGACGGTCATTAAGAAATAAGGAAGGAATCTTGATAGGTTTAGTATAGTAGATTATATAACGTGATTGCCACGCTTTACTTCGTTGCGCTCGCAAATTTAGAATTCGATATTTTTACAACAAATGTGAATTCTTAGATATAAAGATTGTTTCAGAAATAATTACTTTTAAGACACCAGCTGCTGGGATGGCGAATAACATACCGAGAGGTCCCATCATGGTTCCACCAATCAATAACACAATCATTACTGCCATGGGATGTAGCCCAACGCTTTCCCCCACTAGAATAGGTGTAATAAAATTATTATCAATCTGTTGGACGATAATAAACATAAATACTATATCCATCATGAAAAAAGGTGAAGGAATAGCGCCAAATAGCTGGTGGTTCATCGCTACATCATTTCCTAGATTATTCATTAAAGCAATTAAAATTGCTGGAACCATCCCTACAAAAGGTCCCACCATAGGAATCAAATTTGCTAATCCTGCTATAATGCCAATAAAAACAACTAGGGTCATATTGGCACCCAATTGATTCAATATTAATAGTCCAATGATTGAAAGAATTGCCACACTACTGGCTGCGAGAATTTGTCCACGGAGATAACTGGAGATTTGTTTCTCAATATTATAAATTGTTCGTAAGCCTACTTCTAAATATTTATTTGGAATGAAGCGAACAAGAGTTCGTTTAAAATCATGGTATTCTATGAGTAAAATAATGGTAAAAATTATAATCATGACAGCCAGAAAAAAGAAACTACCTGCAGATCCTAAAAGAGATAATATATTCTGAAATACACTTCCAAGGCTTTCTTTAGCGATAGAAATTAACTTTTCACTTTCAGGAATCATATTTCCGACAAATTCTGGAAGATAGTCTCGTATTTTAATTGAAAGTCCTTCAAGACTAATCGCGAAATCTTCTTTCTGAAGTTTGTTCGTAAATACCTTAATCTGTGAACCGAGATTTGCAATAAAACTGCCAAAAAACCAAATTCCCACTGTTATGACACTTCCTAAAATTAAAATAACACTCACCCCACGAGAATGAATCTTTCGTTCCAGCCCATCTACACTTTGGAGAAATATGGTTGTAAATAAAAAAGCGAAAATAAGCATGACAATTACCGACCCGAGAAATGGAAGAATATTCCAAGCTAATCCACCAATAACAATCAATAGAGCGAGTCGATATATTTTTTGTAATGAATCCATTATTTAGATTTTTCTAATTCAAGATTGGTACGGCGAAGTCGTTCACCTAATACGCGAGATAAATCCACCAAAATTTTATTTCCAACAACAGGATCTCTATCCATAAGGGTAAGAAGATCAGTTCTGAAAAAGCCAATTAATTTAGAGGGCTCTGTAGCCACAGCCATTGCAGATCGTGGTTCTTCGTCTAATAATGCCAATTCGCCAAAGAAGTCACCGCCTCTTAAAGTTGCGAAAGTTATTCCACTATCAGGATCGCTTATTTCAACTTTCCCTTCAATAATAACATACATTCCTTCTGCCGGTGCCATTTTCTTAAATATAGGTTCTTCCGCTTTAAAGGACCGTTCATGGGTGAGACGAGCCACATCATTTAATTCTGATGATGATAAATTTTGAAACATGGGAATTTTACTCATCACTTGAATCACAGGATTGTTCGATTTTTTATTCTTGAAATAATTTTCGTATAATGTTTTCATTTTATTCTATTCTCATATTTATTTATTCAATTGCATCTAACACTTGGAAAATATCCCAATTAAGATTGTGAGCTTTTTTAATTTAATTAGAGAGTGGTCCTTTTTTTATCCTTGGATTATCCACTAAGGGATGTTTGACCTACATACTCAGGGTGAAGTCCAAAATTTTGTTCAAACTCTTCTGCAATAGATATTATCATTTTTTTTCTTTCATTATGTGGCAAAAAAGCACTTTTCATCGCAGTGATGGTAATTTCGCGAAAATCATGAAGTTTGAAATCAAATAAATCATGAGCGAGTAAGAATTCATTTGTCAAAGTAGTATCAGACATTAGTCGATTATCCGTGTTTAAAGTCACGCGAATTCCAAGATCATAATAATATTTAAATGGATGGAATTTTAACGACCGAACACTTTGAGTATGCCAATTGGACGTCAAACAAATTTCAAGTGGAATTCGGTGATCATTTACATAATTCATCAAATTTTTATCATCTTTTAATCGAGTACCGTGACCGATTCGATTCGCACTACAATAATGAATTGCTTGTCGAATAGATGCAGGACCAAATGATTCGCCGGCATGAATTGTTCTATTGATATTATGATTCCGAATTAGGTAAAATGCTTCTCGATGTTCTTTAGCCGGGAAATTTTCTTCGGAGCCAGCAAGATCAAATCCAACCACACCTTTATTTTTATATCGAACCGTTAAGTCAGCCAAAATTAATGATGTTTCTGGTGAAATATGACGGATACCACAAATGATTATTCCAGATTTTACACCGAATTTTTTTTCTCCTTTTTTCAACCCTTTTTTGACGGAATCAACAGCCATATCTAAAGTCATCCCTTTTTTAGTATGGAGAATTGGAGAGTAGCGAACCTCGATATAACGAATATTTTCTTTGGCTACATCTTCAATCAACTCAAACGCAAATCTTGTAAGAGATTCAGGGGTTTGCATGACAGATAATGTAATGTCGAATCGCTTAATATAATCTTCAAGAGAACCGCGTTTTTTACCAATTTTTAAATAGGATGATAATTCATCAATTTGATTGGATGGTAATTCAACTTTATCCTTTTTGGCAACCTCCAAAATAGACTCGGGACGAAGACATCCATCAAGATGGCAATGAAGTTCCACCTTTGGCAGTTTTTTTAATAAAGCATAATTTATAGTTACCATAGATTGATAAAATTTACAGGTTTATGATTTTTTTGTCACAGAATTATATAACCAAAAATTAATCATAATAAATGCAATGACTCCCACTAATTGGAATCCTGCAAAGTTGGGCCACCAATCTTTACTCCCTGTAATAAAAATAGGTACTGCAACTAAAATACCAACCAATGCTTCACCGGTGATAAGGCCGGAAGCCATCAATAAACCTTTTCTCTTCATGGATTCTGTTGCATTCGAAAGATCACTCATGTGAGCAATCATTCCACCGATAAAAATGGGAACAGTTAATTCGATGGGTAGATAAATCCCAACTGCGACAGCTAAGATTGGAACACGAAAATCCGAGCCAATCCGTTCTTGGCGAAGGTCGATTAAAATTATTATTACACCAATTATTGCACCAAAACCAACCATGGTCCAAGGAAGATTTCCAGTGAAAACACCATCGGCAACAGATTTCATTAAAGTTGCTTGGGGAGCAGATAAAGTAGGAGATCCAATTGTGTAAGCAGTATGAAGAATATCTAGAACTAGACCCAAAACCACTGAAGCGCTTAAAACACCGACTATTTGCATTATTTGTTGTTTCCAAGGTGTGGCGCCCACAATATGTCCAGTCTTCAAATCTTGCAAATTATCACCGCCAATTGCGGCGGCACAGCACACCACTGCACCAATCATAATGGCAGCTGAAGCACCCACATCAGAATTTTCACCCAATAAAGATAAGAGTAAGAGGGAAGCAAATAGAATAGTGGCAATTGTTACGCCAGAAATTGGATTATTAGAAGAACCAACCATCCCTGCCATATAAGCGGCAACTGCGGAAAATAAAAAACCAAATACCATCATGACGACTGCAAGAAGTATTGCAATGGAAACATCCTTCACAATTTCGAAATAAAGGAGATAAACAGGGATAAGCATCACAGCTAAAACCATTCCCACATAATTGATTGGGAAATCTTGCTCTTCTCTTGGAATTTCTGTGCCGCGATTGGATTTTTTCACAGCATCTAAACTTGCTTTGATGCCTGCAACTAATGGTTTAAAAAGATTTATGAGCGACCAAATACCACCCACAACCATGGAACCAACCCCAAGATACCGAATTTGAGAATTCCAAATATCCCAAGCGGCGGACATGGGTTCACCTTCAAATCCATAAATTGCAGTATAAATAGGAATAGCGACTGCCCAGGAAATAAGACCACCTGCAAGGACCAAAATTCCTATATTTCGTCCAACAATATACCCAACAGAAATAAGGGCTGGTGAAAGATCAGTTCCAATTCCGAAAATGGATCCTCCTACAACAGTGGCGCCTTCGATGGCGGCGTGCCACATAGCGAATCCTTGTTGGCAAAGTTTCATTGCTCCCCCAATCAATCCAGAAATTGCAATCATCACAAGTCCACCCGATTCATCTTTCTCCGTTGAAGTTCTGGATTCTTCTCCAGCTCTCAATACAGCTGCCGTTGCAATTCCTTCTGGATATTTCAATTTTGCTTCCACAATTAGTGCACGGCGTAAGGGGACCGTGAATAAAACACCAATCACACCACCAATCGCAGAAATTTTTGCCACTTCTAGGTAATTGAATTCTGTCCAAACACCCATTAGGACCAAAGCAGGAATTGTAAAAATCACACCTGCGGCAAGTGATTCTCCGGCGGATGCCGCCGTTTGAACAATGTTATTTTCTAAAATATTTGATTTACGAAATAACCGCAACACACCCATGGAAATCACCGCTGCTGGAATTGATGCGGAAACGGTCATTCCTGCAAATAAACCAAGGTAAGCATTGGCGCCAGCAAGAATCATGGAAAGTAGAATGCCAAGTATGATGGCTTTTGGGGTTATCTCTGGTAAAGGTTTGGACATTATATCTCCGATAAATTAGTTGGGAAGGTAGGAGGTTAATTACACGGTGTTCAAGTGTTAAAGTGTTGCATGTATAGTTGATTGGATAACTGGTTTTTAGATTAATCATCATATCCAATAATCCAATTCTTTACTTTGAGTACTTTGTGCGTTTTGAGTTTAAAATTTTTTGTAATATTAATCAAGTCAGGGGTGCCATTCAGAACCAGGTCGAACGGCTGAGAACAAACCCATTGACCTGATCTGGATAATGCCAGCGTAGGGAGACACCATGTACGTCAAAGCAACTTTACTTTTTTCAATTCTTTTTTCATCCTTTCTGCTTTCACAAACCACAGGAACAGTGAAGGATCAATCCAATGATGAACCTCTCCAGGGAGTGAATGTTACTTTCGGTGAAACGGGAACAGCCACAAACGAATCCGGTAAATTCAGTATAGATGTTCCACCCGGGACCGAATTGGAATTTTCTCATATCGGCTATCAGCGAATCAGCCAATCAGCTCAAAACGACATGACGGTAAAAATGAGTCCAACTGTGATTAAATCTGACGAAATCGTTGTTAGAGCTGGATTGTCAGACGAAACACTCCAAAAGACCACAGCTAGTGTTACCGTATTTACCGCAAACGATATTCGGGAATCTGCTGCTGACCATTTCCAAACATTGATCGATAAAATTCCTAATTTGAATTGGGCTGGGGGCACAAGTCGGCCTCGTTATTTTCAAATTCGTGGCATTGGCGAACGAAGTCATTATTTTGGAGAAGGTGCACCCAATTTTTCAGTTGGGTACGTGATGGATGATATGGATTTGAGTGGATTGGGAATGTTAGGGCAACTTTATGATTTAGACCAAATTGAAATATTCAAGGGACCCCAGTCTTCCGTGTATGGTGCCAATGCTTTGGCTGGGCTTATTGCTCTCCGTTCTACGAATCCAACCGACAAATTTAATCTAAAATCTTCACTCGGTGTTGGTACGGACAATCTTCAAAGTGGTAATGCCGCATTAAATTTGAGTTTAATGCGTGGTCTAAATTTAAGATTCACAGGGAGTTATAATTATAGTGATGGTTTTCGTGAAAATGTAAGTTTAAAAATCACTGATTCCAATAAGCGGCAAGAAGCATTTTCAAGAATGAAATTAAGATATACTCCCAGCGACAATATTGATGTTTTGGCGACTGTGATCTATTCACAAATGTCAAATGGATATGATGCCTGGGCACCAGACAATAATCCAGATTTCAAAACTTATTCTAATGATAAAGGTGAAGACAGCCAAAGAACTTATGGCTATTCATTGCGAGCTAATTTTGAAGCATCCGAAAATATGAATATCACCAGTATTACTTCATTTACTGAAACGGATTTAGTTCATTCTTACGATGGTGATTGGGCCGATAGTGCATATTATTCAAAGATTCACGGTTGGAATTATACCAATTTAGGCGTAGACTATTATTCAATTTATTCTGTTCATCGAAATGAGAAAAACCGTGCGAATCTTACACAAGAAGTCAGAATGTCAGCAGGACCTATAATTCTTGGTGGATATTATAAACATTTAAAAGAACAGGATATTGCATTTGATAATAATGGTTGGTTAATTGGGGGAGCAACAGACGGAAATAGTCATTACAATTTCCAAGCAACAGCTGGATATGCTCAATATGGTTTGGATCTATCATCATCATTAAAACTAAAAGCCAATATCCGGTATGAAAATAATTCTATTATCTATGATGGCTCATCTCAGGGATTGGATGCTAATTGGGAAAAAATATCTTTACCGTCAATAAATTTTGATATTGACCATTCCATGTTGGGTTATCGAGCATCATTACACTCTTTAATGGATGAATTCACCAGCGTTTATGGCTCTTTAGCTCAAGGATATAAATCCGGAGGCGTAAATCAACAACCATATCTTTCGAATGAAAGTCGTCCTTATGAACCTGAATTTATCCGGAATTATGAAATCGGATTGAAACGGTCCAGCGATAAATTTCAATCACAATTATCAGCATTTTATAGTCAACGAAAAGATCAGCAAGTATCTATTTCGAGTCAACAAGATAAAGAGAATCCGAACAGTTTTCTTTTTTATACCGGCAATGCCGGATCGGGAACGATTCAAGGATTCGAATTGGAAAATGAATATCAATTCCTGCCAAGTGTAAAAATGAACGCAAATTTGGGATATTTGGATACATGGGTGGACAAATTTACTTTTCAGGCAAATTCTGAAACGGAAGGGACTGGTGGAAATCGAGATGCTGCTATGTCTCCAAAAATAACCGGATCAATTGGATTTTTTTATAATAATGAATCTGGTATTTTTGCATCAGCCCTAATGAGCTTTAAAGATGAATATTATTTTTCTGATAGTCATAACCAAAAATCAGAATCCTATTCAATAATGAATCTCAGCCTTGGGAAATCATTTGGAAAAACTACCGCAACACTTTGGATCCGAAATGCACTGGACGAACGCTATACCACACGGGGTTTTTATTTTGGACTAATTCCACCAAATTATCCTGACCAACTCTGGAAAAGCTATGGCGATCCAAGGCAGTTTGGTATCAAACTAGATTATAGTTTATAGAAAAGTTTGATCAATAAAGTGTTGATAATGCAATCATCCATTGTCCTAAATAATATGTTGTCAGAATGATTGCTTCTGCCAAAGGGAATGGTTTCTTGAATTTATTCCATCCCAGAACGCCATCAGAAATCATAAATAAAGTTGCTCCCAGAGCACCTAACATCGATGGAGTGGATTGAAAAGCTTCTAATCTACCTAATGCTGAAATTCCCATACATGCTATTATAGAAATATAAATTAATACGGGAATTCTCAATTTTCCGACATTTGGATAAATTTTGAGTATCATACCAATTGATAAAATTAAGATTAAAGAAGTGGGAAGAAATGGGAATTTCCATCCTGTTGAAATAAACCCTAAAATGTACCAAACATGGCCTATTAGAAAACTGAAAAGACCTGATTTGAATTGAGACGGATAGAGTAACAAGAAATCGCCCATCACAGAAAAGCAAAGTCCGACTAAAATTGTTTTTGTATAGAAATCATTCTGGAAATTATTGGATTCAATAATCCAAATGATTAAAAAAAAGATTGGGGTTATTTTAAAGAGTCGATAAGCATTGATTGGGCTTTGGTATTTTGTGACAACCGCAAGAGCGGATAGACCCATAAAAAGAATAATAGATTGAATTTCCACAACAAGAAAATACGATGAATAATTAGTGAATCTAAAATGACTTTTCACATTTACTTTCGGGTAATAATACCCTTAATTTCTCAGGCTATTTTCGAATCGGAAACTTATGTTTGGTCAAATCACTGAACGGTTTGAATCCATTTTCCGATCTGTTCGGGGATTAGGAAAGATAACCGATAAAAATATCAACGATACTGCTAGGGAAATCCGGCGGGCATTGTTGGATGCTGATGTGAACTTTTCTGTGGCAAAATCTTTCGTTAAAACTGTGCAAGAAAAGGCACAGGGAACGAAAGTTCTGAAATCGATAAAACCAGGTCAGCAATTTGTAAAGATCGTTCAAGATGAAATGGTCGCCCTTTTGGGTGAAAAAGTTGAAGATCTTGAACTAACAAGCAAACCGTCAATAATTTTATTGGCTGGGCTTCAAGGTGCAGGAAAAACAACCAGCGCGGGTAAGCTTGCAAATCGGTTGAAAAAGTCTGGGAAATCTGTTTTAATGGTTGCTGCAGATGTATATCGACCCGCTGCTGTTCAACAATTGATTATGGTAGGTAAACAGGCGGAAGTGCCTGTTTACGAGGAAGGAACCGGTGACCCGTTAGCCATTTGCAAACGAGGAATCGAAAAAGCACGTTCTTTGAAAAATGATGTTGTAATTCTTGATACAGCCGGACGGCTACATTTGGATGGTGAAATGATGACTGAAATTCAGTCAATTTCTGATGCTGTTAATCCGGATGAAATCCTGTTTGTTGCCGATGGTATGACAGGGCAAGATGCTGTAAAATCTGCTCAAGCTTTTCATGAAGCATTGCCTTTAACGGGTGTGATTCTCACGAAAATGGATGGTGATGCTCGAGGTGGAGCTGCAGTTTCAATTAGGGAAGTGACAGGTAAACCAATAAAATTTATTGGGACTTCTGAGAAGTTAGATGGATTGGATGTTTTTGATCCAAAACGTATTGCAGACCGAATTCTAGGATTTGGAGATGTGGTTTCAATTGTTGAAAAAGCGCAGCAAGTTTTTGATGAAGATCAATCAAAAGATTTCCAGAAAAAATTAGCAAAAAACACTTTTGACTTGGATGATTTTAAAACGCAATTACAACAAATGAAAAAAATGGGTTCTATGAGTCAATTAATTAGCATGATGCCTGGGATGAACTCAAAAGCTTTAAAACAATTAAATATGGATGATCGTCAAGTCGGATGGACTGAAGCGATAATTAATTCCATGACACTGACAGAACGTCAACAGCCACAGATTATTAATGGTAGCCGAAGATTACGGATATCAAAAGGGTGCGGACGTTCAGTGCAAGAAATTAATGCCCTTTTAAAACAATTTTCTCAGATGAAAAAAATGATGAAAAAAATGGGCAAAATGAAAAACATGAAACTTCCTGGAATGGGAAATTTTAAAGATTTTAATTAAGGAGATACAAGTTGGCGACGAAAATTAGACTGAAACGAATAGGACGTCGAAATAGACCGTTTTACCGAATGGTTGTAATGGACTCACGGAATCGCCGTGATGGTGCTGCAATTGAAGAATTGGGGTGGTACAATCCTATTGATTTAGAGCATTCTTTTAATCTAAAAGGTGAAAGAGTGATTCATTGGCTTAGTGAAGGTGCAATACCGACTGAAGCTGCTCACAAATTATTACGCCGTGCGGGCATTGCACATCAGTGGCATCTCATTAGTCAAGGCTTGGATGAAGCTCAGATTGAAAAAGAGATGAAAAAATGGGAAATGAATAAAGATGATGTTAAAAAATCCCGTTCTGAACGAGCTGAAAAGAAATTGAATGAAAAAGAGAAAGTTGAAGCTCCAATAGAAGAAGTTGTGGAAGAAGCCCCGGCTGAAGAAACTCCTACGGAAGAAGTTGTGGAAGAAGCTCCAGTTGAAGAAACTCCTACAGAAGAAGTTGTAGAAGAGACTCCTACGGAAGAAATTGTAGAAGAAGCTCCAGCTGAAGAAACTTTGACGGATGAATCTTCAGAAGATGACGAAGAAGCAAGTTCCGATGAAAAGAAATAATTACTCGAATTTGTTAGTCAGGTAAACCAAGGGGAACGCTATGTTAGAGTTTATAATACAAGCAATAAAACTCCTGGTAGATAAACCGGATGAAGTAAATGTTGATATCATTGAAACCGAAGAACGACTCATTTATGAATTGACCGTTGGAGAAGGGGATTATGGTAAAGTGATAGGAAAAGGTGGACGAACTATTTCCGCTCTGCGTACTTTGGTTTTTGCCATTAATGCGAAAGAAGGTGGAAAGCGTGCTCGATTGGATATTGTTGATTAAATGAAAAATCTGATTCATCCTATTGCAACTATTACAACAACCTCAGGTTTAACTGGAGATGTTAGATTGCGACCATTATCAAGATATTTTGACGAATATATTGACGAAAAAGGACTTATGTTAGGATTTTCTCAAGATACGTCTGAAGATGTAAGTTTAGAGACTATAACTGGCATTGGAAAAAGACGTCGGTTTAAGTTTGCAGGTGTTGATTCGGTTTCAGATGCAGAAAAAATTGTGGGTCAAACCATATTTATTGAATCGGCTGGCGAAGACCAAATTAATATGATTGGAAAAGATTTGTTGGGATATGAAGTTTTCGCAGAATCGGGAGACCTAGTAGGAATTTTGAAAGATGTAATGTGGTTACCCAACAGCGATGTTTATGTGATCAAAAATGGAGAAAAGGAATATTTGATTCCTATCATTCCAGAAGTGGTCAAAGGGGTTGATCATGATCAAGGAATTATTGTGATTACACCCATGGACGGTTTGCTGGATTGATTCAGATTGCTGTCATAACTCCTGTACCGGAGGTTATTGACACCTTAATTCAAAACAGTATTCTTCGGAAAGCAGTTGAGAAAAATGTGGTGGAATTCCACCTCATAAATCTCAGAGATTTTGGAAAAGGGAATTACCGGCAAATTGATGATTCACCTTTCGGAGGTGGCAGTGGAATGGTTCTGATGGCAGAACCCATTTTTAAAGCTATCGAATACGCCATGGAATTGGTGGGCGGGCCGGAAGATGTACGAGTTATTTATCCGTCTCCACAGGGGAAAACCTGGGATCAGAGAACGGCTGAAGAAACGAGTCAACAAAAAAAGTTTATTGTCATTTGTGGACATTACAAGGGAATAGATGAGCGTGTTATTGAGAAATTCGTAACACATGAATATTCTCTGGGTGATTTTGTTATGACGGGTGGAGAGATTCCTGCCATGGTTATGCTGGACAGTGCAGTTCGGTTGATTCCCGGCACTCTCAATACACTAGATTCTGCTTTAACGGATTCGTTTTCGCAGGATTTGTTGGATCATCCACATTACACCCAACCTCGTGAAATTGATGGGTTGGAAGTACCCAAAGTTTTATTGGGCGGACATCATGCAAATATTGAAGCTTGGCGTCAAGAAAAGAAGGAGGAACGGACGAAAGAAAAAAGACCGGATCTCTGGGAAAAATTTGAAAAATTGAATGAATCGGAGTAAAATCATGCATAAAGTAGTTGAAGCAACAAAAGAATTTTTAAAAACAGATATTCCTGAATTTGGTTCAGGGGATACAGTTGCTGTGGACGTTCGTGTCCGAGAAGGTGACAAAGAACGCGTTCAGCGTTACGAGGGTGTCGTTATTGCTCGCCATGGCGGAACCAGTTTGGATGCATCCTTTACTGTTCGTAAAGTGACCAATGGATTTGGTGTGGAACGAATTTTTCCACTGCATTCTCCAATGATTGCTAATATCGATGTTAAACGTCGCGGTAAGGTTCGTCGTGCAAAACTTAATTATCTGAAAAATGTAATCGGCTCAAAAGCCGCCCGTATCGAAGAAAAACGGTAGTCACTTTTTTAAATATATTAAAGCCCCTGCCGAAAACGAAAGTTTTCGGCAGGGGCTTTTTGTTATGAATAAAGAGAATAAAGTAATCCTTGGTGTTACAGCCGCATCTCATTTGGCTGTCCATGCCCAAATGATGGCATTCCCAACATTAATTTTATTGTTTCATCGTGAATTTAGTTTAGGGATGGATACCCTCGGAATGATGGCTACTGCTGGCGCATTCATGTTTGGATTAGGTGCAATTCCGGCAGGAATTCTTGAAGGGAAATTGGGTGGAAGAGCTCTACTTCTAATTTACCAAATTGGATCAGTACTGGGTGGACTCCTTTTGGTTTTCGCTGATGGTCCCATCCAAATGACGATTGGGCTTGGGGTTTTGGGATTAGCTTCCAGTATTTATCATCCGGCGGGTCTTACCATTCTTTCTAGACGATTGACCAATTTAAGTAAAGGCATGGCAATACATGGAATCGCTGGATCTTCAGGATTGGCATTAGGTCCACTTTTAGCTGGAGCAGCAGCTGAATATGGAAGTTGGAGAGCATCTTATTTAATTTGGGTTATTCTACAAGTTATTCTCATTTTTGTTACTTATTTTTTGATTAAAAGACGAATAGATCCTATTGAAACAAAATATGATACAGAAAAAATAAAAACTAAGGATAAACATTCCCTTGTCCTTTATTACGTAATGGCTACTGCTATGGGATTTTCATTTGGTGGTTTTACCACATTTATGCCTACATTATTTGGATCTCAAACAACGGGTGTTTTTTCTTTATTACCCGAAACATTGAAAGCTGGATTCTTTACAACTTTGGTATTTGCTTCTGGAATTATCGGTCAAACGATTGGTGGATATGTTGGTGATCGATATAAAAGGTCATTTCTTCTATTTTGGATAATCATATTAAATATTCCCTTTTTAATCGTGATGGGTTATACATCTGGGTGGGCATTACTTTATTCTAGCATGATGTTGGGTGTTGTTTATTTTTTAAATCAACCAGTTTCCAATGCTTTATTGGCGGAACTCACACCCAGTTCTCATCGTGGATTGGGATATGGAATTAGTTTCTTTTTGAGTTTTGGTATTGGTGGGCTTGCCCCAGCAATTGGAGGATGGATAACGACTAACTATTCTGTAGAAATGGTTTTCCCATTAATGGCCTTTAGTTTAATACCTGCTGTTATAGCAGGATGGTTTCTTATTCAACGCCAAAATCAAACTGCTTGAACTATAAGTATAATCGTAAGAACTTCAACACCATCATTATGAAAACGACCCTAAAAGATCTTCCATCAATGCATCAAGTGATACTTGAAGTAAATAATAATATCAGCTTACATGATGATTATTTAAAATATATTGTTAATAAAGAATTGGACAAACTTCGAGATCTAATAAAGACAGGGAAGGTTTCAAAAACTAAAACTGAATTATTGAATCAACTTGTTTCTAAAGTTTGGATAGAATCATCATCGAAACTAGTGAACGTTATAAATGGAACAGGAATTGTACTACATACCGGTTTTGGACGCGCTCCGTTTCGGGGAAAATTATTGAAAGAATTGGCTGATAGATTGGATGGATATGTGAATCTAGAATTTGATTTAGATTCAGGTAATCGTGGAGATCGACAATCCTTAATATGGGAACAATTGAGTTCAATGTGTGGTGCTGAGTCTAGTCTGGTTGTAAACAATAATGCCGCTGCAGTTTTTATAACCTTAAATGAAATGGCTGAAGGTGGAGAAGTTATTTGTTCACGTGGACAATTGGTGGAAATTGGTGGTTCTTTTAGGATTCCAGATATTATTGAAAAAAGTGGCGCCATTCTGAAAGAAGTTGGGAGTACAAATCGAACCCATTTGATAGATTATGAACAAGCTATTTCTGAAAAAACAAAATTGATTTTATGGGTTCACACTAGCAATTATGTTGTAAAAGGGTTTACTAAAGATGTTTCTCTGTCAAAATTGGTCTCTCTCGGGAAAAAACATAAAATCCCTGTTATGGCAGATTTAGGAAGTGGTGCATTGTTGGATATGGATTCCTTAGGTTTGGCAGATGAAATCCCTGTTAAGGCAATTGTAAATAGTGGTCCGGATTTAACGACATTCTCTGGTGATAAACTTTTGGGTGGACCCCAATCAGGATTGATTGTTGGAAAAAAGGAATGGATCACTCGTTTTAAGAAAAGCCCACTATATCGCGTACTTAGGTGTGATAAAGTAACCATTGGGCTTTTAGAAGAAACATTACGTTCTTATCACTCGGGATCTTTCACGAAAGATAATTTGTCGCTAACGCTCTTAACAACATCACGAAAAGTATTAATGAACCGTGGTCAAAAAATTATAAATGAATTATCTAAAAAACGCATTAAAGATTTGGGAATTCAATTGCTTGAGTCTGAGGTTGAAGCAGGAAGCGGTTCCTTGCCAGAAAATAAAATTGAAAGCGTAGCTCTATCTTTTTCGCCAAAAGTAGGGAAGTCCAAACAGTTAGCGAAAGAATTTCGAACTGGGTCGATTCCCGTCGTAGGTTATATCCATGGTAATATTTATTTTATCGATTTAAAAGCAATTTTACCCACCCAAATTAAACGGCTAATTTTGGCCATTCAGGAAATTTAATCTTGGCACAGGTTGTGGTAGGAACTGCAGGTCATATTGATCATGGCAAAACATCCTTGGTTAAGGCACTCACGGGGACGAATACAGACAGACTCATTGAAGAGAAAGATCGTGGTATGACGATTGATCTTGGTTTTGCTTATCTGAGCGATTCAATCGCTATTATTGATGTCCCTGGTCACGAAAAATTTATACGAAATATGGCGGCAGGAGCTGCAAATATTCATTTTGGTTTATTGGTTATAGCTGCAGATGATGGGGTGATGCCACAAACCCGAGAACATTTGGATATTTTGACGCTTTTAGGTGTAAATAAAGGATGGGTTGCGTTAACGAAAACTGATTTGGTTCAAGATGAAGAATGGATTGATTTGGTTGAATTGGATATTTCTGAATTATTGGAAGAAATTGGATTTGAGCCGTTTGGAATTCACAGAATAAATAATTTAACTGGTGAAGGTGTTGGTGAACTTAAAACTGATATTATTTTAAAGACTGAAGATTTTCAATCCGAATCAATGTCAGATTATTTTCGTTTAAATGTTGATCGTGTTTTTTCCAAAACAGGTTTCGGAACTGTTATTACCGGAACTGTACAAAATGGTATTGCTAAGGTTGGTGATGAATTAGATATTTTCCCGTCAAAATTAAAGACTAAAATACGCGGAATTCAATCTCATGGTGGGAGTAAAAACCATACAGAAACGGGTGATAGAGCTGCCTTGAATTTGGCACATGTAAAATCATCAGAATTGTTTCGTGGAACTGTCCTTGCAACCCCAAAATGTCTTCAGGTGTCTTTCCGATTAATCGCAAATATTTCCATGACTCAAACCACAAATTGGGTGATTAAAAATAAACAAAGATTAAGATTCTATTTTGGAACAGCAGAAATTTTAGGTCGAGTTTCCGGGGGGAAATTAGAAAAGGGTCAAACTGGAAATGTAATTATTGATTTAGAAACTCCAGTTGCCATTGCCATGGATGATAAGTTTTTCATCCGGTCTTATTCACCCATGGAAACAATTGCTGGCGGAAAAGTTTTGGACCCAAATCCCGTTGGGAAATGGTCTGAAATTAAAGACCGACGTGAACAGTTGCCTTTAAATTCAAAAGAACGATTCGTTTATCTTATTGATGAAGATTGGAGATTCCCAAAATCAAAAGAAGCGTGGAAATCCTTATTTTTCATCTCCCATGTTAAATTAGAAATTTGGATAAATGATTTAGAATTGATTGAATCCAATTCAGGTATTTTGTATTCGAAAACTGGTTTATTGAAAGCAAATGATGATTTACTGTCATTTTTCAATCAATCTTATAATAAAAATCCTTTTCGAAGCATATTGAGTTCGGATGGAATTTTGACGCAATTGAATTGGTCTGAAGATTGGTTGACGATTGTATTGAATGAGATGGTAAAGTCTCAAGTTGTTTTGGAAGAGAAAGGTGGATATTCTCTTGAAGGATATTCGGCTGAATTTTCACAGAAGGATTTAGAAGAATTGGGGAAAATTGAAACCCTAATTTCTCAATCAGGATTTGAGCCAATTTTGTTAAAAGAAATCACAGATGCTTCTGGATTCAAACCAAAGAGAGTTGGCGATTTGGTTCATTTACTTTTTGATCAAGGGAAAGTAGAAAATTTGGGTAAAAACTTTTGGCTAAATCGTACCAATCTTGAAACGATACTTCATGATATTCGTGAATATTTCTCATCTAAGGACCAATTAACGATTTCTGATTTTAAAGATATTACTGGCTTGTCTCGGAAAACGGCAATCCCGCTATTAGAATATTTGGATAAATATAAATTCACTCAGAGAGAAGATAATTTCCGATTGCAAGGAGATGCGCTTCATGACTAAAGAAACGGTAGCACAAACACCAGTCATGAAGCAATTTCTTGCTATAAAAGCGCAATATGAAGACACATTGGTTTTGTTCCGAATGGGTGATTTTTACGAAACATTTTTGGAAGATGCTGAAATAACATCCAAAATTCTTGGAATCGTTCTCACCAAACGGGCCAATGGAAAAGCATCGGAAGTTGCCCTGGCAGGATTTCCGTACCACTCCTTAGATAATTATCTTCCTAAGCTTGTGAAAGCTGGACATCGTGTCGCTATTTGTGAACAAGTTGAAGATCCAAAATTAGCTAAGGGGATTGTGAAGCGGGAAGTTATCGAAGTAGTAACACCAGGGACATTAACCAGTGACCAAGCTTTAAGTAAAAAGTCAAACCGGTATATTGGCGCAATCTCATTTGATAAACAAATGGCAGGATTTGCATTTTTAGATCCATCTACTGGAGAATTTTATTTGGGTGAAAGCCCTATTGAATCACTTAAAGAATATTTATTAAAATTTTCGCCAAGTGAAATTATATTGGGCGAAAATATTGTTTATTCCACATCTGATTGGTATAGAGAGTTCAGACCTTTTATTACTCAAATTGAAGACTGGATATTTGATTACGATTCTTCATACAGATTATTGACCCAACATTTTAATCTTAAATCATTAAAAGGATTTGGTTGTGATGATATGAAATTGGGACTCACAACCGGTGGCGCACTGATTCATCATATTAAAAATAATTTGAGTTTGTCTTTGAATCACCTTTCAAAAATATCTCCGATTTTAAATGATGGTTTTATGGGATTAGATGGATTTACGATTCGAAATTTAGAAGTATTCCAAAGTTTATCCACCCAAGGAACCCATGGGACATTAGTGGATTGTCTTGACCAAACACAAACGGCAGGTGGTGGACGACTTCTTCGGCGATGGCTCCATTATCCCCTGACAAATCCGAAACAAATCAATGATAGATTGGATGTGGTGGATGCTTTTTCTAAAAATAGTCGAATTTTAAAATCAATCCGAGACGTCTTAAGTAAAACGGCAGATTTAGAACGGATTCTTGGAAAGGTAAATCAAGGAAAAGCATCTCCGAGAGATGGTGTCGGAATTGCACTTACCTTAAAGAAAATTCCGGAATGGCAAAAAGAACTAAAGTCTGTTGATGATCCCAATTTGCATTCTCTCGCAGAATCATTTGTAGATACTCAATCAATTATTGAAAGAATTTTATCTACAATTAACGAAGATGCACCCGTCTTGTTAAAAATGGGAAACGTTATTTGTACTGGCGTAGATCCGGATTTAGATGAGTTAAGAGTGTTAATGAATTCAGGAAAAGATTGGATTCAGAAATTTCAAGAATCCTTGCGAGAAGAGTTGGGGATTCCAAAATTGAAAGTTGGGTTTAACCGTGTTTTTGGATATTTTATTGAAATAACTAAGATGCATCAGGAGAAGGTTCCAGAGTCTTTTATTCGAAAACAAACTTTAGTGAATTCTGAACGTTATATCACTGAAGAATTAAAGGAATATGAAGATAAGGTTCTGAATGCGGAAGAGAAAATATTAAATATAGAATCTCAATTATTTTCTGAAATTTGTCAATTTTTACTGTCTCAAATTTCAGAAATCCATACGAATGCTAAGGCAATTAATCGGATGGACCTGTTATCAGGATTCGCCGCTACAGCCATAAACCAAATTTATGTTCGTCCCCGATTAACAAACAATCCAGAATGTAAAATCGTTGCTGGGCGACATCCAGTGGTTGAACAATTACTTCCATCCACCGAAAAATTTATTCCCAATGATTTATCCATCCATTCAAATAAAAATCAAATCCAGCTGATAACTGGGCCCAATATGGCTGGAAAATCCACCTATTTGCGTCAAATTGGACTTATTACACTCATGGCTCAGATTGGGAGTTTTGTTCCTGCTAAGTCTGCCACAATTGGAATTGTGGACCGATTATTTACCCGTGTTGGTGCCAGTGATAATCTTGCCGGTGGAGAAAGTACATTCTTGGTAGAAATGAATGAAGCTGCCAATATTTTAAATAATGCCACAGATTCAAGTTTGATTTTATTGGACGAAATTGGACGAGGAACAGCAACTTACGACGGATTATCTTTGGCCTGGGCCATTACAGAATATCTTCATGAAACGGAGGGTGTAAGAGCTCGAACTTTATTTGCAACCCATTATCACGAATTAACAGATTTAGACTCCATTTTGGACCGCGTTGAAAACCATCATGTGGAAGTGAAAGAGTTCGGGGATAAAATAGTTTTCTTAAGATCTATTGCAAAAGGTCCCGGTGACAAAAGTTATGGTATTCATGTTGCTCAAATGGCCGGACTCCCAAAATCGGTGATTCATCGTGCTACAGAAATTTTGAACCATCATATCCAACAATCCGCTGAAAAAGGGGGAACTTCTGTACCGCCTGAACCGTCAAATCAAATGACGCTATTCCAAGAGCAAGAATTCAAATTGCGGAAAATATTAAATGAATTGGATGTGAATTCCATGACACCTTTGGAAGCACTTAAAACATTAGATGAAATTAAAAAAGAATATGGATTGTAGAAAACATTTAAGTAAAAGCCACAAAGTCTCGAAGACACAAAATGAGTATCGAAAGTTCATGTCTTCGTTGTGGACTTTTCCTTTTTTACTTATTTTTTTTATGAGTTTGGGTTTTTCAAATGGTTATTGGGTGAATTACGGCTGGGAGATATTTGAACATGTTACAGATGCCAGAACCGCAGCTTTGGGCAATGCCACAACGGCATATCAGTTTGGTGGAAATTCTTCATCTCTAATGAATCCTATATTCTCAACACAAGGATCTCAAGAAATTACCCTAGCACACCAATCCCGTTTTGCTGGACTGCTGAATAATGATTTAGCTAGTTTCCAAATACAGAGAAGCGGGAAACCGATTCAAATTAATTTATTGTACGAAGGAATTGGCCAAATTCCTGATACACGGAATATGTTATTGGATTGGGGAAATGATGGCCAATTCGGTACCAACGATCCGGGAGAAGGGAATGGAATTCTTGATGAAGGTGAACGATTAGATGCGGACCAAATCCGGTTTTTTAGTCAGCACCAAATAGGGATTCATGCCGCTTTCAATCATTCTTTTCGACAAATGCCATTGGGCATAGGCATAAAAGTTTTATCTTATATTTTAGACGACCATTATGCTTTAGGTGTTGGAGTTGATTTTGGACTCATGAAGAAAATTAAAGAAACGAATATTGGAATTGTCATTCGAAATCTGCCAGCTTCGGGACTCATTTGGAATAATGGCACTGTAGAAGGTACTACGCCATCAATTTCTGTTGGTGTCCACCAACCGTTGGAATTGAAAAAGATTCCAGTCAAACTTCATTCCATGTTCAATTTGGATATTTCTACATCAAATCGCAATTTGGATTCTCAATTAGGGTTTGCTTCTTTTTCCGTGGATGGCTCTTTCGGAATAGAGGGTATCTATAAAGATAAATTATTTGTCCGTGTTGGTCGAAATTCAGTGAATAATTCCACTGGCGGATTAGGAATGAAATGGGATGGCTTTGGAGTGGATTACGCATTTTTGGCTCCCAATTTAGGTAGTGGGTTTGGGAATCACCATTTGATCTCACTGAATGTTACGTTGGATTGGGTGAAATCTAAATTGAATGAAAAATAAAATTAATGCACAATTAGAACCATATTATGAGTAAAAATATAATTACTTACAACACAGCAGATGGCAATGCATCCGTCTCGCTGTTTGCAAAAGATATTCGCGTACCCCAGACAAGATTGTCTCAAATGATTAAAGGAAAAAGACAAATCACAGCAGATACGGCTTTGCGATTAAGTTCATATTTTGGGAATTCTACACGTTTTTGGCTTGGCTTGCAGGATGATTATGATATTGAAGAAGTAACAAAAAAACATAAAGATATCTTCAATGAAATTAGGAGTGTAAGAAATAATAAAATTGAAGCAGAATTGGCCTGAATTAAACCTATTGACTTATTAATTCATAAAAAATTGGAATATTTGGTCCTAATCCTAACTTTTACTCGCCAGTTTACAGCCAGCCTCTCCGGTATGCATTTTGACTTTTTAAAAAGGTTACAATTCCTCATTTTTATTAAATTTAACTACCACTGTTTTAGCATATATGGTCAAAATCTAACCACCTAATTTTTACTCACCAGTTTGTTAAGCAAGCTAATATTGTTATTCAAAATCAACACTTCACAATCCTTGGAAAAGATTGACAAAATTTCGTAATTTTATTGGCTTTACCCCTAAATAAAATTATGATTAAAAGTATGACAGGATTTGGTCGTGGCTCAGCGGGCCATGGCACCGATAAAATCGACGTAGAAATACGGACGGTTAATTCACGTTTTTTAGAATTGAAGATTCGAGGATTCAATATGGATCCAGCATTGGACCAAAAAGTTCGAACCCTCGTTGAATCATCTCTTTACCGTGGAACTGTCCAAGTTCGAATTGAATTAAAATCAAGTCGTGAAACTCAGAAAATGAGTTTTAATAAAGAGCGTTATGAAATACTTAGTGATGTATTAAAAAAGATTCATGTAGAATATGGAAAACGTTTGAGTTTAGGCGATATTATAACGACAAATGATCTTCTCATGATGGATGAACCGGAAGAATTAAAACCAGACACAGTTATAAAAGCGTTGGAATTTGCTCTGAATCAAGTCAATGAAATGCGCGAAAAAGAAGGTCAACAAATTCAAGACGATATTTTAAGTCGGATTAATAAACTTAAATCGACCATTCAAGATGTGGGTGAAATTTCAAGTCGATACAGTTCAGAGCGCCAAACGCAAATGAGAGAAAAAGTTTCTGAATTATTGAAGGGTGAAGAAATCGATGAAACTCGCCTAATTCAGGAAGTTGCTTTTTTAGCAGAACGTGCAGATGTAACCGAAGAAATTGTTAGATGTAAAAGCCATTTTACTCAATTATCATCCTATTTAAACCAAGGAGAACCTGTCGGTAAACGAATCAATTTTTTGATTCAGGAAATCGGTCGCGAAGTGAATACCATTGGATCAAAAAGTCCCCAAACTGATGTAACCAATCATGTTATTGAAATGAAAGGTGAATTAGAAAAAATCAGGGAACAGGTTCAAAATATTTTATAATGAAAAATTTAATTACCATTTCAGCCCCATCAGGATCCGGAAAAACAACCTTGTGTAAAGCATTACAAAAAGTGATGACTGATATTGAATGGTCAACATCTTACACTACAAGATCACAAAGAAATATTGAACTTGATGGTGTGGATTACAATTTTATTTCACATGATGAATTTGAAGATTTAATTGTTTCTCAGAACTTGGCAGAATGGGAGAATGTCCATGGATTTTATTATGGTACGCCTAAGTCAACTCTCGAAAATGCGATTGAATATGACAAAACAATTTTATTGGAAATGGATGTAAAGGGTGCAATTCGTATTAATGAATTATATCCTGAGAACTCCTTTTCAATTTTTATCATTCCCCCAAGTATTCAACATTTACGGGAAAGATTAAAAAATCGGGGAAGCGATTCAGATAAACGAATCGAAATCCGATTGCAAAGGTTCCAACAAGAAATGGGGTATCAAGAAAGGTTTGACCATGTGATGATTAATGAAGATCTAAATGTGGCAACACAAGAATTAATTAATGTAGTTAATGAACTAAAAGTAGGAGTACTAAATGGGTCTTAAAACCATACCTTTTCGCGAAGTTGAAGATCGCGCAAAAAACATGTATGAAGCTGTAGCAGCAATGTCTGGTCAAGCTCGTACTGAGTTAGAAGAACGAATCTTAAGTAAAGCCATTCAAGACCATCAGCAAGAAGATTTAGATGTTTTTGATGAGGTCGATGAAATCACGCCAGAAACCTATGTAGAGAAAGAAAAAGTTACCACTATTGCGATTAATAAATTTCTTGATGGGGAAGTGACTTGGAGAAAAACCAAACCCGTATAATTTAGTATTATGAAAGATACAATTCATAAATATTTCAAACAACAGCAACTGTTGTATGGGAATGAATTATATTTTTCAATTAACCCTGAACAGTCGTCTGAGTCAATTCTCAAGAATGACAGAATAAATACCCAGCAGGAGTTGGATACATTTAATGAATCCATCTGTTTGTGTATGGAGTGTCCCTTAGGGAAAACTCGGACAAATTTTGTTTTTGGTGTGGGTGACCCAAATGCTGAATTACTTTTGGTGGGTGAAGCGCCAGGAGAACCGGAAGACCTTAGTGGTGAACCTATCGTTGGGGGAGCCGGAAAAATGCTGGACAAAATCCTGATAGCTATTGGTAAAAAAAGGGGAGACGGTGTATATATTGCCAATGTAATAAAATGTCGACCTCCAAATAATCGCGATCCGCTTCCTTCGGAAGTTGATAAATGTGAACCATATTTACTTGAACAGATTTCAAAAATTCGCCCTAAATTGATTGTAGCATTAGGGCGCGTTGCTGGAAAAACTTTGTTAAAATTGGATGTCCCACTACAAGAAATGAGAGAGAAAACACACGATTATAATGGGACACCCTTAAGAGTCACATATCATCCTGCAGCTCTTTTGCGAAATTCTAATTTTAAAAAACCTTGTTGGAAGGATTTTCAATGGATTCAAGGTTTTTTAGGTAACGCTTAATATTATGACTGAAAATAACCATCAGATTCTCAATGTTCAACCTCACTCCGATGAAGCTGAAGTTGCAGTACTCGGTTCTATGCTTTCATCAAAAGATGCTGTTAGTCAAACAATTCAGTGGTTGACACCTGACCATTTTTACAAAAGTGGAAATGGAAAGATTTACTCCGCAATGCTTAATTTATTCGACAAAGGTGAACCGATTGATACCGTATCCGTTATTGATCTATTAAAAAAGAATAAAGACCTAGAAGCAGTTGGCGGTACCTATTTTATAACAGGATTAGTTGAGTCAGTTCCAACAGCTGCTCATGCAGAACGTTATTCAAAAATTGTTCTGGAAAAAGCATTATTGCGGAACTTAATTAATCTGTCTCACGATATTGCCAAGGAAGCATACGACGATAGTCAAGATGTGGCTGACATCCTTGATTCAGTAGAACAATCAATTTTCAGAATTACTCATAATCGATTAAAAGGCGGTTTCATTCACATTGATCCGATTTTGGTGGATGCTTTTGAGAAATTAGAGAAAATCAGTTCAAATAAAGGGTCGGTTATTGGTGTTCCTTCAGGGCTTTTGGATTTAGATGATATTACATCAGGATTTCAAGAGGGTGATCTAATTATTATCGCAGGTCGCCCTGGAATGGGTAAAACTGCTTTAGCATTATCTATGCTAAGAAATGCTTCTTTAGAAGGCGGCGTTGGCGTTGGAATGTTTAGTCTTGAAATGGCAAATCACCAATTAGCTATGAGATTACTCTGTGCAGAAGCGCGAGTTGATAGCCATTTTGTTAGAACAGGAAATTTGCCAAAAACTCATTGGAAAAATTTAAGTATCGCAGTTGGTTCATTGGCAGAAGCGCCTATTTATTTAGATGATACGCCGGCATTAACTGTATTGGAATTACGAGCGAAAGCGCGTCGATTAAAAGCCGAACATAATATTGGCATGATTGTGGTGGATTATCTCCAACTTATGACTGGACCAAAAGGAGTAGAAAGTCGTCAACAGGAAATTTCTGTTATTTCCCGATCATTGAAGGCTTTGGCAAAAGAATTAAGTATCCCGGTAGTTGCATTGTCGCAGTTATCTCGAGCCGTTGAACAACGAGCAGATAAACAGCCACAATTATCGGACCTTCGAGAAAGTGGTGCCATCGAACAAGATGCAGACGTTGTTATATTTTTATTCCGTCCATGGGTTTATAGCCAAGAAGATGAAGATGAAGGAAAGGCAAAGATTATAATTGCCAAGCAGCGGAACGGTCCTACGGGCGTTGTGGAGGCTTCTTTCATAAGTAAATATGCTCGGTTTGAGAATTTATCTCAAGCTGAAACACCCTTTTAATGGATAATCCTCTTTCAAGATTAGCCCCTCAACTATTCGGAGATTATCCTAAATTATTTGTAAATCTGGTGGACGCAATGTCCATCAACCCGAATGAAGAAAGAGATGAAATAAAAGCGCTTTTGTGGAAGGCATATGATTTTGGGAATCGCCACCACGAAGGTCAAAAACGTCAATCTGGCAAAGCTTATTTTACACACTGTGTTGCTGTTGCCCAAACCCTTGCCGAGTGGAAAATGGATACCACAACTATCATGGCTGGTTTATTGCATGATACGGTTGAAGATACTGACGTATCTGTGGAGACACTTCGGACAGAATTTGGAAATGATTTAGCAAATCTTGTTGATGGTGTTACTAAAATTGGGGGAATAAAATTTTCGTCTAGGAAAGAAAAACAGGCTGGAAATTTTATGAAAATTCTCCTTTCTGTCGCACAGGATCTAAGAGTCATTATTATCAAATTCGCTGATCGACTTCATAATATGGAAACGATTATTCACATGGCAAAAATAAAGCAACATCGAATTGCTGTGGAAACGCGTGATGTTTATGTTCCGTTGGCTCATCGTTTGGGAATGTCTTCAGTAAAATCTCAATTGGAAGATCTTGTTTTTAGAGTGTTGAATCCTTCTGGTTATACTGAGTTGGATTCTAATATTAAATCTTCAAAAAAACATAGAGATAAATTTATTAAAGAGATTATTAAGCCTGTTGAAGAAGAATTAAAATCCTATGATATTATTCCTCATGTTTATGGTCGGTCAAAATCCTATTCATCAATTTATGGAAAAATGATGTCTCGCGTGAAAACGTTTGAAGAAATTTATGATTTATATGCCATTCGAATCATTGTAGATAAAATTGAGCAAAGTTATTTAGCCTTGGGAATTGTACATAGCTTATATACGCCAATCCAGGAAAGATTTAAAGACTTTATTGCAACACCAAAATCAAATGGATATCAATCTGTTCACACAACAGTAATTGGGCCCAAGGGGAAATTGGTAGAAATACAAATTCGAACTCGAGAAATGGATGAAACTGCAGAAATTGGTGTGGCAGCACATTGGGTCTATAAAGATGGGAAATCGTCTGGAATAGACAATAATGTAAAATGGCTCCGAGAGTTGTTGGAAATTCTTCAAAATGAATCCACCGATCCGAAAGAATTTATGGAGCTTTTGAAGATTGATTTATACAACGAAGAAATTTTTGTTTTTACTCCAGCAGGCGATTTGGTCCAGTTACCGGTAGGTGCAACTCCGGTTGATTTTGCTTTTCAAGTCCACACACAAGTTGGAATGCATTGTATGGGTGCTAAGATTAATCATACTGTTGTTCCTCTCAATACCAAATTGAAAAATGGAGATATGATTGAAATTATTACGAGTAAAACTCAAATGCCTAGTTATGGGTGGCAAAAATTTATTGTAACCACAAAAGCTCGGAACCAAATCAATCGATATCTTAAAAAAAATCAGGACGAAGAAAGTATAAAATTGGGTGAAGAAATGTTGGAGAAAACTCTTCGTAGAATGAAATTGTTGCAGGATATAGAAGAATTCAGAAACAGTTTTAGTCGATTTGGGTACTCAGATAGGGGCGCTTTGTTAAAATCAATCGGATCGGGAATGATAACCGTACGTGATATGTTTCGAAAATTGCGTCCTCAGGAAGATGAAATAGAAGATCAGACTGAAGAAGAAGAATCAACGAAATTTTTTGATTTTGCTCGATCTAAGACCAAAGGAATCATTTTAGATGGTATAGATAATCTAATGGTGAATTTTGGTAAATGCTGTAATCCAATTCCAGGCGATGAACTCATTGGGTTTGTAACGAGAGGTAGGGGAATTACAGTTCACCAAAGTTCCTGTAAAAGTTTGCCATTATTAAGCCACGAGTCTGATCGATTAATTCCTGTTGATTGGAATGTGAAATCCACGGATAATTTTAATGTTCGTTTAAGAATTGTTGGTTTGGACTACAAGGGGTGGTTGAAAGATATGTCTGAATGTATTTCAAAGCAGAATGTAAATATTGCCAGTGTGGACATTAAAGTGACTGATTCAGTCGCAGTTGCCCATTTTATTGTTCAGGTAAATAATAATCGTCAACTCAACAGGTTAATTCGAAAAATGACAAAATTAAAACATATTGATTATGTAGAAAGAGCAGGTCGATAATGGAAACAATAACATATACGAAAAAAGATATTGCCACCAAATTGGCAAATCGGAATAATTTTAGTGTTAAATCAGCTAAAGACCTTGTGGATGATTTTTTTATAATTATGAGAGATTTTCTAATGGAAGATAATCCTTATACAAGAATTGAGATTCGGAATTTTGGCGTGTTTGAATCCAAGCCAACTAAAGCAAAACCTCGAGCAAGAAACCCACGAACCAATGAAGAAATTTATGTTCCGGCACATAAGAAAACCCTATTCAAACCGGGCAAAATCTTAAAATCTCACCTTCAAAAGCCACTCTAATTTATGGGGAGAATCTTGGGGGTTGATTACGGTGATAGCCGTATCGGTTTAGCGTTGTCTGATCCACTTAAAATAATCGCTTCTCCCTTTAAAACATTTCGAAATGAGGGACGTGAAAAATGTCTGCAATTTCTTCAATCTTTAATTGAAGAAAAAGAGATTGAAGCAATAGTCGTTGGGCTCCCCATTGGCATGAAAGGACAAGATACGGCTCAAACTATAAAAGTTCGAGAATTTGCTGATTCATTATCGATTTTCAATTTACCGATTGAGTTAGAAGATGAAAGATTATCATCTGTCAGCGCACAAAAATCCATGATTATGCAAAATATAAAAACAGGGCATAATAAAGGAATGATTGATGAAAGAGCCGCGGCAATTTTATTACAACAATTCCTAGATAAACGGAATCGATGAATTCATTTTTTAATCGTTCGCCCGTTCATTTAGCTATTGGTGGCGGACTTATTACAGGTATTGCCTATCAACCTTGGCATTTTGGCTTTTTAGCTTGGATTGGTCTTATTCCCTTGCTTCATGTCTGGTTAAACCATAGTGCAAAAGACAATGCTCGATTAGGCTATTTATTTGGGATGACTCATAATCTTGTGGCATTTTATTGGATTGGATTTAATTCCGGAGCCAGTTTTTGGGTCGTGCTGTTATCTCTAATTGCTGCCGTATTGTATTTAGGACTTTTTTGGGCTGCAGCAGGATGGATTTTTGGGCGAGTGAACTTGTTAGGGAATGGCCTCACATTATTCCCTTTTTTAATTGTATCTATGGAATGGATTCGGAGTTTTGGTGCATTGGGATTTCCGTGGGGAAATATAGTTTTAACTCAATTAGAATTTTTGCCTTTAATTCAAATAATGGAAGTGACAGGAAGCTATGGAGTAACACTATGGGTTTCATTGATTAATGTTATACTTTATATCTTGATTCAGAAGTTTGAGCCCAATAAAAAGCTGGGATTATTTATTTTTATTTTTTTATTAGGGCTTTGGTTTTCCGGGAAATCTCGGATGAAAGAATTCAATCAATCTAATCGAGTTTTGGAGGTAGGAATTCTTCAACCCAATATTGATCCAAATGCTAAATGGGATTTTGAAATGAAGACAGAAACAATTGCTTATATGGACTCTTTACATGGTGAGGCAATTCTTCTCAATCCTGATATGATTGTTTTTCCAGAAACTGCCTATCCCGCTTATTTAAGATTAAATCGAACAGTCAGGAAAATGATTCAATCAAAAGTTGATTCTTCTGCAATTCCAGTTTTAACAGGGACGGTTGACCGAACTAAATCAGCCACGGGAGATAAACAGTATTTTAACAGTTCCATGTTTTTTACACCCAATCATTCTTATTATCTCTATAATAAACTCCATTTAGTTCCCTTTGCAGAATACATTCCATTTTCGACACAAATTCCATCTTTAAAGAATTTGAATTTTGGACAGGGGAACTTTACCCATGGAACAGAGTACACGGTTTTTGAATGTGATTCAACCCATTTCTCCAATCTGATTTGTTATGAATCAAGCATTCCTAAATTGGTAAGTCAATTTGTAAAAAATGGCGCAGAAATGATTTCTATTCAAACAAATGATGGTTGGTTAGGGAATTCAGCAGGGCCCTATCAACATTATGATATTGCACGAATCCGTGCTATTGAAAACAGAGTACCGATTGTTCGGTCAGCGAATACCGGAATTTCCGGGCTGATTCTTGCGAATGGTATATCATCTAATGAACAAATATTGGGAGAAATGGCCGTTTTTAAAGTCAGTGTTCCTTTAGGGAATTCAGGAAGCTTTTATAGTCAATATGGTGATATTTTTGCCATAATTTGTTTTTTAATATTTTGCCTACTTGGACCAATTCAATGCATAAGAAAAAATCATTAACATTTATTCTCATTATGGGATTATTATTCGGTGGATCGCCAAAAATTCATCCAATGGTTAAATCTGCTATTCTCCCAGGTTGGGGAGAGTCATCCATGCAAAATACAAAAAGAGCTCGAATATTTCGATTAACAGAAATTACCATGTTAACAGCGTGTATCAGCTCTTACACATTCTCAGGAATTAAAGCAAAAAATTATGAATCTTATGCAGTGGAACATGCTGGAGTCAATCCAATGGGAAAAGACCATAAATATTGGGTTGATATGGGAAATTATTCAAGCATGGATGACCATAATGATGAGCATCTACGATTTCGAGATATTGATGATTTATATCCAGAAAATGAAGGGTGGGATTGGACATGGGACTCTGATAAGAATAAGACAACATTTGAAACGATGCGAATTGGAAGTGATAAACTGGCTTTGAGAGGGAAATTTATTATTGGTGGCTTGATTGTAAATCATATCGTTTCTGCCATAGATGCCCTGTATCTTACTCGATTGGAAAAGATTAATTCCATTTCAATGATTCCAATTATCGAACGTGATGGATCTTATTCGGTTTCTTTAAAGATCGGATTGGACCTATAAAAATGAATCCCATTACGCGGCTTTCTCTGTATTTGGCCTTCTCTATTTCGGTACTTCTTTCATTGAAAGTGGGTCTTTTGATTTTTCATGTTATTTTAGGACTTTCCCTTATAATTTATGAAAAATCACATTGGCAAGAATGGAAAGAACGAACAATGCCATTTTGGAAATATTTTCCTATAATGGGATTCATTTTTTTCGCGATATCATTTTTGGTTTCGGAGAGGGAAATTCCAATAATTCTATTAGATGTTTCGTTGGCAACAATTCGTTTATTGGTGTTGGTGAGCGTCATGACAGTTTATACATTACAAGCAAAATCTGATGATATTATTTCCGCTACTCGAAGTTTATGGTATAAGATGAATTTTTCGTGGCGTTGGGTTGAAGATCTCCTTCTTTTTTTTGATATGACAATTCGGTTTTTCCCAACATTTAAAGAAGAATGGCAACAGATGGAAAGATCTCAAAAAGCATTATCTATTTCATCCCCAAATACCTTTACCAAAAAGGCATTCCAAGTGGCTCACTTTATTCCGGATTTTATTATTTTAAATTTGAATAAAGCAGACTCAATCACAGGAGTTATGGAAATGCGGGGATATGGTCAAACCTTTCCTAGAAGTATTTATCCTCTGATTTCATTCAGACTAATTGATTTTTTCTGGATGATTGCAGTTTTTGCAATGTTGTTTGGAGTTCATACATTTGTCACGATATAAAGTTACTTTGCAATATGATGGAGCCAAATTTTTGGGTTGGCAACTCCAACCAAAAGGAAGAACAGTGCAGGGTGACTTAGAAAAGGTGCTCCGAAAAATTTCGAATCAAAAAACGAGAATTCCAGTTCATGGTGCAGGGCGGACAGATACAGGCGTTCATGCAATGGGGCAAGTGGCTCATTTTGACTTTGAAACAAGGTTGAGTGACGGTGAGCTTATAAAAGCCTTAAATGGTAATTTATCTCTTGATTGCAGAATTATGACGGTTGAAAAAGTTCATCAAGATTTCCATGCAAGGTTTGATGCTTTAAAACGTCATTATCAGTATCAATGTTTTACTGGAAATTCCTTATTATTTAAAAATCAGGCCTGGAGTATTCCGAAAATAGATATGAACGAATTGAATCAATTGGCATCTCTACTTGTGGGGGATCATGATTTTTTATCCTTTAGTAAATATCACGAAGAGTTGAAACATACTCGATGTATTATTTATAAATCTGAATGGACATTAGATGGAAAAATGGTAATTTTTCATATTACAGGTAACCGTTTTTTGCATCATATGGTTCGGTACCTAGTTGGGACCATGATTGCAGTTATTGAAAAACGCTTATCAAATGAGAATTATTACCTTTTGTTAAAAAATCCCCAAAAAGATGTTCGCATATTTAAAGCGCCTCCGGAAGGGCTCTTATTAGTAAATGTAGTTTATGAATAAACGATTTAAAATTATTTTTATTTTTATCACAATGTCGTTTCTTTTTGGAGACGGAATTACTGCCTCTCGAGAAACTGCCATTACGCGTGCCATCGAAAAAGTCGGACCTTCCGTGGCGAGTATCAATGTAGAACAACATATTTCATCTGTTTCATTTGATCCATTTTTCGGGTTTATGTATCCTCGGGAAATTTATCCCATGAAAAGTTCTGGAAGTGGTGTCGTAATTAGTCCAGACGGATATGTCATGACAAATCACCATGTAATCGAGAATGCAGATAAAGTAACCGTCACCTTATCCGGCGGTGATGAATATGAAGCAGAAATCATTGGTTCAGACCCAACTTCGGATTTAGCCTTATTAAAATTAAACGGTGATAATTTCCCCTATGCCGAATTAGGCAATTCAGATGATTTATTAATTGGTGAATGGGTGATTGCCCTTGGTAATCCATTTCAACTTTTTTCTATAAGTAATAAACCGACTGCAAGTGTTGGAATCATTTCTGCAACACATATGGATTTTGGACGACAAAAAAGTGGGAAAATATTTCAGGATATGATTCAAACTGATGCGGCCATAAACCCAGGAAACTCTGGTGGTCCATTGGTGAATGCATTGGGAGAAGTGATAGGTATAAATACATTTATTTTTACAGGGTCTGATTATGCCCAAGGATCAGTGGGAATCGGATTTGCACTTCCTATAAATTCCACCAAGAGAATCGCTAAAGAATTAAGAGTGACGGGCCATGTGGATCGGGGATATTCTACAGGATTAATTGTCCAACCGGTTACACGAAGTTTTGCCAGATATTTAGATATTCCATTTACAAAAGGCGTCATTGTTGTGGAGATTACGTCTGGAAGTGCAGGAGATAGATCAGGCCTAGAAGTGGGAGATGTTATTTTGACGGTGAATGGTGAACCGGTCAATCGTCCCAATGAAATTAGAACTATAATTTCTGAGAATGATCTTCGACCTGGAGATAAACTATCACTGAAAATATTTCGAGAAGGTTCATATAAAACTTTGAAAATGAAATTAGAAAAATCTAGGAGAAAATGAGCGTATGAGACTGGCACCCGAAGGGCGATTTATCGTTCTTCCTTTATTAATTTTAACGGCCCTTGCAGTTTGGCAATATGATTCTCTGGGGTTATCACTTGTTATTCCTTGGGTTTTTGTTGGATTATTAGTTTTTTGTATCAACTTTTTCAGAGATCCAATTCGAACCGTTCCAGCCGGTGAAAATTTCATCATTGCACCTGCTGATGGTAAAATTGTTAAAATCACAGATGTGAATGATACGGATGTAGGTGAAGCGCAATTGGTCTCCATTTTTTTAAATGTATTTAATGTGCATTGTAATCGAATGCCCATCGATGGTACCTTTACTTCGGTTAAGTATGAAAAGGGAAAATTCCTTGCAGCGTTTGACCATAAAGCATCAGATGAAAATGAAAGAACAGAAATTACAATCTCAAGCAAAATTGGACCGGTGAAAGTGAAGCAAATTGCGGGGCTTATTGCTCGACGAATTTTATGTTATGCTAAAAATGGCAAATCAATGGAAATGGGTGGTAGATTGGGTTTTATCCGATTTGGATCTCGTACAGATTTGATTCTTCCAAAACATGTAAATTTATCCGTAGAATTGGGGCAGAAAGTGGTGGGAAATAAAACCATCATGGGAACGTATGAATGAAATTAAATTCGAATAAACAAAGAAGGAAACCCCGTCATTTTATCCCAAACATTTTGACATTGCTCAATATGTTTCTGGGGTTTTTATCAATTAGCCTAATTCTTAATGACCAACCTTTAAGAGCTGGTGTCTTTATCATTATTGCTGGTTCATTCGATGTTTTTGATGGGAAAATTGCAAGAATGTTGGGGATTGAATCTCGATTTGGTGTTGAATTTGATTCCATGGCAGATACAGTATCTTTTTGTGTGGTTCCTTCCGTTTTAATCTATTCCCTCTACGTGAATGGACTGCCACCCTTGTTGGGTGGATTTATCGCATTTATTCCTTTAATGTTTGGCACGATTCGATTGGCGAAATTCAATATTGAACAAGAACTTGAAAA
>JABHAX010000176.1 GCA_018674095.1 Fidelibacterota bacterium
GAAAATAAGGAAAAATAAATGCTGAATTACATTTGGTTTGGAATGATGTTCATTGCTGTTGTGGTTGGCGCATTTACAGGCAACATCGATGCGGTAACTGAAGCAGCCATCGATATGGCAAAGGTGGCCGTGAATCTTGCCATCGGCTTAATTGGCATTATGGCTCTATGGTTGGGTGTTATGAAAATTGCTGAAGAATCGGGACTTATTCGTGTCATTGCCAAAGGTTTACGTCCTATAACAATTCGTCTATTTCCCGAGGTACCGGAAGATCATCCTGCCATTGGATCCATTGTTTTAAATATGGCAGCGAATATTTTGGGTTTGGGAAATGCAGCCACACCATTGGGTTTGAAAGCCATGGAAGAGCTTCAGGAATTAAATCCAAATAAAGAGACTGCCACAAACGCCATGTGTACTTTTTTGGCCATAAATACATCCAGTGTGCAGCTCATTCTTCCTGCAACGGTTGTGGCACTCATGGGAGCGACTTCCAGTCAAATTTTTATTACCACTATTTTTGCCACTAGTATGTCCACAATTGCTGCCATTACAGCAGTCAAATTTTTAGAAAAACGAAAACGTTTTTCTGTTGGTGGAGGAAGTCAATCATGATTGATTCATTTGTCGGTAGTATTAACGAATTCTCTAAATACATTATTCCATTTTTGTTGGTTGGAATTCCTTTTTATGGTTTATTATTTAAAAAAGTGAAAGTGTATGAATCTTTTGTGGAAGGCGCGAAAGACGGCTTCACAATTGCCGTAAGGATCATTCCCTATCTTGTGGCAATTCTCGTTGCCATTGGAATGTTTCGAGCATCTGGGGCATTGGATTTATTGCTCAATTTCCTTTCTCCTGTTTTATCAATGATCGGCTTTCCCGCAGAAAATTTTCCTTTAGCATTAATGCGTCCTTTATCGGGAAGTGGTTCATTAGGCCTATTGACTGATTTGATTAATGTTCATGGTCCAGATTCTCTAATTGCTAAAATTGGCGCCACCATGTTTGGATCTACAGAAACCACATTTTATGTTTTGGCAGTTTATTTTGGTTCAGTGGGTATTCGAAAAACACGCCATGCTCTTATAGCTGGATTATTTGCGGATGCAGTTGGCGTATTAAGTGCCGTTTATATTTGTCAATATCTTTTTGGTGGGATTTGATATCAAAATCAAAATAAAACAAATGGAATTACGCAATGAAATCAAATAAACGATTTATTTTTACCTCGATTATGTGCATCTGTATTCTTATACAATGCTCTTCCAAAAACCGCATTTCAGATCTTTTCAACCTTGGTATGGAAAAGATTGGTCAAAAATATATTTTTGATAAATCATTAGTAGTTTATCAAGTTGATCTAAAAAATATTGAGGGAAAGTGGACTGTTTCTGGTATGACGAGCCATGCACTCGCTTATCAAGAAATAAATAGTTTTTCGGACTCGTTATTTCAAAATAATGGTTATATAAATAAAATTGTCTTATTACCTGATTCTGAATTGGGTGATAGTTCATACGCAATTATTAATGTGAGTGTTACACCCATTCGAGAAAAACCCAGCCATGCATCACAGATGGTAGATCAAGCCATTATGGGATATCCGATTCGATTATTAAAACAAGAAGATGGGTGGTTCTTATCACAAACACACTACGATTATGTAGGCTGGATAAATAAAACCGCATTTCATAGATGTGATTCTTCGTTCTTTGCAGAATGGGAATCGGCTGCTCAACACAGAATCGTTGGACTAAATCCTATGATATTTTCCAAACCTGATTTCATGAGCATTCCGGTAAGTGATGCTGTTTTAAATAACCAAATAAAAGTTTTGAACACAAATAGAGAATGGGTAAAGATTTCTTTACCGGATGGAAGACTTGGCTATATTCTTAATAGTGAAATTGACACTTTAAAAAGTATTTTTCATAAATCAACCTATCGTAAAGATTTATTATCAAAGGCATATCAAATGATGGGTGTTCCTTATTTATGGGGTGGGAATTCTTCAAAAGGAAATGATTGTTCAGGGTTTACCCAAACCGTTTACAAAGCATTTGGAGAACAACTCCCACGCGATGCTCGACAGCAGGCATTGGTAGGGAAGCAAATTCAGCCGAATGAATCCTGGTCAAATGTAGTATCAGGAGACCTGCTCTTTTTCGGTGATGGTGAAAAAGTGACACATGTTGGTATCAGTATAGGTGGAAAAGATTTTATTCATCAGGCTGGAAAAGTTACTATCAATTCATTAGACTCAAATTCAGATGTTTTTAGTCCATATCGATCAAATTCCTTCATGTTAATAAGAAGGGTTATCACATCAAACATAATTTGAATTTTAGTAAAATTATTCTATCTATTTTAGTATCCGAATCACCCGTTCTGAGACCATGGTAATTCCCACATTTACAACAACAGAAACCAGAATAAACCATGTCCAGGCCAAGCCAATATGTTGTAAATAAAACACAATTAAACAACTGGAGATCAGCCCAAATATTAAACTGGTTGGTTGAAACGATTGATTAAGTTTACTCAAGAGAAATAGCCCCAAAAGTCCTCCATAAGTGAAGGAAGCAATCGTAAGTCCCATAATAATAATGGCAGAATCTCCTTCATCAAAAATGAGTGCAATGCCGATGAGAACAATCGCCCATACGAAACTAACAATCCGGGACTTTTTCAAATCCGCTTCACCTTTAAACCAATCGATGATTGTAGAAGAAGCCAAGGAATTGATAGATGAACTCAACGTTGACATGGCTGCCGACAGAATTCCAGCCAACAACAATCCTTTTACACCAATGGGTAAATGTTCAATAATAAAAGTTGAAAATTCCCGATCTTTATCTATCTCCACCCCTCCGAGGTAAATGTAAATCAAGGATCCGGCTAATAAGAAAATCCCGAATTGCAGAAAAACAAAAAACCCACTCCCAATCATGGCTTTCCTTCCGGATTCTAGATCCTTGGTTCCCAAAACGCGTTGAACCATCATATAATCAGCACCATGAGAAGAAAAAGATAAAAGCATGCCACCAATGACTGCACTTATGAACGAGTATGGATCATGGAGAAAATCTCCACTAAAATTTAGTATCTGTAATTTTCCTGCTTCACTCAATAGAATCAGAGCATCACCAGTTGATGGGTCCATATTAAGCAGGATATAAAATATGGAAATCAAGCCTCCAGCTAAATAAAGCACAAATTGAAAACTATCAATCCAAACGATGGTTCGGATGCCTCCGAGAAGTGAATAAATAAGGGTTACAATTCCGATCACCAATACGGCAACAGGCAATGACCATCCCGTTACAACCTGTACAATAACCGCCGTTGCAAGGTATCGAATTCCATCAGCAAGAATCCGGGTAATGAGGAAAACACCTGATGCGACTTTTTGGATTTCTGGGCCAAATTTATTTCCCAATACTTCATAAATGGATGTGACACCTGAACTAAAATATTCCGGCAATAAAAATAAACTCACCAGAATCCTTCCCAGAATATATCCAATGGCCAATTGCAGGAATAACCAATTCCCGCGATAAGCGATTCCCGGAATGCTGATAAATGTTAAAACGGACGTTTCTGTGGCAACGATGGAAAACATAGCTACAATCCAGGGAATGGTTTTGCCACCCAAAAAATAATCAGATGTGGTAATATTCAATCTGCTCTGCCACCAGCCAAAACCCATGAGTCCGGCTAAAAAAAGAAAAATGATTGACGTGTCTATCCAGTGTAACATATTATAATTCCTGTGAATATATCATTCACTCTTCAGGGAGTTTTTACCCATCGCTGTTTGATTTTCAGATTTGGATTCTTTTCTTTGAATCCCAGCGTCTCATAAACCGCAGAATGTATTCGTTGTCGCCAATCATAATATTTTGGGTTTTTCCAAGAGCGATTAGGATGAACCGCATTGGTCAGTAAAATAACTATAATTTTGTTTTCGGGATCAATCCATAATGATGTTCCTGTATATCCATTGTGTCCAAAACTTTTATCGCTTAAATATACTCCGCCAGATGCTTCACCATCTGGGCTGTCCCACCCCAAACAGCGGGAACTCCCTTCAATCACATTCGCACGCTGTGTAAACAAATCAATCGTTTCAGCTTTGAATATTCGGGTCCA